>JANXXM010000052.1 GCA_025350645.1 Ferruginibacter sp.
TTTTATTATATAAATATTAAAGATAAATATAAATACATGGCTATTTATTTATTGGCTTCATTTTTATAAGAACTTAATCTATTGCATTATTAAAGCTGAAAAAAGATAGTAAGATGAAATGTGCGACGCCAATGAAGATGCCCATAGCTGTGTTTTAGTCTGGCAAAGAAAGCATTGCTTTTTAGCTTGCAAAACCTTACCCAACCTCTCTCCAAAGAGGAGGAGCCAGTTCCTAATATTTTTAGATTTTAATAAATTAAAGTAGAAATTTTTCTCTACAATTTTCGCCAAAATCTCTTGGGTTTCTCTTTTCCCTTCGGGGAGCGGATAGGAGAGTGGCTTCTTTACTTAAACGCATTCAACCCAGTAATATCCATACCAGTTATCAGTAAATGTATATCATGCGTGCCTTCATAAGTAATAACACTTTCTAAATTCATCATGTGGCGCATAACCGGGTATTCTCCTGTAATGCCCATGCCGCCTAGCATTTGGCGAGCATCTCTGCAAATATTGGTAGCCACTTCGCAAGCATTACGCTTGGCCATACTTACTTGTGCAGGAGTAACTTTTCCTTCATTCATTAATGTGCCGAGCCGCCAGTTGAGCAATTGTGCTTTGGTAATTTCTGTAACCATTTCGGCCAATTTTTTTTGTTGTAACTGAAAACCGCCAATGGGTTTACCAAACTGCACACGCTCTTTGCTGTATTCTAAAGCAATATGATAACAATCCATAGCGGCGCCAATGGCACCCCAGGCAATACCGTAACGGGCTTTTGTTAAGCAACCTAGCGGGCCTTTTAACCCTTTTACATTTGGTAAAATATTTTCTTTAGGTACAATCACATTATCAAAAACCAACTCGCCCGTTGCACTTGCACGAAGGCTCCATTTGCTATGCGTTGTTGGTGTGGTAAAACCTTTCATGCCACGCTCTACAATTATTCCTTTTACATCGCCTGCATCATCTTTTGCCCACACAACTGCAATTTGTGAAAAAGGCGCATTGCTAATCCACATTTTTGCACCGTTTAAAGTAACAGTTTCATCGCCGTTATCTTTAAAATTGGTAAGCATTCCTGCGGGGTCGCTGCCATGGTTAGGTTCTGTTAAACCAAAGCAACCGAGCCACTCACCACTTGCCAATTTTGGTAAATATTTATTGCGCTGTGCTTCGCTGCCGTATTGATAAATAGGAAACATAACCAGCGAACCTTGTACGCTTGCAGTACTGCGTACGCCACTATCGCCACGTTCCAGCTCCTGCATCATTATGCCGTAAGAAATATAATCTAACCCGCCGCCACCGTATTGTTCAGACACTGTTGGGCCAAAGCAACCAAGGTCTCCCAACTGTTTTATAATTTGCTGAGGAAATGCCGCACGCTGCGCATAATCTTCAATAATGGGGGAAATTTCTTTCTTCACATAATTGCGAACACTCTCCCGAATGAGCTTATGCTCTTCGGTTAATAAATCATCTACATTAAAATAATCGGGCGATTGAAAATTATCGGTTTTTGCAGCCATTGTTGTGTATTGAGATTTGAGTATTTAGTTTTGAGTATGGGGATTTGAGATTATTTTAAGACATTTCAAAATTAGTTTACTATTAAAAGATTTTATTTTTTTGCCAAGCAAAGAAGGCAGCAATGCGGATCTTCATTGGCGTCGCACATTTATACATTTTTTCTTTATTCAGCCTTTTTCAAGTGTATTTTTTAAACTTCGCAAAGATAAACAGGATAGAGCAAAACCTTGTTTTTTGTTTGATTTAATTACGGTTATTGTATTTTGAGAAATGATGCAAAAACTAACTAAAATCCGGCTGCTTATTTTATTTTTTATGATTGCTTTAATACTTAGTGGCATTACCGCTTTTCCCGTGGAAACGGAGTTGCGCTGGCTGCTTCGTCATTCTTGCCTGATACCTTCTTTTGCAGAAAAATGGTTGCAGGATGTTTTTGTTGCAATAACAGAAACCAATGTAAAATATCCTATGCTTGCTTATGGATTTGACTGGCTTGCGTTTGCGCATATTGGGATTGCTATATTATTTGTAGGTGTATTAAAAGATCCTGTAAAAAACAAATGGATTATAGACTGGGCAATGATAACCTGTGTTGCAATATTTCCTTTGGCATTTATTGCCGGGCCAATAAGGAATATACCTATGTTTCATATTTTAATAGATTGCAGTTTTGGATTGATAGGATTATTGCCATTGGGTATTTGCAGGAAATGGGTAAAGGAACTTCCACAAAATAATATCCCCAATTAAACGTTTTGTTATAACCAAAGTCGAAAAAAATTACGAGATATTTATTATTGTCAGCCGTAGTCATAACATTGTACAATTGTAAAAAAAATAGTGAGACAGTTATTCCTGCACCAGCTCCGGTTATTGCAGAAGCATATTACTATCCGCCACTTACTGGTGATGTATGGGATACAAAAACCGCCGCAGCTGCTGGCTGGGATGAAGATTTGCTGCAACAGGCATTTGATTATGCTGCTACAAAAAGTACGTATGGCTTAATTGTTTTGCAGCATGGCAAAATTGTAAAAGAACAATATTGGAATAACTGGACAAAAGGCACACAATATCCATTAAACAGTGCAGGCAAAAGTGTAGTTGGCTTTATGGCGGGAATTGCACAACAAGATGGAATTATAAATATTGGTGACAAAACTTCCAAATATTTGGGAACAGGATGGACTTCTTTGCAGCTTGCAAAAGAAAATTTAATTACGCTAAAACATCAGTTAACTATGACGACAGGTTTAGATGATGGAGTTGCTACCCCAGACTCTACAAATGCTGCCAGCCTGGTTTACAAAGCAGATGCCGGCACACGCTGGGCTTACCACAATGCCCCATATAGATTAATGCAAGATGTGATGGCCATAGCAAGTGGTAAATTATGGAATACCTATTTAAAGGAGAAATTATTTGATAAAACAGGAATGGCAAACAGCCTTTGGTTTAATAATATTATGTACAGTACCACCAGAGATGCATCCCGGTTTGGCTCATTAATATTGAGCAAGGGAAAATGGAATGGCTCAGTAATTTTGAATGACAATACCTATTTTACCGCCATGACCAATACCTCACAAAATTATAATTTAAGCTATGGATACTTATGGTGGCTAAATGGAAAAGCTTCCACCATGGTGCCTAGTACTCAAACGGTTTTTAACACCCCACTTGCGCCTGCTGCACCGGCAGATATGCTAATGGCTTTGGGTAAAGATGATAAAAAGATTTATGTAATGCCAAGTTTAGATATAGTGGTGGTAAGGCTCGGAGATAATGCAGGTGCTACTTTATTAGGACCAAGTAGTTTTGATAATGATTTATGGGCAAAATTAAAATTGGCTATGAAGTATTAAAAGTCCCAGATTTGCAGTATGATAAATTACTTAGCGCTAGGCGATAGTTACACAATAGGAGAGAAGATTTTATTAAATGAATCTTTTCCTTACCAGACTGTACAGATTTTACGAAAGAAAAATGTAGCGATAAATGCTCCTGAATTAATTGCAAAAACAGGGTGGACAACGGCAGATTTACTGGATAGAATTGATACTACTATTCTCCTAAAAAAATATGATGTTGTAAGTTTGCTTATTGGCGTAAATAACCAATATGATGGAAAAGATATTGATGATTATGCTGTAGAATTTGAGAAGTTATTAAAACTTGCCATTACTTTTACTGGTTATAAAAATGAAAATGTTTTTGTATTTTCTATACCGGATTGGGGCGCCACGCCTTTTGCTGCAAACCGTAAGACAGAAAAGATAACCTGCGAGATAAATGCGTATAATATTATTTGCAAAAATATTACTGAAAAATACAATTGCACCCATTTAGAAATTTCGCAGGCATATAAAATTGATGCGGCCGACAGGGAATTTTTAGCAATAGATGGTTTGCATCCTTCTGCAAAAGAATATGCAAAGTGGGCATCCCTTTTAGCAAGTGCTATAAGCAGAATATTTAAATAACTTACTTTACCCCGTACTCAATTTTTTGTTGATTATATTTTGTATGGCTGCCAAATATTTTATCCCAGAATGAGAAAAGCGACCCATAATTGGAATTGGATTGCCGGATAATAACAGAATGGTGCAAATGATGCAGCCCAGGTGATACAATGAACAATTGTAAAAATTTATCCCACTTATAACCAATATTAAAGTTACTGTGATGAAATAATATCACTGCAAAAAAGAGTGCATTATAGGCAAGCAGTGCAGCAGGCTCTATACCCATAAGCGGAAGTAAAACAGCACGCCATGTAGTGGAGATTATTATTTCTTTTGGATGAAAATGAAAAGTAGAAAACACATTGAGTTCTTTTTCTTTGTGGTGCAGCTCGTGGTACTTCCATAAGGCAGGAAAAATATGATTGATGCGGTGCCATGCATACATAATGGCATCTAAAAACAAAAAGCTATACAAACGCTGCAGCCAGATGTTGTGGGTAAGCACAGCAAACAAACCCGTAAAATATCCTGATATAAAAAAAAGATAGGATGCAAAAAACCATCCGCTCACAATAGTTGCAAAAATATTTAAGCAACCGGCAAGCCATTGTTTTATGGTGTGCATATGCTGTAATTGTTGCAGCCGTGGACGCTTCCATTCTATAAAATAAATAATGCTGAAACCAAAGAGCATAATAAAACCAAATAAGGGTATCCACCACCGCCAGTAAATCATTGTAAATTGTTTAAATAAATTTTCATTTCTGCCTGGTATTGGCTTGCTATTACAGCAGCTTCCTCAGCAAAGTTTTCTCCGCTGCCGGCATAAATAATAGCTCTGCTGGCATTTACCAGCAAGCCGCAATCTTTATTTATACCATATTTACTCACTTCGGCGAGGCTGCCACCCTGAAAGCCCACACCGGGCACCAGCAAAAAATTATCTGGAATTATACTACGAATGTTTTCAAACTCCGTAGCTTGTGTAGCACCCGTTACAAACATAAGATTGTTTTTATTTCCCCATTTTGCTACAGTGCGTAAAACGTTTTCGTACAAATATTCTGTACGAATATTATGACTTATATTTTCGTTTTGGTTTGGGTATGTTTTGCCATTGCTATTGTCTTCACCAGCAAGCAAGTCGGTATCGTTAGCAACAAGTTTTCTCATTTCAAAATTTTGCGCTCCTTCATTGCTCGTGAGCCCAAGTACAATCGTCCATTTATTTTCATATTCTAAAAAAGGCCTTATGCTGTCTTCGCCCATATAAGGTGCCACTGTTATTGCATCAAAATTTAGTGTTTCAAAAAAGGCTTTTGCATATTGCGATGAAGTATTACCAATATCACCCCGCTTAGCATCTGCAATTTTAAAATGCGATGAAGGAATATAATTTACGGTTTCTTCCATAGCCTCCCAGCCCTTGCTGCCTAAGGCTTCGTAAAAAGCAGTGTTTATTTTATAGCTTACACAAAATTCTTTTGTAGCGTCTATAATGGCTTTATTAAAATCTACAACAGCATTTTTATTTTGCTGCAGGTGTTTGGGTATTTTATCAATATCGGTATCTAAACCCACGCAGAGGTAAGAGGTCTTTTCTTGTATACATTGAACAAGTGTATTATGGTGCATGGAGAGTATTTTTAAAACCTTGTATGAATTCTTGTATTATGGTATGCATTGTATGTTTAAATTTATCTGCAATTTTTTATATAAAATAAACAAATGCAAATACACAAAGGCTGAAAAGAAATATTTTCAATGGAAATAGTATTTTTGATATACCTGTATGGCAGAAAATAAAACCCATTACCTAAAACCTCCCGCAACGCCTGCTACTGCTACTATTAATAATGCAAGTGCAAATATTATTAATAAAATAATGGCGATGATACCAATAATTTTAAAATAAGTTGCCAGCCGGGAAAGGCCATAACCAAACACTCCCTGATCTTCATTCGCAATGCCTGTGTTGATGCTTTTTGCAGCGTTATACAAGGTTAGGTTTATCCACAATGAAATACCGCCCGATATAAAAGTACTAAACAAAGATGATGTACCTGTAGTGCCATACTTGCTTGCATTTATCAGCGTATATATTGCAGATAAAATTGTAACGCCCAGGCTTATAAAACCCACTATAGCACTTATGTTTAACCATTGTGTAAGCCCTCTTAAGTTTGTTTTGGTATCTTCTGCCAGTTCCAAATTAAAAATACTTTTTTCTTCTAATTGATCCATAAAATAATATTTTAAAATTGTGTTTTCAATAAATTGTATACTGAAGCAAGCAAAGTAATTATGCTGCCTATAGCACTAATAATAAAGAATATTTTTAGTGAACTAATACCCGCATTTAATTTTTCATTATCCTCCGAAACAAGGGCAGCTTTAATTTTTGCAGAAAAATTATACAGAAAATAATATACTATTGCAACAATAGCAACCACTATTAAGATGATTCCAATAATAATCCCGGTATCCGCATAGCCAAAAGCATCATACCCCAAAACTTTTTTTAAAACACCGGTTATAGCTGTACTGGCTACCACGCCAACCAGCAGCATTACCCCACAAAATGAAAACATAGTAATAGATATAAATTTTGCCCATTTACTGCTTTCATTAAGCTGCTGCCTTACTTCGTTATCTACCTGCAAGCCTACGTCATTTAGTTTATCGTATCCAAATTGTTCCATGATTACTATTATTTAAAAATTTTAAAAAAATGCGAAAGGATGTACATTAAAAATTATAGCTGGGGGTTATTCTTAAATAAATTTTATTCTTACCTAGCCGAGTTCCAGGTTCCCATAGAAATTGCTCCCACAAAAATGATCATAAAAATTACAATCAATAAAAATATGCCGCCTATAATTAAACCAATTATAGAACACACCCGCCCTGCATTTAATGTACTATAGCTGGATGCTGAAAAAAGATCTGGTGAAGCCAGGAAAAGTTTTCTGTCTTTATTGGCAAGTACAAGCCCAATAATACCGCATATAACACCTACAATACCGTAGCAAAATGCACCTACGATAGAAATAATACCCAATACCAATGCTGCTGTAGCATTTGGTAAATTTACTGGCTGGTTGTAGTTGGGGGTAATCAGGTTGGGTTGCTCATTCATAATAATAAATTTAAGAGGTTAGTTTGTAAATATAATTTGCCAAGATAGTAATAAAAATTGCTGCTATTCCCACTTGTGTAATTAATGTTGAAAAAGTAAAGGACACTTTTTTTTCTACAATTAAAAAAATAAAGAAGGCTATTATTACAAACAACGCCGGGTAATTAGTAAAACTTTCTGCAATATTTCCTTTAAGCAAAGCAATAATACTTCGTTGAAAACCGCAGCCTGGGCATTCTATACCAAATACCTTTTTAAATAAACAGGGTAGTTGGTGCTGCTGCAACCAACCAATAATATTTAAAAAAGTTATAGCCAATTTTTATATTTTTTAATATGCCCTTGCAAAGAGAACTCTCTGTGTGCTTGGTTTTCCGGTGAGAATACACTTTCCCTCTTCCTGTACATTGTTTAAAGGAATGCAACGTATAGTGGCTTTTGATTCCTGTTTTATTTTCTCTTCGGTCTCTGGCGTGCCATCCCAGTGTGCAGCTACAAAACCTGCTTTTTCATCCAGTACTTTCACAAATTCCTCCCAGGTATTTACCACGCTTGTTTTTTCGTTTCTAAAAGCAAGTGCATTGTTGTAAATATTTTGCTGTATTTCTTGCAGCAAATCTTTTATATAAGTGCTTAATCCATTTAGCGAAACAGATTTTTTTTCTTTGGTATCTCTTCTGGCAAGCTCCACCACATTATTTTCCATATCTCTTAATCCCATGGCTATACGCACTGGTACACCTTTTAGTTCATACTCAGCAAATTTCCATCCTGGTCTTGTGTTATCGCTATCATCATACTTTACCCTTATGCCCAGCACCTTTAGTTCAGCTATAATAGTAGCTACTTTCTCATCAATTACCGGTTTGCTTTCTTCCCCTTTGTAAATGGGAATGATAACTACCTGCACCGGTGCTATTTTTGGCGGCATTACCAAACCCTGGTCATCACTATGTGCCATTATTAATGCACCAATAAGCCTCGTACTCACCCCCCAGCTCGTAGCCCACACATAATCCAGTTTATTTTCTTTATCACTAAATTTTACATCAAATGCCTTTGCAAAATTTTGTCCCAGAAAATGAGATGTGCCCGCCTGCAATGCTTTGCCATCCTGCATCATAGCTTCTATGCAATACGTTTCTTCTGCACCCGCAAATCTTTCACTGGCCGTTTTTATTCCTTTTATAACCGGTACCGCCATCCAATCTTCTACAAATTCTGCATATACATCCAGCATTTTTTCAGTTTCTATTATGGCTTCATTTCTTGTTGCATGCGCTGTATGCCCTTCCTGCCAAAGAAATTCTGCAGTACGCAAAAATAATCTGGTGCGCATTTCCCAGCGCACTACATTTGCCCATTGGTTTATCAACAACGGCAGGTCTCTGTAAGATTGTATCCAGCCTTTATAAGTATTCCATATAATTGCTTCACTTGTGGGCCGCACAATAAGTTCTTCTTCCAGTTTAGCATCCGGGTCTACTATTAATTTCCCTTTATTTTGCGGATCAGTTTTTAAACGATAATGTGTTACAATAGCACACTCTTTTGCAAAACCTTCTGCATTTTTTTCTTCTGCTTCAAATAAACTTTTTGGTACAAAAAGCGGGAAGTAAGCATTTACATGTCCCGTTTCTTTAAAACGTTTATCCAGCTGGTCTCTCATGTTTTCCCAAAGGGCATAGCCATAAGGCTTTATAACCATACAGCCCCGCACAGCACTATGATCTGCAAGGCCTGCTTTTACTACCAGTTCATTATACCATTGGCTGTAATCATCTGCTCTTTTTGTAAGTTCTTTACTCATTTGTTTCGTATTATTTAGCTCTTGGGCGAAGATAAGATGTGTATTGCCATCTTCTTCTATGTTTTCATACATTTTGTTAAGCTATTTGCCTGTAGCCTTAAAATCCCTTTACCAACCCTATATTTGCAAAAATTTTCAAAACCGCACAATGGCAGATCTGTCGCAATTTGATCCTAATTCGTTAGGTAATCCTTCTAACAATATATTTGGACTTCCCTTTACAGAAGAAGAAGCAAGGCTGGTAATACTGCCCGTGCCATGGGAAGTTACCGTAAGCTACAATGCAGGTACAGCAAGGGCTGCAGATCATATATTTAAAGCCAGCCTGCAGGTAGATCTTTTTGACCCGGAAATAAAAGATGCCTGGAAACAAGGGTTGTATATGCGCATGCCTGATAAAAAAATTCTTACCAAAAGCGATTTTCTGCGCAAAGAAGCAGAGCTGTATATCAATTATATTTCTTTTGGCGAAGCCGTAAGTGCAAATAAATTTATGTGCAAAACATTAAGAGATATTAATGAAGGCAGTTTGTTTTTAAATGATTGGGTATACACCCAAACTAAAGAACTGCTTGCAGCAGGTAAGCTAGTAGGTTTGCTGGGTGGGGATCATAGTACACCACTGGGTTATTTTAAAGCTATAGCAGAGCAATATCCGGATTTTGGAATTTTGCAGATAGATGCACACATGGATCTTCGCAGAGCGTATGAAGGGTTTAATTATTCTCATGCATCTATAATGTATAATGCACTGGAACAAATACCCGAGATAAAAAAACTGGTGCAGGTGGGTATACGGGATTTTTGCGATGAAGAGTATGATTACATGTGTGAAGCAAAAGGGCGTATAAATACTTTTTTTGATAAAGACATAAAAGAAACATTATACGAAGGCGGTACTTGGAAAGCTATAACAGATGATATTGTAGCCACGCTGCCGCAAAATGTTTTTATCAGTTTTGATATTGATGGTTTAAACCCTAAACTTTGTCCGCATACGGGTACACCAGTGCAAGGCGGTTTTGAAACTCAGGAAATATTTTATCTCTTTAAAAAATTGTTGCAAAGTGGCAGAAAAATAATTGGGTTCGATTTAAATGAAGTAGGCGTAAGCCATGATGAATGGGATGAGAACGTAGGTGCAAGGGTGTTGTACAAGTTGTGTAATCTTCTTATGTTTAGTAACCCTACCGGTGAATAAGTATGTGATAGATATACCCAACGAAAAAGCTAAAACGTATAAAATTATTACGCTCATTATTTTATTGCTTAATTTTTTTATATTCGGGTTTGTGTTTATGAAAGCCAGCGTTGGTTCTGCAAATACGATAGCCATTATTGGTCTTGCTGTAAATGCTATTCCCCTTATTTATTATTTGCTAAATAAACAGCATTTAAAAACACCTTTTATAGAAATTTCTTTTTTTATAACAGCAATTATCTGGTTGCTTTGGGGAAGTTATTTACTTGCCTTGCTCATGATTATTTTCTCTTTATTTAGTTTTTATGCTAACAAAAAATTGCAAATTATTTTTTCTGAAGATGGCATTGAATATCCATCTTTTCCAATTAAAAAATATGCATGGGCAGCTGTTTTGCAGGTTATTTGGAAAGATGATATTCTTACCATAGATCTTAAAAATAACCAACTGCTGCAGTTTAATATTGATAAAGATTTCGCTGCTAAATTTGATAGCGAAGCGTTTAATAAATACTGTGGTCAGAAATTATAATTTGTCAAATTACTTGCATATTGAAATACGCAATTGGTAAAGCGAACGCATTTATTGCACATAAACTTTACTGGTTATTTTGCAAATCAGTTTTCATCTCTCCAAAAAGATCGTTCATATTATCTTCTTTAATTTTTTTTCTGCGGGTATGCATGCCTAAAATGCGGGCATTTTCCTGCTGTACAAGCGTAGTGTTTCTCATAGCCCAAATGGCCGCCCGGTGTGGTTTTATAGCTTCCTCAATATCTATAACTGGCAGCGGATAATCTTTACCCAATTGCAGGTTAAATAAGCTGGCTTCCATATCCGTCATCGTCCAGGGTTCGTGTAAAAAATTAACGGGCAGGTTTGCAATTTCCGGCAGCCATTGTTTAATAAACAAACCTGTGGGGTCATGGTCTTTAGATTGTTTAACAGGATTGTATACCCGTATGGTATTAATGCCTGTGGTGCCGGCCTGCATTTGAAACTGCGGGTAATGTATGCCTGGCTCATAATCCAGAAATAGTTGCGCAAGATGATATGCACCATGCCGCCAATCCTGAAACAAATGGTGCGTAAGAAATGATACCACGCAGGCCCGCATTCTAAAATTGAGCCAGCCAGTTGCAGCTACACAGCGCATGCACGCATCTATTATGGGAACGCCCGTGTGTCCGCTTTTCCATGCACTTATAAAATTTTTATTTTCCGCATGTTCCAATAATTCATAGCCCCGGTTTATACAGGTGGTTTCGTAACGGCATTCCATTTCAAACTTTTGCATAAAATGACAATGCCACTTTAAGCGACTCATAAAATTTTGAAAAGGTTGCTTATAATTTGTGTTTTTTAAAACTTCATTAGTGACTTGAAAAACCTGTTTAATGGATAAATTTCCCCACGAAATATACGGCGACAACCTGCTGCAGGATGTGCGGCTGGCAAGTGGTTTAGAAATAAATTTACTGTAATTAAAACCACGCTCCTGTAAAAAACTATTAAAATATTTGTGAGCAAAAACTTCGCCTGCGGGCTGGTATGCTTTAGGATAATTTTTTAAACTTTTTTCAAAATTTTCTTCGAGAGGAAATGGATTTACAATATCTATCTTTTCTCTTTCCGTGTATGTATTTTTAATAACCGGTTCGGACATAGTTATAAACCATTGCTTATCCCAGCCTGTTCTGTTCTCTATTCCACGCATAATTCCATCCCTTTGAAATTCTTTCCAGGTAATATGATGCTGTGTTAAAAATTGCTTTACTGCAATATCTCTGTCGTATGTTTTTTGTACACCGGTTTCCTGGTAACTAAAAATATTTTCTACAATAAAACTATTTATAAGAAAATTAAAAACAAGCAGCACCTCCTCCTGAAAAATATGAACGGTGTTTTGATAAGGCTTAAAAATTTTGTTTAGCTGAAGTACAGAGTGATATTGAAATTGCAAATGCCGTAAAGAAGTATCTGGCAAAGCTATAATAGAAGGTTCGTACAAAAATACAATGAGGTAAGGGATGGCTGCATTCTCTGCAGCCTGTAATGCAGCATGATCCTGGCTTCTCAAATCTCTTTTGAGCCAAACGATATTGATAGATTTTTTTAGAAGCACCCTACAAAAGTAGTAAATCTAACGGACTAAATTTATTAGTATTCAAAAACTTAATCACATTTTTTACTTTCAAAAGTGCCATTCTTTAAAAATAATACTGCACAATATAAATTGGTTTATTCATCAACCGAATTAATTTTATAATCAACGTTTATTCAACAATCGTTATTTCTATAATACCATCTATTTTTATACTTACCCCTTTTTTATCGTTCAATTCAAAAAACTTTTTTAGTTTATCCTGCACTTTTTTTAATGCTGCTATTCGTTTTAAAGAATGTGAAGCGTCCTTACCAAATCGCTCTTCATTGCTAAACTTTTCCATGGAGTGGTAATTTATTTTGCTGCTGATAAGGGTATTCAAAACCTGGCGGGCCTGCAGTGGGGTAAAATTTCCATCAACCAGTTTAAAGCTTTGTATTTTTTTCATTTTAATTAAATATTAGTTCACTTTGTAAGGCGATATTTTCTTTATGATTATCTATATACTCCCTTGCATTGCTTAAATCCTGCTGCAAGTCTTTAATTCTTTTTTCTCTCATTTTAATAGCTTCTTCGCCATCACTATTTGCAATTTTATTTTCCTGAAATTTTATTTTTACGTTAATCATTTGCGTGATAATGTCAATGGCTTCCTGTGGGGTAAACTTTCCTTTTATGAGTTGTATATTCATGTTATTTTATTTTATTTTTTTACTGCCCTTGCCCAAGAGAGAAGCCTGGCTTGCCATCAAATGAATAAAGATTTTCTGTTTTTATGGTATCAATATTTTGCTCAATTGCGCTGCTCAATAATTGTATAATATGGTTTTTATTAAAGTCATTTTCTTTCAATGGCTTAAAACGGCAGCGCCAGTGGTCTGTACAAAATGTTTCTTCAAAACCATCTGGCCATACTTTAATACCCCGGTTGGTAATCATAGTAAGTTCCGCATTTGCACTGTTCATTTTTTTTATAACTTCTGCTAGTTCATTGGGGTTGCTTCCACGCCAGTGCACAAAAACATCTACGCCTGCCAGTATTTTAATTTTTGCTTCTTTACGTAGGTATTTTGGCAATATAAGCGCAGCATTTTTATCGTAGTTCACCGCTTTTAAAATTGCAGGTTTTTGCCCAAGGTTATTAATTACCGCATCTGCAAATTCTTTGGTACCCACTTTTTCTTTGCTCGTACCTTCCTTATAAATATCATAAGTATGAATACCATCCTCTATAGTTTTAAGCCAAGCGTTCTGTACTTTTTCTGCTACCGTTCCTTGCCCAATATGATTAAGCATCATCACTGCACCCTGTAACAAGCCAGAGGGGTTTGCCCTGTTTTGATTGGCCACTCTTGGCGCAGAGCCATGTATAGCTTCAAACATAGCGCATTGCTCACCAATATTTGCAGAGCCTGCCAGCCCAACCGAGCCTGTAATTTGTGCGGCCACATCCGATAAGATATCTCCGTATAAATTTGGCATCACAATTACATCAAATATCTCCGGTGTATCTGCCAGTTTTGCTGCGCCAATATCAATTATCCAATGTTCGTTTTCTATTTCTGGGTATTCTTTTGCTATCTCATCAAACACCTGGTGAAACAACCCGTCAGTTTGTTTCATAATATTATCTTTAGTAAAACAGGTTATTTTTTTACGGCCATATTGTTTGGCATATTCAAAAGCATAGCGTACTATTTTTTCGCAGCCTGGGCGGCTTATCAATTTTAAACACTGCACCACTTCATCCGTTTGCTGGTGTTCAATGCCTGCATACAAGTCTTCTTCATTTTCTCTGATGATTACAATATCCATTTGCGGATGTTTTGTTTTTACAAATGGATGGAGGCTATTGCAGGGGCGCACATTGGAATACAATCCTAAAAATTTACGGGTCGTTACATTCAGGCTTTTATAGCCGCCGCCTTGAGGTGTGGTAATGGGTGCTTTTAGAAAAACTTTATTTTTTCTTATAACTTCCCACGATTCTTTTGCTATGCCTGCAAGATTGCCTGCCAGGTAAACTTTTTCTCCCACTTCTATTTCATCTATCAAAATATCTGCACCCGCTGCCAAAATAATTTTTAATGTAGCATCCATAATTTCAGGTCCTATGCCGTCACCTTTTGCAACTGTAATATTCATCGTGGTTATAATTTTATATCGCAAAATTGCAGTGCTTAATCCATATACTTTCATTTATCTTTATTATATAAACCATAAATAATTTTTATGAACTTTACCCTGCAGCAACTCAAAGTATTTATGATAGTGGTACAAAACGAAAGTATAACCAAAGCATCTGAAGAGCTGCACATGACGCAACCTGCGGTATCTATACAAATAAAAAATTTGCAGGCCCAGTTTGATATTGCAATAACAGAAATTGTAGGTAGAAAATTATACGTTACTGACTTTGGCAGAGAATTATACCAAATTGCAGATAGGATTATGAAAGAAGTAGCCAGTATTAATTATCAGACACAAACCTTTAAAGGAATACTTTCTGGAAGGCTTAAACTGTCCTTAGTATCTACGGGGAAATATGTGATGCCTTATTACCTCAAAGATTTTTTAAAGGCCAACCCCGGCATAGATTTATTAATGGATGTAACCAACAAAACAAAAGTGATAAAAAGCCTGGAGCAAAATGAAGTTGATTTTTCATTGGTATCTGTACTGCCCGAAACACTTGATATAGACCAGGAAATTTTGGTACCCAATAAATTATTTTTAACCTGCGCTGCAAATACAGAAATTAAAATTATGCATCAATCCAGTAAAGCTTTGTTTGACAGTATACCGCTTATTTACCGGGAAGAAGGTTCCGGTACGAGGGTAACCATGCAGCGGTATTTTCAAAAAGCCAATATTGTACCGCATGTAAAACTGGAATTAACTTCCAGTGAAGCAGTAAAACAAGCCGTGATGGCTGATCTTGGCTTTTCTATACAATCTATTTTAAGTATTAAAAATGAACTGAAACAAAAGGATATAAAAATTATTCCTGTAAAGGGTTTACCGCTTACAGAAAACTGGCGAATAATTTGGTTAAAGCAAAAAAAAATGTCTGAGGTAGCAAAAGCGTTTCTTCTTTTTATACAAAAAAACAAGCAGGCTATTTATCAGAAAAACTTTTCGTGGATAGAGAAGTACGATAAATGAAATAGACGGTATGTTGATTATGATGTGTACTAGAAAAATAGAGTAGAATATTGTGCATTAAAAAAAAGGAAACCATTTATTGCTGGTATATAAAACGCTCTCCGCATTGTAATATTGCTATAATGATATTGGGAATTAGTTATAATTTTAATCCATATTATAAAATACTCGATTACAAAATAAACCAAACAAAATATCATCCAATTTATACAAACTCATCATCTAACCTCCCCCGCATCTCCCAAAACATTCCCCCGTTTAATCAATTAAAAGTATTTTTACAGCATGAAGCAGGCAATTACCCAATCTCCTTTTTTAATGTACTCCGATGGTGAAGGTGGTATTTACGAAGATGAAACCTTGTATACCGCTGGCCGCAGTGGCTGGGATGCAATGCCCATACCGGAAGAGGAATGGATTTTATTGCCCGAAGGTGGACAGTTATATGAATTGCCGGGCCGCAGAGGCATTGGTATAGATGTAAAAACGGGTGAGATGCGTATTTGCGAAAAAGGCTGGGCAGTGGCGGCTTTTATACCGCCGGCACATACGGGTTTGTATATTTCTGCGTATGAAACTATGCCCGATGCACCTACGCTTCCGCTGTTTTGTTATACTGCTGCAGGATGGCAGGCAGAGAAAATTTATGTGCCTGCGGTGCGCATAGAAAAAGACATACGGCAGGAGAGTGAGGGCTACCACGATGAGGAGATTGAAGTGGGTACAAATCATTTATTAACCGCATACCCCAACAACCGGCTGGTAAAACATTTGATGGAAAATTGCTGCATGACGTACACCTGCCCTGCTGCCCGCAACCTTGCGCTCGGCCGGTGGGAGTGCCCTGTGCCGGTATCGCCTGCATGTAATGCTAATTGTATTGGCTGTATTTCTTTTCAGCCGGTAGAAGAAACAATTATCAGTACACAGGACAGACTTACTTTTAAACCCACCGCAGAAGAGATTGTAGAATTTACCGTACCTCATTTAGAAACGGCGCCTTACCCGATTATTAGTTATGGGCAGGGCTGCGAGGGTGAGCCATTGCTCATGTGGGAAACGATAAAAGAATCTATTATTGAAATAAGAAAACATACTCAAAGAGGCAGCATCAACATCAATACCAACGGAAGTATGCCCAAAGCGGTGAAAGCCTTGTGCGAAGCTGGTCTTACTAGTATACGGGTAAGCACAAACTCTGCCCGGGAAGAAATTTATACGCCATACTACCGCCCCAATAATTATAAGTTTGCAGATATTATAGAGAGCTTAAAAGTGGCCCGCAGTTTTGGTGCGTGGACGAGCATAAACTATTTTGTTTTCCCGGGCATGACGGACAGCATTGCAGAATATGAAGCACTGCGACAACTAATTAAAGAAACCGGTTTGTGTATGATACAATGGCGCAATTTTAATATTGATCCTGACTGGTATTTGGGTAAAATAAATATTACCGATACTGGCGAATGTATGGGCATGAAACAGTTTATGGAACTGATCCATGAAGAATTTCCAGAAGTGAAATTTGGGTATTTTAATCCGTCTATAGAGCGGATAAAGGGAGATTATGAAATGGATTATGCGCATTAAGCCACTCTTACCCTTCCGGCCAAAGGCGGAGAGATATAATGCCCCTTTTATTCTCCCGAAAGGGGAGAGACACAAGACTTCCTAATGCTGTTCTATTAATGAAGTGGAAGAGAAATAACGTTCGCAATTTTTAGCTTTAAAAATTGGAGTGTATTTTATTTTTTGAATATAAAATCTCAATACGCACATCTTTTATATTACATCTTATATCTCAATACTTAATACTAATTCTTCACAATTACAAATTCTACTCTTCTGTTGGTTTGTCGCCCTTCATCAGTGTCGTTAGTTGCTTCGGGTTTTGTTTCTCCATAGCCGTGTGATGATATACGATCTGCTGCAATGCCTTTAGAAATAATATAATCCAATACAGATTTTGCCCTGTTTTCACTCAAGGTCATGTTGTATTCATCAGATCCTTTATTATCTGTGTGTGCATTTATTTCTATAATTATTGCGGGATAATCCTGCAGCAATTTTACCAGCCGGTTCAATTCTACAAAAGATGCTGCTTTTAAACTAAACTTATCAAAATCAAAAAACACGTTATTTAAGCGAAATACTTGCCCTACTTCGATGGGTGCCAGGTAAAGATCTCTGTGAATTTCTTTAAAGCCTTTTTTTACCAAAGAGTCCAGATTTAGGTTTTCGGATATGGCAAAAAATTTATCGGAAGATGCGGTAATGCTGTAGTTTTTATCGTAAGGCAAAATAATTTTAAACGACCCATCTGTACCGTTGGATAAGCCAGTGCCAGCCTGTGTTCCATCTGGCAACGTATTATAAGTTAATGCAGCCTGTAAAGGCAATTTTGTTTTTGCATTGTACACATTTCCGGTAACCAACACCACCGGGTCAGGCTTTTCTTTTTCTAATAATTTTACTCTTACAATATCGCTTGCACCAAAGGCGCCATTGCTACTTGTTAAGTATGCATATTCGCCACCGGCATCTAATGTAAAAAATGCTTCGGAGCCTTCTGTGTTTATGGGCTGCCCAAGGTTTACCGGTTCACTCCATTTTTGCCATGTTTTGTCTAATCTTTTTGTCATCCATATATCGCTCTCGCCAAAGCCACCGGGCCTGTTGCTGCTAAAATAAAGGGTTATACCATCAGCCGCTAAAAAAGGACTCATCTGGTTATAGCCTGATAAATTTAATTTTTTGCCAAGGTTTTTTGGTGCAGTCCAAATATCATTTCCTTCCAAAAAAGATACAAACAGGTTGTTGTTGTAATCATCTTTTTTCTCCGTCATGTAAAACAACAATGTTTGCCCGTCATTGCCCATACTGGCGCCCAGTTGTGCAGTATTGCTGTACTTATTAAAGTTTCTTATTTTAAGCATCTCGGGTGCAGTCCATTCGTTTTCTTTTACTTTATGAAGCATGCTTAGCCCCACTCCCAGGTATTGCCCGTCCACATAAGCCCCCTTGAGCAGGAGTGTATTTAAATCTGCCGAAACCCAGTACACTGCATTATATTGTGCGCCATTTATTGCCCTGCTTAAATGTTTTGCTTTGCCCCATTTGCCGGTGGCAGTATCTTTTATTAAAAACAAATATCCTGTGAGTTGGGCACGGTTTGGTAGTTTACATTCTTTGGATCATTTTGCCTGATAAAAAAAAGCTGGTTACCATCTGCAGAAATAGTTGGCCGCATTTCGGGGTTTTCTGTGTTAACCATTTCGCCCAGGTTTTCTATTTGCACAATAGTATTGCTGGTGATGATGTTATTTTTTTGCGCAATTAATTTTGCGGTCGTATCACTGCCTGTTTGCGAAAATGCAGCAGCAGTAAGGAAAAGAAAAAATATAGCACAGCAGGTTTTGATCATGGTATTTATTCATTTTTATACATAACGTTATATTAAATGAAATAATGTGTTGTATTATAAAAAAAATTAAGCAATGTTTCTTTGCCAGTGTGTAAACCACTTTATAAATATTTTGCAATATATTTATCTCCAAAACAAAACGCTTATTATGTACCTGCTTCCACAAAATGCCCGGCGGGCAAAGAATATTCTTATTGCATTTTATGTAACGATTGCTATGCAGCTTATATCGCTGTTATCTAATTTTATGCAGCTTGCTTTATTGCGCAAAGTTGAAAAAGGAGATTATAATGCGAGTGAAGCTACTACAAACGATGCCCGGCAGGCGGTAATTGCCTTTTCTCATGTTGGGTTGTACATAGTAAGCATTGTATTATTTATTTTGTGGTTTCGCAGGGCGTACAATAACCTGTATTTATCTAACAGGGCAAGTACAAATTTTGAAACAGGCTGGGCAGCAGGCGCCTGGTTTGTACCATTTTTAAACTTGGGCAGGCCTTACAGCATCATGAAAGAAATATGGATAAAAACCCAGCAGGCCACAGATAATTTGCTTACCTATAAACCGGCAGATATTGTAGGCTGGTGGTGGGCATTATGGATAGCAAATAATATTGCTGCAAACATTGCTACCAGGGTATTTAAGGGTTCAACGGTAGAAGATCTTACCAATCTTACATACGCAAATATGGTGAGCGATATAGTGGAACTGGCTGCAGTAATTCTTGCCATAATGATGATAAAACAAACTGCCGTATTCGAAGAAAACCTGCAGCAGTCTCTTCTTGTAGAAAAACAGCCAGAGGGGGATGATGTGCTTAATTTTATTGTAAATAGTTAATGAGGAGTACCAATGATGAATTATAAATTATTTACCACCATTACCAATTCACAGTTAATATTAGTTTATAGATGGTGATTCGTGAATTATAGCGTTCATCATTTGTGATTCATGATTTATAATTCCTCACTACAATCCACCATTACGAATTGACCAATAAATGGTGTTTGTATATTAATTTTGTAAGTTATTATTCGTGTATTGTTGTTCATAATTCATAACGCCTCATTCAAAATAAACCATTGCCCAATAATATTCGTTTGTATAAAAAAAGTGCGCAGGTTCTATGACCCTGCGCACTTTTTTAAATGGCGATTTTGTGAGTGTTGATTCGTGAATTGTAGAGTTGGTAATTACTCATTTTTCTTTTAAACCTCATCATTAAAATTAATTTACTACAATCAATTTTTTACTAACAAACTCTCCTGTATTTTTATTTGCAATACGCACCACATACATACCATTTTGCAAGCCATTAAGCGGGATAACATTTTTGTTTACCACTATTGTTTTTATAACCCTGCCGCTAGCATCTATTACATCTACATTATTGGCTTCTGTAACATCTGTGATAGTAATGTTTGCATTGCCATTACTTGGGTTAGGGAAGATGGTGAAATCGCTTACAGAAGACTGACCTTTTATAACAACAATATTGCTGTATTTAAACGAGCCATTAATGTCTGTCATTTTTAAACGATATTGCGTAACGCCCTTTACAAAATTATTATCTGTATATGTATATACACTGCCTGTAGATAAATTAGAAGCTTCTAAACTGGTAATGGGTTCAAAATCTTTTCCTGTACTTTTCTCAAGTATAAATGCCTTTGTATTTAACTCACTTTCTGTTTTCCAGTTTAAAAGCACATTATTACCTGCACGTTTTCCTGTAAAAGAATTAAGCACAACTGGCAGTGGACCACCACCCGGAGGCAATATTAAAATCTGGCTACAAACCGCACCATTGCAGCTTCCTAAATGCCCTGTAGCTACGGCTGTAAGTGCACTAATTCCCCCACTACAGAAAAGATTAGGCTTTGTATAAGTGCCGCTGCCATTCAATATAATACATTCGTCAGAAATTACATAAAAGCCACATTTTACAGTAAGCTGTAAATAGCCAGGTGTAGGAGAAATATAATTAAATGTGAGAGAAACCGTGCTTCCTGTTTGTGTAAAAAAGCCTGTGGTAACGGTGGCGCAGGTTTGAGCAAAACCTGCGATAGACAATGCAACAAAAGCAAAGATTAGTGTAAATTTTTTCATGAAATTTTTTTAAAATAATAAATACGGTTTGTGGATTTTCAGCACTAAAAAAAAGTACAAAAACTGTACAGCATTTTAGAGATAGGAACCAGAAATAATTTGGATGAATAAATTCACATAACAGCGACGGAGTGCAGGTTCATAGAAAACCTTGTCTTCAATTATATAAAGTGCATTTCTTAGGTGGTGGATTGTACAGACAAGGCCAAAATGTATGCCTATTATTCATATAACCGTAGTAAAAATACAATAATTTTATATCTATAGTGGAAAAAACCTAATGATGTTGAAAACTTTATGCTTTGTTTATCTACAACAACAATAGCAGACCAAAAATTTCTACTGTTTTATGGTGCGGAGGAAATACATTCCCACATATAATTAATTATGAATAAAGAATTTAAAATAAAGATCAATATGATTTTATTTTTTTGATTTTCCACTCCCAAAGTTTTTTGATATGCCTACGTTTATTAACTTTCCAAAATTAAATTCAACAACAGTGGTTTTATTGTAATTACTGTTATCTGTATTTTTTGGTGTGTTATAACTATAAGATAAACCACCAAAATTAAAGTTGAGCCCGAAGTTATTTTTAATATTTAAGCATACAGCAGGAAATAAATTTACCTGCCCTACAGATCCTTTGTTGGTCAGTGTTATGGGTGAAGGAATTCCATTACTTACCGAAGTTGATTTATAGCTGCCAAATTTTGCATCCAGTTGTCCGTATATTTTAAAAAAATCTGAAATGCTTTTAGTATATCGTATAAACGGACCTGCTACGAAATTATGCCCTGTAGTTTTGGATATAACCTGTATATCATCACCATTTTGATCTTTTGCAGATGTAAAATTTGCTGCGGCACCAATCGTCCAGTTATTGGAAAATTGATAACCAATGAGGGGTTCAATACTAAATTGTGTTGAGCGGGAGTAGTAATTATAACTACCGCTGCTAGTATTATTTTTTGCAGATAAAAAGGTTGTTGAGCCTTGCGCCAGTAAAGTATTTTTTTGTGCATGTACTGCACTGCAAGTAATACTAAAAAAAATAATTGCGGATAAAGTTTTTTTCATAAATGTTTTTTGAAATAAGTTGGAGTAGTTAAAAATCAAAAGAGCATTTTAAACTTTTAATAGCTGCAAACTTTTTTTGCTTTAACATTTATTTAAAAAAACTTTTCTTCAATATTCCCCGAATACATCCCTTAATATATCTGCAATTTCTCCCAGAGTGCAATAATTTTCTACGGCTTCTACAACAACGGGCATAATGTTTTCTGTTCCTTTTGCGGCAGTAGTAAGCCTTGCGAGAATTTCTTTTACTTTTTCATTATTTCTTTTTTTGCGTAACAATACCAATTTATCTGTTTGTATTTTTTGTATGCTTTCATCAATTTTAAAAACCGGAACTTTATTTATGTCTTCGCTTACAAATTTATTTACGCCCACACTTATTTTACTGCCGCTCTCAATATCTTTTTGATATTGGTACGCACTTGCAGCAATTTGCTCCTGCATAAAACCTTCTTCAATTGCTGCAACACTGCCGCCCATTGCATCTATTTTTTCCATTAGCTGTAGTGCAGCTTTTTCTACTTCATCTGTAAGTGCTTCTACAAAAAAACTTCCGGCAAGCGGGTCCACGGTTTCTGGCACACCACTTTCGTAAGCCACAATTTGCTGTGTACGCAGTGCAATTTTTGCAGCTTCTTCTGTAGGTAAACTCAATGCTTCATCAAACCCGTTTGTATGGAGTGATTGTGTGCCGCCCATTACTGCAGCAAGAGTTTGTATGGTTACCCGGCTTATATTGTTAAGTGGCTGCTGTGCGGTAAGTGTGCTGCCCCCTGTTTGTGTGTGAAAACGCAACATCATTGCTTTCTCATCTGTTGCGCCAAGGTCTTTCATAATGGTAGCCCACATGCGCCTTGCAGCACGAAACTTTGCCACTTCTTCAAACAAATTATTATGGGCATTAAAAAAAAAGGATAGTCTTTTTCCAAATACATTTATATCCAGCCCTTTTGCCAGAGCAGCCTGCACATAAGCTTTTCCGTTACTCAGCGTAAAAGCAATTTCCTGCACGGCTGTACTGCCGGCTTCCCTAATGTGATAGCCGGAAATAGAAATGGTATTCCATTTTGGCACATCATTGCTGCACCATTCAAAAATATCTGTAATAATACGCATAGATGCTTTTGGCGGATAAATGTAAGTGCCTCTTGCTGCATATTCTTTTAAAATATCATTCTGTATTGTACCGGAAATTTTTCTTAGATCTGCTCCCTGTTTTTTTGCCAGAGCTACATAAAATGCCAGCAAAATAAAGCCTGATGCATTAATCGTCATAGAGGTGGAAACAGTTTCTACATTTATACCTTTAAACAACTCCTCCATATCTTCAATGCTGTCTATTGCTACGCCTACTTTCCCCACTTCACCATCTGCAAGGGGGTGATCGCTATCGTACCCAATCTGCGTAGGCAAATCAAACGCAACGCTTAGCCCGCTTACACCCTGGCTTAGTAAATAATGATACCGGTTGTTACTTTCCTGCGCTGTGCTAAAGCCTGCATACTGCCGCATCGTCCACAATTTACCCCTGTACATGCTTGCCTGCACGCCACGGGTATAAGGAAATTCTCCGGGCAAAGAAACATCTGCCAAAGGTGAATTTTGTGGGGTGTACAATTCTTTTATTTCTATGCCGGAGTCTGTGGTTATCGGAGTCATAATATCTTTTAAAATTATTTCCTCAAAAATAGTGATTATGCATTTGGGGCTGTGGGCTTTTATATTATTTTCAGCATTAGATCGGGCTGCTGCGGGCTACGGTATTTTTTATCCAAATATGCCTTCGGCATTTGTATAAAAAACACTGCCCCTCCCCATCCCGCAGCCAGTCATCAAACAACATCTATGATGCAATATTGCCAATTCAAAAAACATCGGCAAGAATAATGAACCGAAAGTTCCGTCTCTTCTTTGCGGATAGAGTTTATCAGAAGTGCTTTCTGAAGTTATGTTTCTTCTCCTCGGGGAGAAGTTAGGAGAGGGGCTTTTGCAACAACTTCTTCGCCTCATGCTGTATTGCATCCAGCACAATTAAATTTAACTCGCTGTTGGTACCCAGGCTATACTCCAAAATTCTTTTGCTCATATCCAGTGCAGTAGCTTGCGGTGGAAGACCACCACCCAGTTGGTTGAGTATATAAATGTTTTGATCTTTTAATTTGGTAACAGCATCCCATACTTCTCTGCTCACATAAATTTGCTGGCTCACATTATATTCGTACTCAGTTTTTAAAGTATCTATAAGCTGTGCATGAAGCCCGGCAGCACTTTCCCCAAAAGATGACGCACGGCTTATCAGGTTTTTAAGGCCAGATCTTTCTGCAAATACAGCCAGCCGCTCATAGGCCTGCAATTGCAAGTTTATCTTTTCGGTACTGGCACTGCCCAGCGATTTTTTTATTTCAATTATTTCTTTTATTAAATAGCCAATACCCACCAAAATGATCACGAGCAATGCAATTGAAATCGTCAACAAATCCATATAAAAAATTTTGCAGCAAAAATAAAGGAAAGCAGGTATAACAAGGTCCCCAATCTTTAGGCAAAATAATAGAATAATATTTATTCTATAGATGTTAAGAAGCGTGAAAGGATAATGGATAATAATTGACCGTTCACCTTGTAATTATAAGATTAATACTTTGGGCTTAATATTACAGCTGCATAATTAACAACCATAAAATAAAATCAATTTTAAAAAATAATATCTTTGTACAAACTAAAAGAAATGGAACCAGTTATAAAAGTGCCTGTAAATTTTACAGAAAAAGCGGTAAACGAAGTAAAGCGATTAATGAATGAGCCCGATTTTGATGCATCTAAAAAGCTTCGGGTAGGGGTAAAAGGCGGTGGCTGCAGCGGTATGACGTATGTGCTGGACTTTGACCAGCGCAAAGAAAATGATACTATTTTTGAAATTGATGATATGCCTTTTATTATAGACAATTCGCAAAGTATATATCTTTTTGGGATGGAAATAAATTGGGAAGGCGGTTTAAACTCCCGTGGATTCACCTTTAATAACCCCAATGCCAGCAGTACCTGTGGCTGCGGTACAAGCTTTGCCGTTTAAGGGTTTAAAGTTGTGATTCAAAATATTTTATTTAGAGCGTGAAAAGAATATGAGGGGCATGAAGAATATAAGAACGTAAAGAAGATGAAGAGCACAACGTATTTTAAAATTATACTTAGCGATCTTCTTTTTATTTAAGTGAAATATTTTTTAAAACTTCTTTGTAATCCTTTTGTCCATCTTAGTGTTTATGGCAGCAGATTAATTTTAAAATCTGCGCATCTGAGGGAATATTTCTTTTGTATTTTATTCTACTCTTGTAATACTGCTTGCACCACTAGTTTGCATTAATTTAAATTGCGGGTTGCCCTTATAATGTATACTGCTTGCGCCACTGGCAATTACTGATAAGATTCCGGTAACAGTAATATTAACATCGCTTGCACCACTAAGTTTTATATTGCAATTATCTGCAGTAAGCTCATATCCTTTTACATCACTGGCTCCACTGTTTTCAATGTTAAGTAATTTCACCGTTCCTTTTAGTTTTGCATCGCTTGCACCACTAAGCCTTATGTTGCACTCGGCAGTATTAATAATACCAGATAAATTGCTTGCGCCGCTTAGATGTATACTGAGTAATGGCACAGCTGCCTCGCCTGCAATAATAATATCTGAAGCACCGGAAACTTGCAACTCTACCAGATTTTTAAAGGCAACATATACCCTTATTCTCGCTTCCTGCCCAAACCTTATTCTATCTCCGCTATAATAAATATGTAATTCGTTATTTTCTATTTCTGTTTTTATCCCTTTTCGGTATTTTTCTTCTGAGGCACTTACTGCTATTGCTTCTTCATCTCCCTGGCTTACATATACCCGTATGCCAGATGATACTTTAATGCTATTAAAGCTTCCAGAAAAAGGTCTTATCACTGCATCGGGATCTACCACAAATTGTTTTTGACCAAATGCAGCTACAGCAAATAACAGAAATAAAAAAGAGAGAAAATTCTTCATGCTTCAATTTCTTTATGGCAAAAATTATCCATTTTTTAAAAGATAATTATGCCAGTAAAATTTAATTACATTTTGCTAACGACTCCGCCAATGCTTGTATTTTTATCCAAAGTTGGGTTGCCTTTATAGTTTATTGTTCCCCCGCTGCTGGCTTTAGCAGTAAGCATTTTAGTTACACCCATTTTTAATACAGCTCCGCTGGATGCAGTAAGTTTTGCATTTTCTGAGGTAAAATTATTTGCAGTGCATACTGCACCACTACTCATATCTACAGTTGTATTTACGGCGGTTCCTGTAAATTTTGATATAGCGCCGCTGCTTTGATCTGCAGATAAATCAGTAACTTTTACTTCCCCATTAAACTGGGCACCACTGCTTATATCTAATGCAAGTGCAGGAGAAGTGATGGCGTTTTTTGTATTTACAATAGCGCCACTGCCAGCAGTAAGTTTATTAATAGCTTTATAAATAACAAACGCTTTTATTTGTCTGTTTTTATCCTGCTTATTCCACATTTTTTTTTCTTTGTATTCTACATATATTTTAAGAGTACCATTTTCCACTACAGTTTTTAAATAGGGTAAATATTTAACATCCGATACACTTATTGACAATGAATTAATTTCTCCCTGCGTAAGCTCTTCAATAATACCTGTACTCACACTTATGGCGTTAAAATCTGTTACTTCTCTGTTCTCTGTTGTTTGTGCATTTAGGGTAATACTACACAATACGGCGATTGCAAAAAATAATTGTTTCATACTGTTATTTTAGTTTTAAAAAATGTAGATATGGTAGCTGTACGCATAAACAGTACTGTTTGTTACAAAGTTTTTTTGAAAAGTTATTTTATTCTTATTTACATTTGCGAATGCTCTTTTAAACCGACTGAATTTCCGGGGTGCTTTTTAAATAAGGCTGAGATAATACCCGTATAACCTGCACAAGATAATACTTGCGAAGGGAGAAAAATTTTACATTACCGGCTACTCTGCCCGGATGTTCAGCACAAAATTATATTTATGAAAAAAATCTTGTTATATGCAAGTGTTATTTTCTGTGCCTTTACTTCATCTGCACAAAATAAAAAATTAACGGATACTACTATACTGCAACCAGTGGAATTAACGGCAATACGTGCTGCAGATAAAAATCCGTTTGCAAAAACTAATATCACCAAAGCTGAAATTAAGAAAAATAATGTGGGGCAGGACCTTCCTTTTTTATTAAATCAAACGCCCTCTGTAGTTATAAATTCCGATGCAGGCACTGGCATAGGTTATACCGGTATACGTATACGTGGCAGTGATGCTACCAGGGTAAATGTAACCGTAAATGGCATACCATATAACGATGCAGAAAGCCAGGGAACATACTTTGTAGATATGCCGGATATTGCCTCCTCTACCAGCAGTATACAAGTGCAAAGAGGCGTAGGTACATCATCTAATGGGGCAGGATCTTTTGGGGGCAGTATTAATTTAAGTACCAATGAGGTAGTAAAAGAAAGAAATATAGAATTTAATAATGCTGCTGGTTCTTACGGTTCATTAAAAAATACGTTGCTTTTTAACAGTGGTATTTTTAATAAACATTATACGGTTGATGCAAGGCTGAGTAACATTATATCTGACGGATATGTAGACAGGGCAAATGCAAAACTAAAATCATTTTATTTTAGCAGTGCATATATTTCTGACAAAAATTTGCTGCGTTTAAATATTTTTTCCGGCAAAGAAAAAACGTATCAGGCATATTATGGTATTGATAAAGCGGCATTGGATACTAACCGAACCTACAACCCCGCCGGTACAGAAAAGCCCGGCGATCCTTATAAAAACCAGGTAGATGATTATACCCAAACTCAATATCAGTTATTTTATAACCACCATTTTAACCCGTACTTTAAAGGAAATATTGCAATTTTTCTTACCAGGGGAAAAGGATTTTACGAACAATATAAGGCGGATCAAAAGCTTAAGAATTATGGCTTGCCTGTATTTGCTGGTATAATTAGCTCAGATCTTATAAGACGGCTATGGCTGGATAATTATTTTTATGGCAGCATATTTTCTTTGCAGTACGAAAAAAAAAATACGCAAGTCATTATTGGTGGTGGGGCAAACCAATATGATGGTGACCATTTTGGCAATATCATTTCTGCAACGCAACAGCAGGTTGTACCGGCAAACTACAGATATTATTTTAATGATGCAACAAAAAAAGACCTGTCTGGTTTTATAAAATTTACACAAACCATTATCCCTGCTTTACAAATATTTACAGATGTGCAGGTAAGAAACGTAAAGTATACCATAAATGGATTTAAAGATAACCCGGATTTAAGCGTAGTGGATAAAAATACTTTTTTTAACCCCAAAGCAGGCATCACTTTTACAAAAAATAATTTTAAAGCATATACCTCTTACAGCCGTGCGGCAAAAGAACCCAACAGAGACGATTATGAAGCATCACTATTAAAACAACCTAAGCCAGAAATTTTAAATGATATAGAAACGGGCGTAGAATACAAAACAAAAAAATACTTTGCTGCTGCTAATTTTTACCACATGTTTTACAAAGATCAGCTGGTGCTTACCGGGCAAATAAATGACGTAGGAGCATATACAAGAACTAATATTGCAAAAAGCTTTAGAACAGGCATAGAGTTGCAGGCAGCAGCAGTTATCACACATTTTTTAACGATAAATGCCAATGTAACTTTTAGCAAAAACAAGGTAAAAGATTTTACAGAATATATAGATGAATATAATGTAGCAGGCGATTATACCGGGCAAAAAACCAATTTTTATAAAAAAGCTGATATTGCATTTTCACCCAATACTATCAGCAGTATAGTAGCCAATATTGTACCTTCAAAAAACATATTAATTTCGCTTACCGGTAAATATGTGAGCAAACAATTTTTAGATAATACGAGCAACGAAGCAAGAACGTTACGCAGCTATTACACACAAGATGTGCGTGTAGCGTATGCCTGCAAAATAAAAAAAATAAAGGATGCAGATTTTTTTGTTCAGGTAAATAATATTTTCAGCAGAAAATATGAGCCAAATGGTTATACATTCAGTTATACAGGCGGTGGAGCATTAACCACAGAAAATTATTATTTTCCTATGGCGCCGGTAAATTTTTATGCAGGCGTAAATATTCGTTTTGATTGATGAAGTAATGAAATGAAATTTAAATGGATAATAAAAGAGGCTTTCTCAAAAGTACTAGAAAGCCTCTTTTTATTCGGTAAAGTAGGTGGTGGAGAAAAATTTCGTTTGGGCAATTCTCGGTGCTTATAAATTAGTTTTGAGACAGCTTAGCTTCATTTGTTTAAAGTCATTATTGCAAAAGTATATTCCTAATTCCTCATTCAAAATTCCTAACCTTACCCCTGCCATGCCAGCATACCACCTTCCACATTTACCACATTGGTAAAACCCATTGTTTCCAGTATTAAACAGGCTTGTCCACTTCTGTTGCCGCTCCTGCAATAGCATATAATTTCTTCCTTTTTAAGATTGTCTATTTCGTCTGTTTGCATTGCTACTATCTGCCCCAACGGAATAAAAGCACCTCCAATATTAAATTCTGCTCTTTCGGCAGGTTCCCTTACATCCAGTAAATTAATATGCTCTTTATTTTCTATTTTTTCTCTTAGCGCTGCTACCGAAATTGTCTTCATGTTTTATGGTGTATTTAATAGTGTACTGTCAGTTTGTGTTTTTAATATTGCAGATATTCTTACATCCATTATCTGGCCCGGTCTAATATACCGTAGTTGCTTATCCTCACTAAAACGTGGTGGGTTTTGCCAGTACACAAAGGCATTAAGTGTATCTCTTACATCATTATCTGCAATTACGGCACCTACTAAAATACCGTTTTGTTCCAATATAGATTTTGCTTCGCTAAAGGTTAATCCTTCGAGCTGGGGCACCGGAATATTTTCATTGGAAAGACCAGAAGCAATCACCAGATCTACCTTGCTGCCCCATTGTATTTTTGCACCGGGTTCTATACTATTTCCATTATAATGCTGCTCCAGCACTGCACCAATCATATAATCTGTTCTAAAAGTGGTATCTCCTAAAACCAAATGACTTCTTTTTAAAATATCCATTGCATACGCTAGGGATTTTCCTTTAAGTGCAGGCATATCCAGCAGCGGCAGGGTAGATCTGTTTACAGTAAGTAATACCTGGCGGTTGACTTTTACGGTACTATTTTCCTCAGGAAACTGCTTGAGCACTATTCCCATTTTAGCATTATCAGTGTACACCGAATCTGAAATAATTACTTCGAAGCCTCTGGATTCTAAAAGCTTTACAGCCTGTGCCACCGGCAATTTTACCACTGCAGGTACTGTAAGGTAAGCGCCATGTTTTGTAATGATACCCAGCGTTTTTAGAAACGCAAATATTATTAATGCAGTAAGGGCTATTACCGCAATAAGGTTTACCCAAAATGGTCTGTTGGTTATAAATTTAAACACAGCGTAATTATTTTCTTTTTATAAAGATGCATTAAAATATAATATAGCTAATCTTAAAATTTATATTATTTAATTTAAGACAGATACAAAGCTATTTGTTCCATATGTTATCTCTTAATTATCCATCACTCTTATCCAAAATTTTTATACAAAACATTGCTCTATTAATGCAGAATAAAATTCTTTAAGACTCCATCCCATTGCTTTTACCTGCTGTGGTATAATACTTGCTTCACTTTGCCCGGGCACTGTATTTATTTCCAACATATAAGGTTCATTTTTTTGTTCGTTGTATATAAAATCAATCCGCACAATTCCTTTACAATTAAATACTGCATATATTTTTTTTGCTGCAGCACGCACTTTTTCTGCTGCATTTTCCTGTAGGTCTGCTGGTGTTACTTCCTGGCTTGCGCCTTCATATTTTGCCTGGTAATCAAAAAAATCATTGCTAGTAATAATTTCCGTAAGGGGTAATGTAATTATTTGCCCTTTACTTTTAAATACACCAATGGTAAACTCCCTGCCTGCAATGTATTCTTCTACAAGCACCTGTTCATCTACCTTAAAGGCTTTGTCCAATGCAGGTTGTAGTTCATTCTCATTGTTCACCTTGCTCATACCTAAACTGCTTCCACCATTGTTTGGCTTTACAAAAAAGGGCAGGTGTAACTCAGGCAAAATACTTTCTGCTTTTGTGTTATCATTTTTAAAAAGATGAAGCGATCTGGCTACATGAATGCCTGCAAATGCGGCTACCGCCACCGTATATCTTTTATTAAAGGTAAGTGCAGATGTAGCTGCATCGCAGGAAGTATAAGGTATGTTAAGACAATCAAAGTAACCCTGCAATTTTCCATCTTCGCCAGGCGTACCATGCAGGCCTATAAGTACCGCATCAAATAAAATTTTATTTCCCCCCATGCTAAGCGAAAAATCATTTTTATCTATAGCCGTTTTTTCATTTTGAGATGAGGTGTACAGCCATCCTTTCGTTGTAATATCTATGAGATAACATTCCCATTTTGCGGTATCTATATTGTGCAGAATGGTAGCTGCACTTTTGTAAGAAATTACAGCCTCTCCAGAGTATCCACCAGTAACAAGTGCTATTTTTTTTATCATTGCCCTGTAAAATTTTAAACTTATTTTATTTTCTGTTGATCTTCGTTACCAATGCCTTCGTTACCACTATCTAATACGAGTTTCCATTTACCATCGGCATTTTTTTTCCAGATGCTTACATAAGTTCCATAAAAAGTAGTATCGGTTATTTTGGGTTGCAAAATATAACTTCCATAAGTATACCCCATATCGCCAGAGGCAGCCACAGATCCAGCTTTTGGCTGCCACGTCATAGTATATCCGGTATCATTTAAGGCAATGAGATAATCTATTGCATCTGCACCTGCAATGGGCATAATATTTGGCCGCAGCAAAACACCATTACTGTCAATATATTCCAAAAAAGCAGTTTTCATCCCTTTTGCAGCACTCATTTCAGAAAAATCTTTGTCTGCTTTTAGCAGGCTTATTTTTGGATCTTCGGTTTGAAGCACCGGCTTTTTTTTGTAAAAATTACAGCCTGGCAATACAATCAATACAAAAGAAATAACATACAGATAATGCCTCATAATCATAATTAGCAAGATAGATAAAAAGGTTAAGGTAACTAAAATTTAAAACCTCGGCGGCCTTATTTTTAACGGCTTTTTGTGCAGTAGTAAAATAAAATACTGCCTGTACAAAAAAGCGAAAGCATTTACTATACTTTCGCTTGCGGGTAATAAATATATTTGTTAAATATGGAGACGAACTTTTTTGTCCATCAACTGCTCCACTGTTTCCCTGTAATCTTCATCAGGCACGCAACAATCTACCGGGCATACAGCAGCACACTGTGGTTCTTCGTGAAAACCCTGGCACTCTGTACATTTATTGGGAACAATGTAATAAGTATCTACAGCTACAGGGCTGTTGCGTTTATCGGCATCTAAAATGCTGCCATCCATTAAAGTGAACGAACCTTTTATGCTAGTACCATCAGCTATAGCCCATTCTACACCACCTTCATAAATAGCATTATTAGGGCATTCTGGTTCGCATGCGCCGCAGTTGATACATTCGTCGGTTATTTTTATAGCCATCTGTTTTGTATTTTTGATGCAATTTAATAATAACGGGATGATCTTACAAGAAAGAATTGAACTAATGGCGAAATTAGGGAACTACCTAAAAGCTAATAATGAAGAATGGCAGGAAATAAAATTACAGGCTTATCATAAAAACGGCTGGTTTACACCTCACTTTATACAATCAGCGGCAGATAATATTGCAGATAATTTTCTGGACAAGGATAAACTTTCTGCATGGGCTCAGCATTATCAGATTTATGATACTATTACTACCAAAAATATTGGAATTATAATGGCGGGCAATATCCCAATGGTAGGATTTCATGATATGCTTTGCGTATTTATAAGCGGGCATTACCAAACTATAAAGCTATCTGCTAAAGATGATTTGTTGCTAAAGCACCTTGTACAGGTTTTATATAGCTGGAATGTGGAAATACAAAACCATATTGGCTTTGCAGAAATGCTTAAAAACTGCGACGCATATATTGCAACAGGCAGCAACAATTCGGCTATTGTTTTTGAAGAATATTTTAGCAAATATCCCAACATCATCCGCAAAAACAGAACATCAGTGGCTATACTTACGGGTAAAGAAACAGCAAAAGAACTTGCTGCACTTGCAAATGATATTCATTTGTATTTTGGGCTGGGTTGCAGGAATGTTACCAAAATATATGTGCCTGCAGAATATGATTTTGTTGCGCTGCTAAAATCTTTTGAACCCTACAAATATTTTGCAGATCATCATAAGTATAAAAATAATTTTGATTACCAGCTGTCTATTATTTTGCTCAATAATATTTATTACATGACAAATGATGCTACCCTTCTAATAGAAAACACATCTTTTTTTACACCCGTAAGTGTGGTTAATTATGAATTTTATTCAGATAAAAACAAGCTGATTGCATTAATAGACAAAAATGATAGTATTCAATGCATAACAGGAGGTGGTTTTATACCCTTCGGTAATACGCAGCAGCCACAATTATTTGCTTATGCAGATGGAGTAGATGTGATGCAGTTTTTATTGGCGCTGTAAAAAAAGCACTGTGTTATTTATTAATCTCATATTATCATTTATGAATGATGATTTATCAATTTAGTAAGGCATCAACATGGCATTAATATTGTCTTTTACAGCATTCGCAAAAAATTACGGATATTACCGGCTATTTTTGCCAAATTGACGAACTAAATTATATAAATGGATCAAAAGTTTTTTTTACAGGGGCAGGAAGATGAAATGGAGTTTATGCCGATCATTCCGCTTACCGAAGATGAAGATGGAAATGGTGATGAACAGGTGTTTCCAGAAGAACTTCCGATATTACCGCTAAGAAATACAGTGTTGTTTCCCGGTGTAGTTATTCCTATTACTGTAGGGCGGGATAAAAGTATAAAAGCGGTTACAGATGCTTACAAGGCTGACAAGTTGGTAGGCGTGGTGGCACAAAAAGACAGCAATGTGGAAGAGCCTGAAATAAAAGATTTGGAAAAAATAGGCACTGTTGCAAAGCTGGTAAAATTAATTAAAATGCCTGATGGCGGCACAACCGTTATTATACAAGGCAGAAAACGTTTTGCCATTGAAAAAATTACCAGCGAAGAACCCTATTTTAAGGCGAGTATAAAAATACTGGATGAAGCTGAAAAAAAAACTGATCCGGATCTGGATGCTATTGTAGGAAGTATAAAAGACCTTGCTGCACAAATTATTGGTCTCTCACCTAATATACCAAGCGAAGCTGGCATCATTTTAAAAAATATAGAAAATCCATCTTTTCTTATACATTTTGTAAGCAGTAATTTAAGTACGGATTTAAAGCAAAAACAAAAATTACTGGAGATAAGTGATCTTAAGCAAAGGGCGGAATTATTGATGGGGCTTATGCATACCGAGTTACAATACGCCGAGCTAAAAAACAAAGTAACCAATAAAACGAGGAGTGAACTGGATAAACAGCAACGGGAATATTTTTTGCAGCAACAAATGAAAGCCATAAAAGATGAACTGGGTGGCGATAACGTAGCAGAGGTAAAGGAAATGCAAAAAAAAGCTGAGTCAAAAAAATGGAGTGAAGCTGCCGCAGAAATGTTTAAAAAAGGCGTAGAAAAACTTGAGCGTATGCACCCTTCTACCCCGGATTATTCTGTAGTATATAACCACCTGGACCTAATGCTTGACCTGCCCTGGGATGATTTTACAAATGACTCTTATGATCTTAAAAAAGCAAAAAAAGTATTGGACCATGACCATTATGGCATGCACAAAATAAAAGAGCGGATATTGGAATACCTGGCTGTGCTAAAATTAAAAGGCGATATGAAGAGCCCGATACTCTGTTTTGTAGGTCCTCCGGGTATTGGTAAAACAAGTTTGGGCAAAAGTATAGCAGCAGCTATAAACAGAAAATACGTACGGTTAAGTTTAGGAGGTGTGCACGATGAAAGTGAAATACGTGGGCATCGTAAAACATATATTGGTGCTATGCCAGGCCGCATTTTGCAATCTATACGCAAAGCGAAAAGTGGTAATCCTGTAATGATACTAGATGAAATAGATAAAGTGGGTGCAGACCAGCGGGGAGATCCATCTTCTGCATTGCTTGAGGTACTAGACCCCGAACAAAACAACACTTTTTATGACAATTACCTGGAGCTGGAATATGACCTGAGTAAAGTACTTTTTATTGCAACAGCAAATAGTATAAGCAATATACAACCCGCCCTAAGAGACCGTTTGGAAATTATTGACCTAAGCGGCTATGCAATAGAAGAAAAAATAGAAATTGCAAAAAGGCACTTGCTTCCAAAGGAAAAGGAAATGCATGGATTAAAACCGGAAAGTTTTAAAATAAGCGAAACTGTTTTGGAAAAAGTAATAGCAGATTACACAAGGGAGAGTGGTGTAAGAGAACTGGACAGGCAGCTTGCTAGCATTATGCGCTACCAGGCAAAAGAAATGGTAATGAGAGGTAAACTTAAAGCTACAATTACCAATAATGATGTAGAGAAAATATTGGGCAAACCAAGATATAGCAACGAATTATATAAAGCAGCCAATATACCAGGTGTGGCAGTAGGCCTTGCTTGGACTTATGTAGGCGGAGATATTTTATTTATAGAAACGCAGCTAAGCGATGGTAAAGGCGACCTGCAGCTTACCGGTAACCTGGGTAATGTGATGAAGGAAAGCGCTAGTACAGCTTTTACATGGCTTAAAGCGAACTATAAAAAAGCAGGGTTGGATATAGAAATGCTCAATAAAAAAAATGCGCATATTCATGTGCCGGAAGGTGCAACACCTAAAGACGGACCCAGTGCAGGTATAACGATGATGACAGCACTGGCAAGTGCATTTAGCGGGCGAAAAGTAAAACCTTTTCTGGCTATGACGGGAGAAATAACCTTACGTGGCCAGGTACTGCCTGTAGGAGGCATTAAAGAAAAGGTATTGGCGGCAAAAAGATCCGGCATTAAAGAAATTATTATGTGCTACATCAATGAAAAAGATGTGGTAGAAATAAATCCCTTATTTATTAAAGGAATGAAATTTCATTATGTAAAAACAATGTTGCAGGTGCTGGATATTGCCTTGGTATAATTGTTATCCACATTTAAAAACCATATTTATACTTAGCCCGTATGTTTTATTATCTCAGCTAATTTCATGTTGGTTGTTTTAAGGGTTAAAAGAAAATTCCCGCCGGTTCTCCGGGGGGAATTTATTTTTTTAATAGGTTTAATATATTTTCGTAGAAATTATTACAGTTATCACTCGCACACTATATGAAAATTAATGACAATGTAGTCAAAAATGGTTGGTAAAAACTTTTAAAAAGCATATTGGAAAAGGGTTTCAATTGACTAAATTGAAACCCTTTTCAATTTTATTATT
>JANXXM010000056.1 GCA_025350645.1 Ferruginibacter sp.
AGCAGCAGTCACATCATTTTGCTGCAGCATATCACTTTTTTTTGATGTCGGCGGCGGAACTTGGCAGTAATAAAACCTGCTCGGCGGCCCTAACGGTTGCAAGTCTATCGACTAAGCAGCCATGGCATACTGAGTATTGCCATTTGAGTTTTTCGTTTTCAGATTAAAGTGCTAATAACGCAACGCACTACATGCTTACACCTGCAAAGATCTATGCTGTCAAAACCAAAACGGCCCCATTTTAGATGTTAGATTCCAGATAAAAAATATTATCTTAAAACCGTGACAGTATTGTAAAATTACGAAACAAAAATGATCCTTCTTTACAAAGATTACTTGTTTAAAAGATTTCGTTGTTAAAAACCATTGATATGCTAATTATAAAATGATGATTTGAGGTTTGTATAGTAAATGCTCGGATAAAATATTTACAATTCAATTTATCATTATCATTCAAAATAACATCAACAGCGCATTTTCCATTATCAGAAAGGCGAAGAGGGCCGCTAAAAAGCAGCCCTGATCTTGTGTATGAAGAAGAAAATCTTAATAAATCCCGGAAATCCTATAATAAATCCTCGTGTTCTTCCATGAATGATATTTCTATTAGCCCCTGCTTACAAATCAAAAATCGTAAAAATATTCCGGCGTTATTATACCCACAAGACGGTATTTTTAAAGCCTGAAAGAATTAATTATGTTTAATATCTGCTGCCTGGGTTAGCACAAGAATAATGTTGAAACTTTACTCAAAAAATAAATAAAGTTTTAAACAGCTACCCTACTGCTTTTTATCATAACTTATAATCATAGTAATATAAAAATCCCCCGGAGAAATTCCGGGGGATTTATAAAAATTAATTATTTATTTAGATAATAAGCATTGCATCGCCGTAACTAAAAAAGCGATACTTATCTTTTATAGCTTTTTTATAGGCTTCCATCATAAGGTCGTAGCCTGCAAAAGCACATGCCATTATCAATAAACTTGTTTTTGGCAAATGAAAATTGGTAACAAGAGAATCTGCAATATTAAAATTATATGGCGGGTGTATAAAGTGGTTTGTCCAGCCTTCAGATGGTTTTAAGAGATGCTGTGCTGTGTAAGATGTTTCCATAGTACGCATAGTTGTAGTGCCTATAGAACATATTCTGTGGCCTATTTCTTTTGCCTTATTTACAATACCACATGCAGTTTCTTCAATGCGATAATATTCTGCATCCATTTTATGTTTGCTTAAGTCTTCTACTTCTATTGGCCTAAAAGTACCAAGACCTGTATGCAGAGTTACTTCTGCAAAACGTACACCTTTAATTTCCAGTTTTTTTATAAGTTCTTTACTAAAGTGCAAGCCGGCAGTGGGTGCTGCTACAGCACCTTCATGTTTTGCATATACGGTTTGATAGCGTTCTTTGTCTTCTTCGTCCGGCGTGCGTTTTATATATTTGGGTAATGGTGTTTCTCCCATAAAATCCAGCATCTGCCTAAATTCTGCTTCTGTACCATCCCATAAAAAACGTATAGTACGTCCACGGCTGGTGGTATTATCTATTACTTCTGCTACCAGTTCATCATTTTCTCCAAAATATAATTTGTTGCCTACACGTATTTTACGGGCAGGATCCACAATTACATCCCATAATTTGTTTGTTTTATTAAGCTCTCTTAGTAAAAAAACTTCAATTTTGGCACCTGTCTTTTCTTTACGCCCATACATACGTGCTGGAAAAACCTTTGTGTTGTTTACTACAAAAACATCCTTATCGTTAAAATATTCCTGAATATCATTAAAATGCCTGTTTTCAATATTGCCAGTTTTGCGGTTTATCACCATCATGCGGCTGTCTTCTCTTTTTTTTGCAGGATTTTGGGCAATTAAATTTAATGGAAGATCAAAAGTAAACTGAGATAATTTCATGTAACGTATATAATTTTTAATTTTATTACATGCCGTGCAAATGATGTATTTGCTGAAATGGATAGCCTTTTGTTTGCTTAAAGACGCTTATCATGTTACGGCATGATTTTTTAAGAATGCAAAAATAGTCATTATAAACCAAAAGGTAGAGCTAATTTTATATAGCAATGTATATTTTACAAAAATGCTGCTCTTAGTTAAACAGAAAGGACTGTCAAAATATTCAATGACAGCCCTCTTCATTCTAAGCTTATTAAAAATTTATTCTAAAATTTTATTCCCTCTCTTATTTTATCGTACTCTGCAGCTTTTTTAGGATTATTCTTTACGTTATATATATCACTTAAATAATCAAGCGAATTTTTATAATTAATTTTTTGTGATGATTTTACCGGTGGCTTTTCCTGGTAATGTTTTACCATCACTTCTGCAAAAGGTATTACTTCATCCATTTTAGCATTTGCAAGTGCAGTAAGTGCTTTTTTCTTTTTTATATCTTCTGGTTTTATACTTTTTATTGCTGCTGCAGAAGTACTATAATCTGCCGCATAATTAAAGAGGTGGTTTGTAAGCAGCATGGTAGCGTCTTTTGAAGTATCTACAGCCATTGCACTTTTTAGAACTGCTGTTAGTTTTTCTTTAGCAGCAGGGTCAGTATTTTTTGCATCTTTACCATAAATGCTGTTGTACAATTCCACAGCATAATTATAATCGTTGGCAAAGTTAGAAGGGTTTTTTACATATAATTCTTCATACTTAGCAAACATGGCTCCTTTATCTCCGCCATTGGTAAGCTTATCCATTTCTATTTCGTTCCAGTAATTATTTTTAGGATAATTTGCCTTTCCTTTTGCTAATACAGTTTGCAGGTTAGCATCATCTTTTTTGCCATTATAATATCCTGAGAGGTATAAATACACATTCTCATAATCCGGGCCAGTCACATTTGCATCTGCCAGTTTTTTATATGCACCCACAGCACCGGCTTCGTTTTTTGCATTAATAGCAGCAGCACCTGCATTCATAAGCAAAGCTGTGTCTATTACATTTAATTTTTGATCTGCATACTCATATTTTTTGCTTAAAATAAAATCTTTTACCTCCAGCGCTTTGTTAAAAGATTTATATGCACCTTCAAAATCTTTTTTGTTAAATTGATTTGCTCCCAGGTTATAAAACCCGGAATATACATAGAGGTAGGGCCGGTAAGAATCCATTTTTAAATACACATCCAGTTTATCTAATAATTGTGTTTTTTTATAGGCTTCTAATGCTTCCGTTTTTAAATCGAAAGCTATAGCAGCAGCCAATGTACTATCATTGGAATAATTATTATAAACGGTGGCTTTATAATACCAAACATTGGCCTTGTCTGCGTTTTTTGGGTCGGCAGTTATTTTATCAATACCAGCTTTGGCTTCTGCGTAATTACCTTTTTTCATTAATGCATCCAGCGCTTCTAAGTTTTGAGCAAATAAGCCTGCGCCTAATAACAGGCTCAAAGAAAGAACAATAATTTTTTTCATAATTCAATTTTAATTAGGGGTTAAAGATACCCTTTCATACGTAAATAAGAAATTTTCACACACAATTTCATAAATTATGCCAGCAATGTTTTTAGCTGTTTGAAGGCTGTTAAAAATCCTTAATTTTACCTTCCTCAAATTGTGATAAGTCAAAATACCATACAACAGATTCAAAGCCGCATAGATATCATTGATATTGTAGGTTCCTTTGTAAAATTAAAAAAACGGGGAGCCAATTACATGGGGCTTTGTCCTTTTCATAACGAAAAATCTCCATCGTTTACAGTATCCCCTGCCAAAGAAATTTATAAATGTTTTGGTTGTGGCAAAAGCGGTAACAGCATTGGATTTTTAATGGAGTTGGAAAAATATAGTTATGTAGAAGCACTTCGGTGGTTGGCAAATAAATATGGGGTAGAGATTGAAGAAACTGAAGTAAGCCCCGAAGTTCGTTTACAACAGCAGGCAAGTGATAGCTTATACATCATCAACAACTTTGGCCAGCAGTTTTTTACAAATGCACTTTTACATACCAGCGAGGGTGAGGATATTGCCATGAGTTACTTGGCTGAACGTGGTTTTAAAAAGGATATTATTGATAAATTTCAACTGGGATATTGCCCGGCAAACGGAGATCAGTTTGCAAACGCTGCCGTAACTGCACAATACAATAGTGAGCTTTTGGAAAAAAGCGGATTGGTGGTTTTAAGAGATGAAAAGTTGCGGGACAATTACCGGGGGCGTATCATTTTCCCTATTCATAATCAAAGTGGCAAAGTGCTTGGCTTTGGTGCAAGGCTTATAAAAAATAATGATAAGGCACCAAAATATATAAATACTCCCGAGAATGAAATTTATGTAAAAAGCAAAATTTTATACGGCTCTTATTTTGCCCGTATGGCCATAGACAAAGCAGATGAATGCCTGCTGGTAGAGGGTTACACAGATGTAGTGAGCCTGCACCAGGCAGGTGTGGAAAATGTAGTGGCAAGCGGCGGTACTTCTCTTACGCCAGACCAACTTCGGCTGGTAAAAAAATATACCAAAAACCTTACAATAATTTATGATGGCGATGGCGCAGGTATAAAAGCGGCATTGCGGGGGATGGATCTTGCACTGGAAGAAGGGCTTAATGTGAGGCTTGTACTAATACCGGATAAGGAAGACCCGGACAGTTATGTAAACAAAGTAGGAGCTACTGCTTTTAAACAATTTGTAGAAGATAATAAACAGGATTTTGTACTGTTTCAATTAAGTCTTTCGCTAAAGGATGCAGGCAATGATTCTGCAAAAAAATCTACAGTGGTGAGCCAGATAGCAGAAACTATTTCAAAAATTACGAAGGCGGAACATTTTACACGGCGGCAGGACTATATTAAGCAGGTATCAGAATTATTAAAAATTGAAGAGGCTGGTTTTAATGACCTGGTAAATAAATTTATCCGAGAAAAAGTTCAAAAAGATGAAGGAAAAAATACAGTTTTTACAGCGCCAATTTCTGAACCGGATGCAACTATAGCAGCAGATGAAAATGGAGAAATAATTGCTCTTTTTAATACAGATGAACTACAGGAACGAGCTATAGTGCGTAGTTTGATAGAATTTGGCATAAAAGAATGGGATGAAGAAAATAGTGTAGCTGCTTATATTTTTAAGGAGATAGACAACAATGACCTGGAAGCTATGATCGAAAATAAAAAACTGGTAGATATTGTACAGCTTTATCGCCGCTGGTATGATGAAGGAAACAGCCCTACGGAAAAAGATTTTTTATATTACGAAAATGAAGAGATAAATAATTTAGTGTTACAATTAATGGAAACTAATACAGAAATAAGCATAAATTGGAACAAACACTACGAAGGAAAAATTGCCACAAGAGAAGATTATTTTAAAGAAGAAGTTATTTCTACACTCTCCTATTTTAAACTGCGTAAACTAAAAAAAATGATTGATGAAAATCAGCGTCAGTTAGAAAAAGCCAGCACAGATGAAGATCAGTTTTTATTTTTAAAAACACACCTTGCATTAAAAATTGAAGAGCAACATATTACAAGGGAACTGGGTACCGTAATTTTTAAATAAAGAATTATTGTATAAATAATAAAGTTTAAAAGCACCTCGAAGGAATTTAGCGAGCCACCTTGTGAATCTCACTTGTAAAATGAAAAGTAATATCCGGATTGTTAGCAATTTCTGTGTTTAAAAACCATTCGCTTTGTGCAAGGTAAACCACATGTCCGTCTTTATCTTCTGCAATATTAGCCAGTTTATATTTTGTAAATTCTTCCAGCTTTTTAGGATCTTTTGCAGTGAGCCAGCATGCTTTAAAAAATGGCAGACTGTTCATTTGTACAGATGCGCCATACTCCTGTAGCAGCCGGTATTGTATTACTTCAAACTGCAGTTCTCCTACGCAACCTATTATCTTTTTATTGCCGCCAAACTGGGTAAAAAGCTGTGCTACTCCTTCATCTGTAAGCTGGTTCAATCCTTTTTCCAGTTGCTTTGTTTTCATAGGATCTTTATTGAGCACTTCTTTAAATATCTCCGGCGAAAAACTCGGTATGCCGGTAAAATAAAACTTTTCACCTTCGGTAAGGGTATCGCCTATTTTAAAATTTCCTGTATCAAATAAACCCACCACATCGCCGGGGTATGCTTCTTCGATTACATCTTTTTGGCGGGCAAGAAAACTATAGGGATTATTGAAACGCATATCCTTATCCAGCCGCACATGTTCGTAATACGTATTGCGGCTAAACCTGCCACTGCATACCCGCAAAAATGCAATTCTGTCCCTGTGTTTAGGGTCGAGGTTGGCATGTATTTTAAAAATAAATCCGCTAAACTTTTCTTCTTCCGGGTTCACATCTCTTGTGGTAGTGTGGCGTGGGCGTGGCGTAGGAGCTATGCGTATAAAAGTATCCAGCATTTCCTTCACTCCAAAATTATTTACTGCACTGCCAAAAAAAACAGGTGCGGTATTGCCGCTTAAATAATCAGCCTCGTTCAGTTCTCCATATACACCATCAATCAGTTCCACATCTTCCCGTAAAGTATTGGCGTCTCTATCCCCTATTTTTTCATTTAAAATTTTATCAGTCAGGTCGGTTATTTTTACCATGTTTTCATCATTTGCTTTTGTACCTGCGGTAAATAATACCAGGCTTTTTTGATGAAGATCGTACACCCCTTTAAATTCTTTACCACTGTTTATTGGCACCGTCATAGGGTGCAGTTGTATCTTCAGCTCATTCTCTATTTCTTCCAGCAAATCAAACCTATTCTTACCATCCCGGTCCATTTTATTAATAAAAACAATTACGGGTGTTTTGCGCATGGCTATAACTTCCATCAGGCGGCGTGTTTGAGGTTCCACACCATTTACACTGTCAATAACCAATACCACACTATCCACTGCGGTAAGGGTACGAAAAGTATCTTCAGCAAAATCTTTGTGGCCCGGTGTATCCAGTAAATTTATAAGATGCCCATCGTACTCAAATGTCATTACGGAGGTGGCTACAGAAATTCCACGCTGCCTTTCTATTTCCATAAAATCCGAGGTAGCATGTTTTTTTATTTTATTGCTTTTTACCGCACCTGCAGTTTGTATAGCACCACCAAAAAGAAGAAATTTTTCGGTGAGCGTTGTTTTTCCCGCATCCGGGTGAGATATGATGGCAAAGGTTTTTCGTCTGTTAATTTCTGATGTATATTTCATGCGGCTGCAAAAGTAGTTTATTACAGCAGGCTGTCAAAATGAATGAGGCAGGGGATATTTTATGCTACTCCCCAAAGACATAAAAAACCCCGGCTTCACCGGGGCTTAAAAACAATCAAAACAATTTATTAAGGAAAAATACCTAATTCGCCATAGCTAGTGCCTACTTTATTTATAGCATTTACGTAAGCTGCGGTGCGCATATCCGGTATGTTGGGGTTACTGTTCCATATATCCATAATCTCTCTGGTAGCGGTTATCATCGTTTCTTCCAGCCCGCTGTGCACAAGGTCTACCTCTTCTGGCCCGTGCATAATAAAGGCACGCTCGCCTGCCCCTACCTGCTTTCCCGTAAGGCTTTCCATTTGCGAAAGTATATGCGAATTCAAGTTTTCGGTAAAACGTTTTTCCATACGTCCGTAGCGTACATGGCTTAGATTTTTCAACCATTCAAAATAACTCACCGTTACCCCTCCTGCATTAAGGTACATATCCGGCACACATAAAATTCCTTTTTGCACAAACACCTCATCTGCTTCCGGCGTACAAGGCCCATTAGCAGCTTCGCCAATTATTTTTGCTTTTACCCGGGGTGCATTTTCACCATTAATAACATTTTCCAAAGCCGCAGGTATTAATATATCACACTCCAGTTCCAGTGCATCCGTATTTTTTTCCAGGTTGGTAGCACCAGGAAAATTCAGTATAGATCCTGTAGCTTTTCTATGCTGAAATACTTGTTCTTCATTCAATCCATCAGGGTTCATAATAGCGCCTTCAAATTCTGCCAGTGCAATCACTTTAGAACCATTTTCTCTAAAAAATTTTGCAGAATGATATCCTACGTTCCCTAACCCCTGCACTACTACTGTTTTATCTTTTACACCAATTTGCAAGCCTAGTTTTTCCATTACCGCAGGCATATTGCATACTTCTCTTATTCCGAAAAAAACACCTAGGCCTGTAGCTTCTGTACGCCCACGTACACCACCTTGTGTTACTGGCTTTCCTGTAACACAACCAGCACTATCTATTTCTCCGGGTTTTAAGGATTGGTAGGTATCTACTATCCAGCTCATTTCTCTTGCACCGGTACCATAATCTGGTGCAGGTACATCTATACCAGGGCCTATAAAATTTTTCTTTACCAGCTCTGCTGTGTAACGGCGGGTAATTTTTTCCAGTTCGTAAACAGAGTAATTTCGGGGGTTTATTTTTATACCGCCTTTACCACCACCAAAAGGCACATTTACAATTGCACATTTATACGTCATTAAAGAAGCCAGCGCCATCACTTCATCCTGGTTTACTTCATCGCTAAAACGGATGCCACCTTTGCAGGGTGTTTTGTGCTGGCTATGCTGCACCCGGTATGCCTCTATTACTTCTATACTTCCATCATCTCTTTTTATGGGAAAGCGCATTTGGTAAACGCTGTTGCAGGCTTTTATTTGCTCCAGTATACCCTTTTCAAATTTGGTAAATGTAGCGGCCTTATCAAAACTTCTTTCCACACTTTGAAAAAAGCTGTAGGTTTTATCTGAACTCATAAAATTGTTTTTGTTATCAATTTTGTTTGTATAAATGTAAAGGGTTTAATCTTATTGTGAGGCACTATCTTTTTCTATTTTAGATAATTTTCTATCTATAGAAAATACATAAAGAAATAGCCCTACTAAAATGGTAACGCACACCGTTACTACCACATAAATTTTCCCATTAGCACGCATGGCATCTGCCATTTCTACCCGCTGCTGTGCATGGGATATACTGCAGATGGCAAAACTTATAATCAATAAAAAAGAACGAAGTAAATATGCGGATATTTTATGCATTGAGCAAGGTTTTATCTTTTATTAATTGTATCCTTATTTTAAGGGTAGCTATCCATACAGCAAGCAGCGTCCATCCTATTACCGCAGGGTAAAATACCATGCGCAACCTGCTGTCAATATCTTTAAAATTTAATGCGGGGTTGCCACCGGCACCGCCTTGCCCGCCAGGGTGCAAACTGCCTACCAGCCTCGGTATTATCCATATTGATGGAAAGAGCATGGCAAAAGCAAATATATTATACACGGCACTTACCCTTGCTCTTTTATCCATATCAGTAAAAGAACCACGCAGTACAAAGTAGGCTCCATATATAAGTAACGCTATGGCGGCACCTATTAATTTTGGTTCTTTTAAAATGCCGGAAAGACTTTGATTTTGATCGGATATCCAGGTATAATTAGCCCAAATAAAACCAGTAGTGTAGCCCAATATTCCCATAAAAGAACCCATTGCAGCAAAGTTTTTTGCAAAAATATCGTTACGGTATTTTGCGCCAGCTAAGTATTTTATACTGTACACTATGCTTACGCCGAATAATATCATCATGGCAAACCACATGGCTACGTGAAAATATAAATTTCTTATGCTTTCATTTAAAATGGGAAGGTGCGGAATATCTAATAAAAAGCCGCCTACGATGGTATATACAAGGAGAATAAACGATAATATTTTCCACCAGTTTTTATTCACAACAATCCTTTTTTTATTGACGGCGCAAAGATAAGGAGGATAATCAGGAATGAGGGTTTATAAGAAAGGAATTTGATTGGAGAATTTGTACCTGTAAAAAAATAATAGATTTTAAATTAAGATATTTCACGCTGTTTGTACCTGTGTGCAGTAATTCTATTCAAACAATTCCAGCTTATTTTTTGGCCTTCTTTTGTCCTGCCATTTAAAATTTCTTAAATATTTTTTATCGGGTGGCACTTGTCTTAATGGGTACAATGTACCATCTACATTATTTATAAACTTAATTTTATTTACTTCTTTTTTTACGAAATAAACGTCTACCACATCTCCACTGCTCCTATTCATACCAATATAGGCACTGTCTTCATCTTGCGGGTAAAAAATTGTTTCGGCCGGAGACCCTTTTATTCTGGTATAATCTATTTCTCCATTTACAAAATATGCATTAAGTGTGCGGCCTCCTGCCTGGTTATACATGGCAGGGTTTGCCTGGTTTACAACCACACTGTTATTAAAAACATACAACCTTTTCGGATTTTGCTTTTCTGTAAAAAGATACATGGTATCTCCTGTTATCTGGCTTTTTCCATTCCACAAAATCGGGGCTTTAAACAGCCGGAAAACAGAATCCTCTGTAGAGTAATATAAACTATCGCTCACTGCCTGGGCACTATCATTAAATATTTTTACGTTTTTAATTCCGATAAAATATCTAACAGTATCCGTATTATTTTTTGCGGTGAAAGATTGTTTATTCTTGAGTGTATCTATTTTTAAATAACTACTTTTTTTAAGTGTATCCTTTATTTGAATAGTAGAAAGTAGCGTGTCTGTCACAATATTTTTGGTAACAGGAAGCTGCCTGGTTTCTAAGGTATCTGTTTTTAAAAAACTGCTTTTTTTAAGACTATCCGTTTTTTGCAGAGAATTAAATGCAGTGTTGTAACTATTTTTATTGAGAAGGATTTGTTTATTATTTACCGTATCTATTTTTGTGTAGCTGCTTTTTTTAAGGGTATCATATTTTCGCAGGCCAGAAAATAATGTATCTGCAGTAAGATAAGTACTGTCCTTTTTATCATAAAAAATCATTACCGGTTTTTGTGTGGCTAAAAAAGAATTATCCTTACTGTTTCGCTCTATTCTATCGCCAAGCACAATTACTTTGTTTAAACTATCTACAACTTTTGCATTTCCCTCCAGTATAGAAATTCCTTTTTTGTCATCATTAAAAATTTTATTTGCAATGATGTAATGGCCGCTATCGCTAAAAGAAGTTCTGTCAAAAAAATTAGATTCCCCGGTATCTAAATTATAAACTCCGTTAGTAGTATTTACAATTTTATTATCAGGCGTTTTTATCCTGGTAGGTGCAATAAAATGGGCTTCTTTTAATTGGGTATTATACAAAAGGCTGTCTGCTACAATATCATACTTAGGATCTACCAGGTGCACATATTTTTTAAAATACACATCTTTTGTATTGCTGTAATACACTGCATCTGCACTGGTGAGCACTGTTTTGCCATTAAGCACTTTGCCACCTCCCTGGTAGGTAGCTATGCCTGTACCAATATTGTACACTAGGTCATCAGTAAGCAGTGTACCTTTTCCATCAGTAAGTTTTACATTTTTTTTGAGGTATGCTATGCGCTCTTTACTCACATAGCGCAGGTAGTTTGCATAAGTGTTTACGCTATCTGCATCATTTACATGTACATTTCCAAAAACCTCTGCTATGCCTGTGCGCTGGTTTAATACAATACTATCACCCGATAATGTTGTATTGCCCTGGCTCACCATTGCATCTCCTGCAAGGGTTTGCAAAACAGTGCTGTCATTTATGGTAATCTGCCTAATATCTCTGCCTTTAAAAATAGTAATTTTTCTTACTGTATCCTGCACAGGCAGTTGCGCAAAAATATTATCTGCATCAAGTAATAATAAAGCAACAAAAAGGAATTGTAAAAATTTTAGCACTTAATAATTTTGAAACTGCAATTTGTACAATTTAAATTAAAAGCTATCACAAAATTTATTTTACTATTTCTACATAGTAAGGGCTGTTAAGGGTATCCGGTGTAGGCACCTGCAAAGGAACATTACTATGCTTTTTACCGAATACGGATATGTTTATGTACCGCTTAGGGTTCACCCGAATATCATCCAGTAAAAGATTGAGTTTATTACCTGTGGATGCAAGATTTTTATATAAAGTAGGGTCGTTCATTAATTTGCCCAATGTACCATTATTGTTACTTAGATTCCCCATCACATTTTTTAAATCGTTAATGGCCTTATCCAAAGTATCCAGCGTTTTTTTAAAATTTAATGTGGCAAGGTTTGCAGTGGTTTTATCCAGGTTAGTCATTACCCCTGTAATTTTTTCGTTGTTTGCAGCAAAGTTTCCGGTAATAGAACTCACGTTATTTAAAGATTTTGCCAGTGCACCGGATTGTGCATCCAGTAAGGTATTGAGCGATGCGGTGGAGTTAAGCATGGAAGCAGTAACCTTATTTAAATTACCTAATACGGAAGCTATATTGTTTTTCGCATTAGGATCCAGTATAGCATTAAAATTTCCCAGTAGTGTATCTACTGAGCCTACTGCTTTTCTTACTTCGTATAAAACAGGATCCACTTTTTTAAGCACATCATCAAATATTCCACCACTCGTTTCTGTAAGAATAATGCCTTTATTGGGAAGGTTTTCAGGAGAATCTCCCAGCTTAATTTCTATGCTTGTAGTACCAAGAGGATTTGATTTAATAATAGCTATGGAGTTTTTTGGAATATTAATATCCTTGGTGATATTCATATCAACCATTATCTGCCGCATATCTTTATCTGTAGATATTTTGTATACCGTACCCACCTGAAGCCCGTTTATAACAATAGGATTAGAATTTTGTAAGCCCTGTACATTACCATATTTACCGGTAATCATTGTATCGTGACTCCACAATTTTTTTCCTTTAAGAAAATTAAATCCTAATATTAATAATGCTACTGCTACAACTGCAATGGCACCTACTTTTGTTTCGTTAGAAATTTTCACTCGGTTATATTTTTTTTATTAATTCTAGTAAAAAATAATGCATGCCTAATATATTTATACCAATTTATTAGCCAAAGTTGCCTACAGCCTTACTCCATATTTATTTTTGTGCCAGCTTGGGTGCTTCTAATAATTGCTTGTAAGAAATTACAGCTTTGGTAATTGCTTCTGCTAGTTCCTGCTGCCCTTTATCGCTGTTCAAATATTGTTCATCGCCGGGGTTGCTTATAAAACCAGTTTCTATTAATATGGCTGGCATAGTTGTGGCTTCTAATACCCATATCCCTTTTGCCCGTTGAAAAATACCCAGTGCTGGTCTGCCTTTGGATGCAATTTCGTCCATTACATAGCCCGCCATTCTATCACTTTTTTCTTTATTTCTTTTGGAATAAACCTGCGCAAGCTGCCTTACTTCTGGCGAGCTGGAATTAAAGGTACTATAAGCAGAATCTCCTGATGCCTCAAACTGGATATTCTCTCTTATTTTATCATTTTTAATACCAGCATTCCTGGTATTCAAAAGCCACACACTCGTACCATGGCGCTCTGTGGGTATTTTATAATATTGGTAGGAAGGTATTTCCACATCATAAGGTTCCGTGTGTTTTACTTTTCTTCTGCCCTTACCGGTATAGTAAACTTTATATCGGGTAACTGTTTTTGAGCCTACCTGCCTGCGACCGGTTTTTAAATCCACTGCATCTGCATGTATACAAATAAAAAGATCTGCACCGGCATCATTGGCAATATTTGCTTTTTCCCTGGGATCCTGGTATATATCTGTAGTTCTTGTAGGTATTGTTTTTACATCGGGCAATTGTCTTTTTAGTTCCACCACCAGTTTTTTTGATATGGCAAGGGTAATATCTTTTTCATTAGACCGCAATGAGTTTTCATACTCCCCAAAAGCACCGCCATCTTTGCCGCCATGCCCGGCATCTACCACAATTGTTTTTAATTTTTTTGCTGCCTGTGCAGCACATTGTAAAAATAAAGCGCCTGAAAAAAGGCAGGCTGCAAATATTAATAATCCCTTTTTTACCATTTTTATAAAAAAATTTAACAGGTTTTGTTATAATTAAAATAAAGCTTAACCGTATTTTAGTTTAATAGCTACTTTTGCCCATTAGCAATTATGAACAACACTAACAAAGGTAAGGCAAAAAATATTTTAGCTTGGTCATTGCCGTTGCTCCTCCTATTATTAACTTACCATTTTGATGGCTTTGCATCATTTATACACTACAATATAAAACAAAGTTTTACAGATACGCCGCCGCCTGTAAAAAACTTAACAGATACCAATATCATTAAAATAAAAAAAAGATCGGATACATTAAGAAAACCATTTATTGGCGAAGAAAAAAAAATAATTATTGATTCTTCTTTTACTAATGTATCGGATACTTTTTCTTTTAAACGATCTAAAGATACGCTGGATGCGCCTGTGGTTTATCATGCAGATGATTCTATGGTATTTGATGTGCCCACAAAAAAAATGATTTTGTATGGCAAAATATCTTCTATAAAATACAGTGATAATAATTTATCTGCTCCGCAAATTGAGTATGATCAGAGAACAAGTCTTGTAAAAGCATTTCTAAAAAAAGACAGTGCAGGCAAGGTTTTATCTTATCCCTATTTTAGCCAGGCAGATTTTCAATCTGTAAGTGATACGATTGAAGTGAACATGAAAACAGGCAAAGGGCTTACGAAAGGCACGTATACCAAACAAGGCGAAATGTTTGTGTACGGCGAAAAAATAAAGAAGATAGATACTTCCGCATTTTATGCGCTCAAAGCGAGATTTACTACCTGCAATTTAGATACACCGCATTTTGCTTTTGTGGCAAAAAAAATAAAGTTCGTAAATAAAAAATGGGCTTACTCTGGCCCTGTGCATCCGGAGTTTGAAGGTGTACCATTGCCCATACAATTACCATTTGGTATTTTTCCGCTTACGCAGGGGCGTCACTCCGGCCTGCTGGCACCTTCATTTACAGCAAATGAACAACTAGGGCTTACCTTAGATAATTTGGGTTATTATAAAATTATCAGCGGCAATTGGGATGTTATTACGAGAGGTTCCATTTATTCTTATGGAAGCTGGAAGGCAAATGTAAACCCAAGATATTACCGCAGGTATCATTACCAGGGAAATATTAGTTTGGATGTACAAAAAATAAAACCACTTGATGAAAAAGGCTCTCCCACATTTCTTATAGGCTGGAGTCACAATGCAGATACAAAATCCCGGCCCGGTACCAGCTTTACGGCCAATGTAAATGCCGGCAGCAGTAAGTACAATTCACAGGTGCCCAATAGCCCGGTAAGAAATTTTCAAAACCAGTTAAGCTCTTCTATAACCTATTCTAAAAATTGGAAAAACAGGCCTTACAATATTTCCATAAGTGCCAATCATAACCAGAATACAGTAAACAAACAAATTAATATAAACTTGCCTGACGTGGCTTTTAATGTAAATACTCAATATCCTTTTAGAAAAAAAGATGCGGCAGGAGATTTAAAATGGTATGAAAATATTGGTATAGGATATAATGGAAACGGACGAAGCCTCACTTCTTTTTACGATACTGCCGGCAATATAGGAAAACAAGCACTAAATAATTTACAATATGGTGCCCGCCATTCTATTCCAATTACACTTTCATTGCCACCGCTAGGTGTGCTGCAAGTAGCACCTTCTGTTTCGTACGAAGAAAAATGGTACCAACAAAAATTTGTACATACTTACAATCCACTAAAAAAAGCAGAGGATACTGTAAAGACAAATGGTTTTTACACTGCCAGGCAAATGACTTTTGGGATAAGTTTTAGTACACGTATTTTTGGCATGTATGGCTTTGGAAAAAACAGCAATATAAAAGCTGTTCGTCACGAAATAAGGCCCAGTATATCTGCAAATTATTCTCCAAATTTTAATGCAAAGAATTTTTACAAAGCAAGGATAGATTCTGCAGGCAATACAGGGCTAAGGTCTTATTATGAAAACAGTATTTATGGTGCGTATAATAACCAGCGTTTTGGCGGATTAAGTTTTAGCCTGGATAATGTGGTGAGCATGAAAGTGCGGGATAAAGCTGATACCAGCGCAAAGGCAGATAAAAAAATAAGTATAATTGACGGGCTTAAGCTGGATGGATCTTATAATTTTCTACAGGATTCTTTTAAATTTTCCAATCTTACTTTATCTGCAAGAAGCACCATTACAGACAAAATAAATATATCTGCAGGTGCAGTATTTAATCCTTATCAAACAGATAAAAATGGTAGAAATATTGATAAACTAGTGTGGTCAAAAAATCCTTTTACGTTAGGGCAACTGGTAAGCGGATCCGTGCAAATGCAAAGTTCTTTTAAAGGCGGAGATAAAAAAAATAAAAAGAACGACAATAATAAACTAAACAATGGTGCACTTAATAACCTGGATAACAGGAATGGGTTGCCTTTGGATGAATACCAAAAGGAAGCAGCTTACATTCAAAACAATCCGGGAGAATTTGTAGATTTTGAAATTCCTTACCAGGCAGATTTTTCTTACTCTCTCGTTTTTAGCCGCCCTTTTGATGTAGCATCTGCCAAGTTTAAAACAGTATTTACCCAAGCTTTAAATTTTAATACTTCTGCAAATCTAAGTCCCAAATGGAAAATAGGTATAAATGGCAATTATGATATTACCCTTAAAAAGATACAAACTGTAAGTATGTTTTTATCCAGAGATATGCATTGCTGGCAAATGGCAATCAATATTTCACCGGTAGGTATTTATCGATTTTTTAGTATCAACATAAGTCCAAAATCGGCTATACTGCGAGATCTGAAAATAAACAGAACAAGATCATTTTATGATACTCCTTAAATATTGATGACTTTTTTTTCATAAAACCGTACCATTACGTCGTACACTTCGTCTTTTAAAATTTTACTTTCTTTACCTGCCGAGGGTACCGGAGGCAAGAAATACATTTGCAGTTTTACAGGCAGTAAGTAAAATGTTTTTTGTATTGGCATAGCTTTTTTTGTACCAATAATAATACAGGGAATTACATCTTTATCGGCCGCTACAGCAAGTTTAAATGCACCGTCATAAAATTGTTTCATGGGCAAGTCTGTTCTGTTTCGGGTGCCCTCCGGGTATATGCACATGTGCATACCTTTTTGTAAAACTGCTTTCATAGCCTCAAAACTTTTTACCCTACTGCGTTCATTTTTTCTGTTTACCAGTACAGAGCCACGTTTATAAAAAAAATTAAATATCGGCACTTTTGCAAAGGTATCTTTTGCAATTGTTTTGTTGCCCCCCGGTACAAAAGGTGCAGATAGAGGTACATCCAGCAGTGCATTGTGATTATAGACAATGACATAGGTTCCTCCTCTTGCAAAATTTTCCTTTCCAAAAACTTTTACGGGGCAGCCTATCAACCACAACCAACATGACATCCACAGCCTGGATACTGCAATAAAATAATCCTGCCCTTTTTTTTCATCTTTAAAAAAATAAGAAAACATGGACGGTATAAAAATGATAAAAAAACTGGTTATAAAACTTAACAGCCCCCATAATGCCCAAATGCGGGCGAAAATATTTTTTACTATATTCATATATTTTATCCTGTTGTCAGGTTCCAGTCAATAGGTTGTTTACCATCTTTAACCAAAAACTCATTTGTTTTAGAAAAATGTTTAGACCCAAAAAATCCTTTGTCTGCACTAAAAGGTGAAGGGTGTGCTGCCTTTAAAACATGATGACTGTTTTCATCAATAAGTACCTGTTTATCCTGTGCAAATTTGCCCCATAAAAGAAAAACTATATTTTCTTTATCGTCTGATAAAGTTTTAATTACTGCATCTGTAAAATCTGCCCAGCCAAATTTTGCATGGCTAAAGGGTTCACCATCCCTTACGGTGAGTGCCGCATTTAAAAGCAATACGCCCTGCTTTGCCCAATGGGTGAGGTCACCAAAATTTGCTGGCATTGTTATCCCGATATCTGATTTGATTTCTTTAAAAATATTTACCAGAGAAGGCGGTGGTTTTATACCCGGCATTACAGAAAAGCTAAGACCATGCGCTTGCCCTTTGCCATGATAAGGATCTTGGCCAAGTATTACCACCTTTACTTCATTAAAAGCTGTTAAATTAAATGCATTAAAAATATCTCCACCCTTCGGGTAAATGGTTTTACCTGCTGCCCGTTCTGTTTTTAAAAATGCAACGATCTGCTGAAAGTAATGCTTGGAAAATTCGTTTTTTAAAGCAGTTTTCCAGGTTTCATTTATTTGTACATCCATAATAAAATTTAAATAATAATACTGTCTTTTTAAAATAATTGTATTTTAAGTACATGCAAATATATAGAACGAAAAAACGGCAACCGTAGGATTTTTAATTTGTGATCCTTAAAGAACAAATGATTTATTGTGTTATTGATTTGAGTGAATTCCTTTCCATAAAACCACCCTCAATGTAAGAGATGCAAGTGACAATATAATGAGTGTATATAAAAACAGCAACAATACAAATGCTGTACAAAAGAAAAGCACTTGTGGCATCTGCAAGCTGGGCCTGCTTATATACCTAACCCTTGCACCAACAAATGTTTTGCTTAATGCAAGATTACGCATTAGCCATTTCAAAAGGATACTCAAAGACTTTGGAATAGTTCCAAAGCCCACTAAACCACGCTCTTCTTTTTTTGCTAAGTGCTATTTTGAGTACCAGTTTATCGTTAATTTTTTCAAAGTAGGCACCTATTGCAAAGGTTCGGTATCGTAGGGTTGACAATGTTTTTTGAGTTTTCTCTTGGAGTACAAATGTTCTAAAAAGAGCCATTAAATTATAAGCAATCATGGCAAAAGTTAAGGCAGCTTCTGTGGCATAAAAATCTTTTAAATTAAAGCTATCGAAGCCAAAATCATACTTTAATTCTTTTATTCTATTTTCTGCATCGGCTCTTCCTCTATATAATCTCCATATTTCAGCAGGTGCAAATTTTAGATTAGTTACGTAGGCTGAGTAACGATAATTTTTATAAATTTCTTCTTCTGCAAATAGCCTTAATTGTTTACCAGTAGCATTAGGTCTGTCTTTTATCCTTTGTCTTACGATAACTAAGCGTCTTGGGTTTGTCCAGGAATCGCTCTGGTACAGTTGCTCACAAATTTCTATGCCTGTATCTAATAAAATCCAATTATTACTGGATGCAATAAGCCTTTGTATTGGGGCTGAAAACTTTGCTGCTACTACATAATCCATTGTTTTAGATTCTATGTAATCTAAAATATTTGACTGAAAAAAGCCACTATCTAATCGTATTAAACTAACCGTTTTATTTTTTAATTTGGATAAAGTATCTTCTAAAAAACCAAGAAAATTATTGGCCGATGAAGTGTCTCCACTTCGAAGCCACATATTGGCAACAAGTTTTACATCGGCTATAAATGCAATGAGCGGATGGTGCGATGGCCTTCCTTTTTTGTTTGGATTGTATCCCTTTTTTGCACCTTCCTGAACTCCATACCGGGTCATTACGGAAGAGTCAATATCTAAAGTAAAATTATCAAACTTAAAATTGTCAAAAATCCAGGAGTAAAAATATTGGCTTACCTCATGGTTTTTAGCCTGGGTAAACTTGCTGAAAAAGCGTTTGTAGGTGTCCTGTCCGGGAGTATTTTTCCAATTAAATATTTTACCTAACGCACTATCATGGCGGGTAACCTCGGTGTGCAAAAACCGATTTGCTCCGCACCAAATGCTGGTTATAAAACTTTCTATAATGGTAGAAGTTTTATAGCCCCGGTTAGAGCCTGATTGAGGAAGATCGGTATTTTGTTCAATGAGTTCCCTAAAACCAATTTTTTGCAGCATTTGCTTTAAAAAAATCATACCGCCCCAAGGCGTAATCTCTTTACTGGTATAGCTTATATCAAATTCCATCTCTATAATTTTCTAACGCTACGCATTAGGATTTTTAAAAGCTAAATTAACAATTAAAAGCTAATGCGTAATTTGGGTTAAAATAAATTATGTTCAACACTTCTACAGGCGGCTGCTACGGTGGGCTGGAAAAAACTTATGTAAATCTTAACCAGGGTCCAAGGTCAACTATAAGCTATTTAATGGCAAGATTAATTATGGAAAAATATTAATAAATAAATCAAAAGAGAAACTAGTGAAGCCTGAGGAACGAGGAAATTATGCAGAAAAAAAAGTCATACCTTTTTAAAATGCAATGGCTTACTATTTCATAATTTTATTTTTCTTTTATTATGCATTTACTGGTTAAAAAAAAATATGATCCGCTTTGCACTCAGCGTATAAATAGCAAGTATCGGATTTTATCATAGTAAAATAAGTGAGAACTTGCATTATAAAATCGGATAAATGAAAGAACAGGAATATATCAATTATAACCGCATAGCTGAAGCCATTAGTTTTATACAAAACAACTTTAAAGAGCAACCGGATTTAGATGTTGTGGCGCAAAAAGTACATTTAAGCCCTTTTCATTTTCAAAGACTTTTTACCGAATGGGCAGGTACAAGCCCTAAGAAATTTTTGCAATATACAAGTATTGAATATGCTAAAAAACGATTGAAAGAAAACCAGGCCTCGTTGTTTAATACAGCCTTCGATACCGGACTTTCTGGCGCAGGGCGCCTGCACGACTTATTCATAAATATTGAAGGAATGTCCCCCGCAGAATATAAAAATGCTGGTAAAAACCTTGCAATCAATTACAGTTTTGCAGCAAGTACTTTTGGCAATATTTTGGTTGCCTCTACACCAAAAGGAATTTGTTATATGGCTTTTTTTGAGGCGAAAGAAAAAGCATTATCATTATTACATCATCTTTTTCCTAATGCCGTTTTCAGCCAAAAATCAGATAGGTATCAACAGCAGGGGTTGTTTATTTTTCAAAATGACTGGAGTAATTTAAATCAAATAAAACTACATTTAAAAGGAACTAATTTTCAAATAAAAGTTTGGGAAACCTTATTAAAAATTCCAATGGGCCAGCTACAGACCTACGGTAACATTGCGGAGCAAATTAAAAGCCCGAAAGCAGCAAGAGCAGTAGGAACAGCAATAGGAAACAATCCCGTTGCATTTTTAATTCCCTGCCATAGGGTTATTCAATCTACAGGGGCATTGGGAGGTTATATGTGGGGTACTACTCGCAAAACTGCCATTATTGGTTGGGAAGCCGCTAAAGTGAATGTATGATTTAGTGTGAAATAAATTTTACGAATCTTTGATTAAGATAATCTCCTCCATCCCCATATTAGGGTATTGCCGCTTACATAGTGCTGTATTACCTTTAATATATAATGTTACCTTATACCTTGTTTCATCCGCTGACTCTGATGCTTTAACCACTCTCAAAAAATTGTAATAAAACTTTGTTTTTTATTTTTTAAATTTAAATTTTATCAACAATGAGTGAAGACATCAAAAAACTGGAGCTCAGAATTACTGAGCTGGAAAACCAGCTTAAATCTGCAGGTGCACAAAAAGCAACTGTAGATCCCGAAGAAATGAAAGTTTTTCAAAAAGTGAGCCAGCAGCTCGGCATTGGCGGCTGTATCAATGAATGCCAGCCGGCAAAACCCTTTCTATGCCAGGTTTGCCACAGCTGTTATCATTGCTATCACTGCTTTCATTGCCTTTGCAATGAGTGTATTTGCGGGCCTTGCATACTAAACCATGGAGGCACATTTGGGGGCACACGATTTGGCGGACTAGGCTAAATTTTGCGGTATAACAGTAGCTGTTAGGAAATACCTATACCCTTTTTTTTTGACAGCTACTTTTTTAAATACCTGCGTATACTTGAAAATATTTTTACACTTAGTGAAATAAAATTTCATGAAATCATTTTATATTCTGGCCCCAGATATTGCAGTAATAGATATGAAGGATGGAAATTTCCTTTTCAAATCAGATACACTTTCCATAAAACTGGAGGGAGCTTCTACAGAGTTTCTCGTAAAAAATATTTTGCCCTTGCTCAATGGAGAAAATGATGTAGAAACCATTGCTGCAAAAGTAAAGAACATTGCTGCCGATGATCTTACCAGCAACCTTAACCAACTGGTAAAAGCGGGTGTATTGTTGTGTATGCCGCTACCCTATTCCGAAAAAAATACCGGAGGAGCAGCAACTTTTTTTTCAAACTTTTTAGAAACAACGGGTATGGATGCGCAGGCTGCATTGCAAAATATATCGCAATACAAAATAGGTATTGCCGGGCTGGATGCTCATGGTATACAAACCATACTGGCATTGGGCCAGGCAGGCTTTAAAAAATTTAAACTGGCAGATCCTTTTAAAACAGATGAAAATATTTTAAGCATATTCCCTTTTCTAAAAAAAGAAAAAGCAACCCGGCAGGATGCTGTACAGGATTATTTTTTGCAAAAAATGCCAGGAGTAAATATCGAAACAGGGCCACCCGAACTTACAAAAGAAAATATTGAAGATTTTATGAGCGATTGCCATTTGATAATTGTTTGTTTTGATAAAGGTTTTTCTACTATTAATTATTGGATAAATGAACTCTGTATTTCTAAAAATATTCCTGCATTGTATGCTGCCATAAAAGGCCATATCTGTTTTACAGGCCCGTTGGTTGTGCCAGGTAAAACGGCATGCTACATGTGCTATAAAATGCGCAATGTAGCCACCAAAGAAGATTTTGAAGAAGCCATGCTGTATGAAGAATACCTTAATACACAAAAAACACCCAGCCTGGGTAGCCGAAGCCTTTTACCAGCAGCCATTAATATTGTAGCAGCCATAATATCTGCCGAAGTATTAAAGTTTTTTTTCTCCTTTTCTCATCTTTCTCTTATTAATAAAATTAATGTTTTTGATACGCTTAGTTTTAAAAATGAATTGCATTCTTTTTTGCAAAAGCCGGATTGCCCTGTTTGTGTAAAAAAAAAGCATGAGCGTATCCACTACCCTGCTCATGAATTGATAAAACTACATCAGCCATCAGACCTGGGTGCACTTTTAAAAACACTCGTAAGCAAGCATACAGGTATTATAAAAAATTTAGAAAATATACCCAAGGATATTACAGAACCTACACTTCCATTGGTATATATGGCCGAACTTTCCAACCATAATTTTTTAAAGAATGACAAGCATAATAAATTAAATTGTTCCGGCAAAGGGATGAACGAAACCAGGGCTAAAATAAGTGCCGCTGGGGAAGCTGTTGAAAGATATTCATCTACTATTTATACCAGCAATGATATTTTATTTTCCAGCTACGATGCTATTAAAGAAGAAGCATTGCATCCCAAACACCTTGTGCTTTATCTTCCAGATCAATATAAAGATATTATTTTTTCACCCTTCGATCCGCAGCAGGAAATAGGCTGGGTAAAAGCGTTTTCTCTCGTGCATAACAAACCAGTTTATGTACCTGCACACAGTACCATTTTAAATTATAATTTAAAAAACGATAAAGAGTATTTATGCCAAGCTACTTCAAACGGGCTAGCTGCGGGTGCCAGCATGATGGATGCAGTTTTATCTGCCGCAGGCGAAGTAATAGAAAGAGATGCTTTTGTTATTACATGGCACAACGAACTGCCTTGTAAAAGATACGATCCATTTTTGCACCCCTCAATTGAGGTAAAGAATTTGTGCATGGCTTATAAAAGACGAGGAGTAAATATGCGATTATTTGAATTACCTACCGACACACCCATGAGAGTATTTTTAGGTATAGGCGTGCAGGCAGAAGGCAGCGGGCCGCAAATAGTAGTAGGGTTGGGTGCAGATTTTAATGCCGCAAAAGCAGCACGGCAGGCACTCCTGGAAGTTGGCCAGGTGAGGCCAGCTTTTAAACAACGAATACGAATACCCGAAACACAGGCAAGGCTGGCACACTTATTAAAAGACCCGATGAATGTAGAGGAACTGGAAGATCATGATTTGCTATACTCTGTAAAAGATAAAATAGCAGCTTTTGATTTTCTCTTTAAACTCCCTTTTTCTGTAATGGACTGGGGAAACGATACAGAAAAAACTGCAACAGAACAATTTGAAATACTAACGGATTTTTTTAAAAAAGAAGAGCGAAATTTTATTTATTATAACCTTACCTCTCCAGATATGGAACAGTTAGGTTTATTTACTGCAAGGGTAATTATTGCAGATTTTCAACCCATTCATTTTGGCACAAAAAACATACGGCTTGGTGGTAATAGATTGTACGAGTTTGCACAAAACATTGGCCTCAAAAATAAAAGAACTACCCCGGAAGAAATAAATAAAAATCCTCACCCGCTTGCTTAATACCTGTATATGTTTAGAGATAAATATCCTGCCGCATGGACGTTCCATCAAAATTCCTGCAGATCAGAATTAAATACGCTCATGCCACAATACGGGCAGGCACATGCAGAAAATTATAAGGAATATTTTTTGGCTCCGTCATTTCCTTTACCAGAAGTAAATGTGCCCAAAATGGATTTTACAGATCTGCTTTTTGCAAGGTTTTCCTGCAGACGGTTTAAAAATACAGCACTTACCCTGCAGCATTTGGCTAATGTATTATTTAGCGGCTATGGGCTAAGGAATGTAATTATGATTGACAATAACGAATTTAAAGAAAGAACAGTACCCTCGGGTGGTGGTTTATATCCGCTGGAGTTTTATGCTATTGTATCAAATGTAGCAGGATTACAAAAAGGTATTTACCACTATGTAATGCAGCCAAATTTACTGGAGCAGGTAAAACAGATAGACTTACCCCGGTCTTTTTTACAAAACTTATTTATGGATCAGTCGTATGTAGCAGCCGCAGCAGCTATAGTAGTTTGCACAGCCGTAATTGAACGCAGCATGAAAAAATATGCAGATAGGGGCTATAGGTATATATTATTTGAGGCCGGACATGCTTTTCAAAATATGAATTTAATGAGTACAGCTTGCGGCTTGGGTTCAATGAATATCGGTGGCTTTTTTGATAAGGATATGTGTAGCGTTTTAGGTATAGATATAAATGAAGAAATACCCCTGTATGCAATGGCAATGGGTGTAGCAGATGGTACTTCTGTTACTGCAAGAATGCCCGAGAATATGTAAAAATAAATATTCATTTCTGTTACCCTTATTTTCATAATCCCTTCATTGCTGTTGGTTAAAAAGATTTTTTTATTTTCAGCATTGGCAAAAAAAATTTTTTTTTGCACACAAAAAAAATTGACAATAGTATTAGTAACTTTTTGCTATTTTTACTGCGTGTTACAAATTAATTTTGGCGTAGCACTTAAAATCCCTCTCATCTTATTAATGCCCCCCATTAATTTAATTTAAGTTAACACCAAAATAAATGGTATGCAACACAAAACTGCAATATTCCTGTTATTATTTTTCATCGTAAAAATTGCTTTTCCCCAATCAGCAGCAACGCTACAGCAAAAAATATTACCTAATGAAAATAATGCTATACTTAACCCATGGCCTCCGCAGCCAACCCGACTTTGTCCACAACCCTATAAAATTGTTATCGTAGGATCTTCTACCGCTTATGGTACCGGGGCTACACCATTAGATAGTGCCTGGGCAAGAAAATTCAGACTTTATCTTTTGGAAGAGAATTCAGCAGTTCAAGTAATAAATATTGCCACGCCTGGCCTCACTTCCTGGGATGTATCTCCCACCGGTACTGTAGTTCCGGCACCTTTTACCATAGATCCTGATCGCAACATAACCAAAGCACTTTCTCTTAACCCAGATGCTATAATACTTAACCTCCCATCAAATGATGTAGCCAGGGGAATATCGACTGCAAATATTCATAATAATTTTATGAATATTGTAGGCGCAGCTACTGCACAAAATGTACCGGTATGGGTTACAACTACGCAGCCACGAAATGGGCTAAGCCCTGCCGAAGGTGTTTTACAGGCAGAACTAAGGGATTGGATAAACCTTACTTATGGTAACAAATCAGTAGACTTTTGGACGAACATAGCTAACCCGGATAATACTATTAATCCTTTTTACAGCTTTGGTGATGGTGTACACCTTAATAATGAAGGTCACCACGTTTTATTTACAAGAATAATAGAAGAAAAAATATGGGATACTATATGCCGCAGAAAGGATATACCTCCTGTAGCCAGAGCAGGTAATGATACTACCATATTGATAGCATCTTTACCCATTACTTTAAATGGGTCATTATCTACAGATGCTGATGGCAGCATTACAGGATATAGCTGGCTTAAAATATCCGGCCCTGCTGGCGCCGGGGTACTTGCCAATGCAAATACTGCGGTGGCAACAGCTTCAACTTTTTCTGGAGGAATGTTTAAATATCAGCTAACGGTTACGGATAATATTGGCATTTCTTCAAAAGATACAATGATTGTAACTGTAAATAGTGTATTGGCATTGGATGATCCCGATAGCCCTGCAAATATTAACGGGGAAACTAAGTCTCTTAAAGTTTTCCCTAATCCTGCTGCTGATGTTATTAATATAAAAATCCCTAAAGTATTTTTAAACAATTACAATATTACACTTAGCAATAGCATGGGTAATATTATTTTTAAAAAAACGGTAGAAAAAAATAGCGGAAATAATTTTGAAATAATAGATATAAAAAACTTGGAAAGCGGTATGTATATTTTGCAGTTTCTGAGTAAGGAGAAAAAAGTTGTACGCAAGATAATTAAGCTTTAAAAATATTTGTTCCCTGTTAAAATATTCTCTAAAGTAATACCTATAAAACTATCAGTTTTGTACATCATCATTAATACTGCATTTCGTATTAATATCTTATTACAACGCTGTAGGTAATCTTACCAAAACGAAAACGCTCTGGCTTTTTAATGGCAAACAAAAAACAATTAACTGTAAACAATTATTTCGAAAATCTGGATGGGCTTCGTTTTTTTTGTTTTTTATCTGTGTTTTTATTTCACAGCTTTCATAGTGATGATGCTGGAATTAAAGCATCCCCTTTATACCATTTTTTTAAAGTTATCCTTTTTGGAAATGGTTTTTTAGGTGTTAATTTCTTTTTCGTACTAAGCGGTTTTCTAATTACCTATCTCCTTATTAAAGAAAAAAAAGCTAATACTAATATTCAGATTGTACGGTTTTGGATAAGGCGGATATTAAGAATATGGCCACTTTATTTTGCCTGTGTATTGTACGGCTTCGTAATTTTTCCTTACACAAAAATGCTTGCCGGGGCGGTGCCAAACGAAACAGCAAATATTTGGTATTATCTTGGCTTTATAAGCAATTTTGATTACATACACAAAGGATTGCCAGATGCTACAGGCCTGGGCGTATTATGGAGCGTATCTATAGAAGAACAGTTTTATCTGGTATGGCCTATTATACTTAGCTTTTTTGCAGTTAAAAAATTTTGGATACCTCTTTTACTTATTCTCACCGGCAGCCTGGTTTTTAGGGCATTGAATGATGTGCCAATACTTCACGAAATGCATACTTTATCCTGTATTGGAGATATGGCACTGGGGGGCATGGGGGCATGGCTTATACTGGAATCTGGATATTTTAAAACTAAAATTGAAGTATTGCCTAAGTGGTTTATAATAACTATATATATTGCCTTTGCTTTTGTCTTTTTATACAGAGATGAATTTTTATTATCCAGTTACTGGCTTCGCATTTTTGAGAGACTTATCATTTCCGGCATTATGCTGATGATTATACTGGAGCAATGTTTTGCAAAAAATTCTTTTTATAAAATGAGCAGTTTTAAAATATCCAGCCGTCTCGGTTTAGTAACTTATGGTTTGTACTGTATCCATTTTATTATCATTTCTATAATCGTAGGCATCACAAAAAAACTGGGTATTAACAGGCAGGTATGGCAGGTAGTTTTTATGGAGCCCGCAATTTCATTGCTCATAACAATACCCGTTTGTTTATTAAGTTATCATTATTTTGAAAAACCATTTTTAAAACTAAAAGAAAAATTTTCTTTTAAAAAGGAAATACCTGTTTTTGTGAAAACAGAATAATATTGTAATGATATCGTTAAGCTAAGGGTTGCTGTGCCGATAGCTCGTGCGTTGAGCCGCGGTGGATGTACACACTCGCCAATATTTATTTTAATTAGCATAACAAAATACTATTACAGCAGAGTTTATTTTATGTAAATATATTTTTTAGACATTGATTATATTTAGTCTATATTAATTTAAATTAATTATTGAATGCAAACAGAACTAAACAATAAACAAATAATCAATTTCTTAAAAAAAACGTACAAGAGTGCAGGTTTTGTTGATAGCCTTAAAATAAAATATCGTTCTCTGATATGCCCTTTTATAAGCCTTATAAAAATGGTGCAGCCGGGGCAAAAAATAGGAGATGTTGGCTGTGGCTCCGGTCAGTTTCTTTTATTGGTTAGCGAATTTGCACAACCTTCTTATTTATATGGTATAGAAGTAAGTAAAAAATTAATTGATAATGCTAAAAATTTATTTTCCAGCAGGTCGCAAAATAGTTTCTTTGCAGAATATGATGGTACTCATTTTCCGGAACAGCTAGGTGAAATGGATATTATTTTTTTGATAGATGTGCTGCATCATGTACCAAAAAAAATGCAGGAAAATTTTATAAAGAATCTTACAAACTCAATGAAACCCGGCGCCACACTTATTTTAAAAGATATAAACGGCGCCAGTGGGCTGGTATATTTTAATAAATTACACGATATGATTTTTGCCGGCGAAATAGGCAATGAAATGAGCATAACTAAAGCCGCAGATCTTTTAAAGGCAAACGGTCTTACCATTACAGAACAAGAAAAAAGAAACATGTATGTTTACCCCCACTACAGCATTGTCGCAAAAAAATAATCAGATAGCCAAATGGTTTTTATGTTTTTGCTTCGCCCTTCTTTCTATTTTTCCTGTTTACAGAAATTTTTATTACAGTAACGGATTGCTTACTTATGAAAGACATAAAGCTGTAATAGAAAAAAGATCTGAGTATTTTAACCCCTGGCAATACCGCATTCTTTGTCCATATACAGTAGAGGCGTTGGTAAAGTTATATAGTATTACTGTAGATAAAATTTATCCAGTTGAGCAAAAAATGCATTTTTCTATACAAAGCACCAGTGGCACTACAAACGAAACAGATGAGTTTGTAAAGCTTATGCAAACTCCTGGTGCCATACAGTATATGATAGTGTTTATTTTCTTTAGGTTTACCGAACACTTTTTTATTTTTTTTCTTGCGTGGCGTTTATGGAGTTATTTTGTAAAAAGTAAGTGGCTCATTTTTTTAGGAATTAATTTTTTAGCACTCGCTCTGGGCAATGCAGTTGCCGTAGCAGATCTTTCTTTTAATACCTACATGGATATTATTTTTTACCTCACTACAGCTAATATTATTGTATATAAAAAAAATTATTTATGGCTGGTGCCCATTACAGTTTTAGCTTCCCTTAATCGGGAAACTAGCATATTAATTCCGGCCTTGTATTTTGTTTCACAAACAGATTTTACCCATTTTAAATTGAGCAAAGCTTTTTGGAAATCGATCATTTTTCCACCTGCAAAAATATGGTGGTTCACTATTTTTTTATATGTACTTTTCTTTGCTGTGTTCATAAGTTTGCGAATATATTTTGGCTATAAACCACAGCAGGTATTTAAAGTGCCCGCAGGATTGCCTATGCTAAAACTTAATTTTTTTAGTGCAGTAGGTGTAAAAGCGTTTATGGAATTACTGGGTACTTTTGCAGTAATACCTTTAATTATTTTATATACATTTAAAAGAATGCCTTACCTTTTAAAAAAGTGGTTTTTGTTTATTGTACCCATTTGGTTTGCTGTTCATTTTGTATCTGTAGTGGCATATCAAACGAGGCTTTTTTTAGTACCACTTGCCATGATAATGATACCAATGCTTTTATGGCTCATAGAAAATGAAATAAAAAATAACATTGAAACGCCAAACTAATAATGTATACCTTAACTGTTTATGAAAAATTATATTAAACTCATCAGACCAAAAGACTGGGCAAAAAATCTTTTTTTATTTATCCCAGTTTTTTTTGCGGGGCAATTTTTTAATACTGCAGTATTGTTGCAGTTATTTGGCGGCTTCGTTTGTTTTAGTTTGGTAGCAAGCAGTATCTATATTATAAACGACTATAAAGATATTGAAGATGATAAAAAGCACCCAGTAAAAAAATTCCGTCCATTGGCTTCGGGTGTTGTAAATAAAACAATTGCAATCGTTATGGCCATTTCTTTTTTGGTGCTCGGCTTTGTGGGTGCATGGTTTATACGAGATAAATTTATGTTTGTACTGGCTATTTATTTTGGCCTTAATCTTTGTTACACATTTGGCCTTAAAAATATTCCTATACTGGATATTATTATTATTGCTATAGGCTTTGTTTTAAGAATAAAGGCAGGTTCTATTATAGCTAAAATTGCATTGAGTGAATGGCTGGTTATTATGGTTTTTCTATTGGCGTTATTTATGGCAATTGCAAAAAGACGGGATGATGTTTTGCTAAAACTTTCTTCCGGCGATGATATGCGCAAAGCTGTAAAAGGGTATAATCTTGATTTTATAAATACTGCCTTATCCCTTATCTGTGCTGTTATAATAGTAGCTTATTTTATGTATGCAACCTCCCCGGAAACCGTAAATCGCCTCCAAACTTATCGCTTATATTATACCTGTTTGTTTGTATTGGCAGGTATTTTCCGTTATCTACAGCTTATTTATGTGCAGGCAGATTCTCAGTCTCCTACAAAAATTTTATACAAAGACAGGTTTATTCAAATAACCATTCTTTTATGGATCATCAGTTTTTATATTATTCTCTATTCAAAAGATATTACTGTTTTTAAATAAATTATTTTGAAAAAAGATATTGCCTTTTTTGATTTTGATGGTACCATTACTACAAAAGATACCATGCTGGAGTTTGCAAAATATTGCCATACAGCTACCCATTACTGGTTAGGCATGGCGCTTATTTCGCCCTGGCTTGTTGGTATAAAAATGGGGCTGGTAAGTAAAGAAAAAGCTAAAGAAAAATTTATCACTTATTTTTTTAGCAATACAAGCATACAAAAATTTAATAACGATTGTACTTCATTTACAAATGAAGTAATACCACATTTAATAAAAGCAGATGCGCTGCAGGCTATAAAAAAATTTCAGTCAGAAAATACGGAAGTAGTTATAGTATCAGCATCTGCAGAAAACTGGGTAGCACCTTGGTGTGTACAGCAAAATATCGGGTTTTTATGTACGAAGCTGGAAGTAAAAGAAAATAAAATTACTGGAAAACTTATGGGACAAAACTGCAATGGTCTTGAAAAAGCAAACCGTATCAAACAACAATTTGATACGGCTTCTTACGAAAATATTTATTGCTATGGTGATACTGATGGAGATAAACCAATGTTGCAATTGGCTACTCACCCATATTACAGATTATTTGTACGATAAAATATATCTCGTTTTATTTTCACTTTTGTTAACCATATTTTCATAAAGCATCTCCAAAAATTATTTTAAAAACTACATTATAATTTGATGATTTTTCTTATCAGCTTTTGATCTTTTGTAAAAAACTGTAAGGTGTAAACGCCTTTTTGAAAATGCTTAATATTTATCACTTCTGTAAAAGCTTCTCTGCCTCTGTTTACAGATTTTTTCATCATTATATTTCCATATTCATCTGTTATACTTATAGAATATACATCAGCATATTCTTTTGGAATTTTTAAATTAATGAAGTCACTAGCAGGATTGGGGTAAAGTACCAAAGCTTTATTTCTTCTAATGGTTTCAGCAACGGCAGGGTTATCATCCAAAGCTAATACACCCGCAACCATTACATCTACAGTATCTTTTGAAACCGCACCTGCATTATCTGTAACTTTAAATTCATACAAATAATCGCCTTGCACCAGGTTGGATATACTGGCTTGTGTAGTAGTGGCATTTGTTAGTATTCCTGTTGCAGGGCCAGCAATTTTTGTCCATAGATAGGAGGCAATACTTCCATCAAGATCAGAAGCAGTTCCATCTAAAGATGCAGAACTCATTGGAGGTATAACTGTTTTATCTGTACCTGCATTTACAAGTGGCGGAATGTTTACCCTTGATTGTCTTGCCAGCCACTGGTACATATTTTGGCTTACACCACCTAGCATAAAATTTACAGGTGTTGTGCCTTGTCCTCCATAAAACTGGTTCCAGCAGCAATGTCCGCCACCACCAAAATTTGTTTGTACATAAATGGCGGAGTTAGCCACAGTCGAATTCATTCTGTTAACCCTGGTCGGCATTCCCCGGTTGTCGTTAGCTTGTTCAAATCCTAATAATTTTCCACCCGTTGCTGCAAAATTATCAAAGAGATTTGGGTAGGGAGAATTATCGTCTGGTATTACTCCTTCTACTTCTACTACAGCAGCTATTTGCGAAGCATAAGTATAAGGTCCACCGTAAGCATCACCCGTTACAAAAGTAGTGCTGCACCAACCACCATGTGATAAACCTGTAAGATAAAGCCTGTTATTATCTACTCTATATGCAGATTTGATGAGTTGAATTTTAGAATTTATAAGGGATTCTGGCGGATAAGCTGCTGGCGGTTGAATACTGATTACAATAAATTCAACCGTGTTGCTGTTTACCAACACATTCCCATTCCATCCCTGGGATATATAAGCACCGGGTCCATTGGATATTAATGCTGCAGGGTTTGTACCTACTTCCCCCAGACCCGGAAAAAAAATAATAGTGGGATAATTAACAGATGTATTAGCATAGTTTGCGGGTAAATGAACATAAGCATTCCATCCACCAATTTGAGTGAGGGTTTGTTGAGATCTCGAAATAGTAGCAAATAATAAAAAAAATGAAAATAAGAATACTTTTGGTAAAAAATTTTTACACATGGCTGAGGTTTTAAATAATGGATATTGGTTATAACACGTAATAAAA
>JANXXM010000123.1 GCA_025350645.1 Ferruginibacter sp.
GAATACCGGTATTTTCTTCTAACGAAAACAAGGGGATATCTTTTTTTTTGGTACAGGAAACCTGCAAAAATAATATACTTAAAAAGGCAAAAAGATATTTCATGAAGAAAGCAGTTGTAATAGCAATTTTTTATAAAATTGCAGAATAAATTCTTATGTAAATTTAATTGTTTTAAACCTATGATAGCGAAATTTAACTAACGGTTTTAATATAAAAAAAGAGGTCATAATAATGACCTCTTTTTTTTTACTGATTTAAAAAACTAATATCCTGGGTTACGAGTAAGATTAGGATTTGCTGCTAATTGAGTGTTAGGTATAGCAAACAATAAATATTTTGGATCACTTACATCCGTTTTCTCTTGAAAAGGCTGTAAGAATTTACCGAAACGAATCATATCCTGCCTTCTCCAACTTTCTAAATACATTTCTCTGGCTCTTTCATCAATCAAATTATCAAGAGATAAACTGGCAAGTGAAGTTGCGCCTCTATCAGCTCTTAAATTATTTACTATTCCAAGAGCAGTACTACCATAAGTTCCTGCTACTGTACCCGTACCTCCTCTTTGTATAGCTTCAGCTTTCATTAACAAAACATCTGCTAATCTGAAATAAACATAGTCATTGTCAATATTACCGGAACCATCGTTCGCATAATCAATAGGATATTTAAATGCACGGATACCTGTCACTTCTAAATTATTACCTATTTCAATCAAACTAATGGCTGGAGTAAAATTTAGAGGTGCACCTGCTCTGTCCGTTAATACTGCATCGGTATTCCAGTCATATTGCTGGCCTGTTAAAAATCCTACATTGGTTCTGTTGCCAGGGTTTGCTGCACCCGGAGTTGCATAAACAGCGCCTCTTCTTTTATCTACTGCTTCAAATTTGTTGTATAAATCTGATAAGGTAGTAAAACCATTCCAGCCACCCGGGTTTTGGTTATAATGCATAGTAGAATGCCAGCGGGAACGTACGGTAGAACCCGTGCTGCCGCTTACACCCACAATATTTTCCTGTACCCAAATATTTTCATTACCAATAACAGTATTCGTTGGCGCAAAATTATCAAAGTAATTACTACTGTAAGTATAAGTCCCACTGTTAATGATCTGATCTGCCAGAGTAATTACTTGGTTCATGTCAGCTGGAGCAAATGTTGGCGCTGCTCTGTTTGCATAAACCGCTTTATTCAAATAGCATTTCATCAGTAAAGCTTTAGCACCATCTTTGTTTGCTTTGCCTTTATTACCACCACCACCTGCAGGTAATGTAGGCATAATTGCATTTAGCTCGCTTATAATATAATCTAAAGCTTCTACACCTTTTCTAACTTTAGAAGGTTGAAGGGTAGATTCCCCCGGCTCACGGTATGGGACTTGATCCCAACCATCTAAAACTAAATAATTTGAAAAAGCTCTGAGATATCTGGCTTCGGATGCTGCTGGTGATGTTGCATCAAAACGCAAATAATCCGTTGCAAGAAAAACTGTTGTTAGAAGTTGGCTGAATACGTCCCTAATATGAACATTTTCTCCATCCCATCTGTGTGCGTGTAATACACGCCATGCACCATTGTCATCCCAATCCGGACCACGTGTAGGTCCTATAAGTGCATCAGTAGTCATTTCTTCTAATGCATAAATATTTCCCTGATCTTGATAGGTTGATTGCATGGATGTATAGACACTTTTCAATACTGCTGGAAGTGAAGCACTTCCCCCTCCTGTACTAATTGTAGTTGTACTATCCTGTAATTTCTCATCCAACTTTGTACAACTAAATAACAATGTTGGTAAAAGTGTAATTACAATGAATTTTTTGTATTGCATACTTTTTATTTTTAAATAATTATAATGAGAAATTTATGCCAAAAGTTATTGTTCTTGCAGATGGATATGGTGTGTATTCAATTCCTGCGGAAGGAACACCGTTTACATTTTTATCTACATTCACCTCAGGATCAAACCCGGTAAACTTAGTAAAAGTAAGCAAATTTTGTCCAGTTACATAAACATTAGCACCTTTAATTACTTTTGCAATTGTACCAATGCTATAGGATAAAGTTGCGTTTGCCAATTTCATATAACTGCCATCCTCAATAAACCTTGATGAAGATGTTATAGGATTAGCAAAAGATTCTTTTACCGGATTATTAAATACCGATGTAGCAATGTTTTTTCCGCCTTTTATACTACCCACACTTATTACACTATTCAACGTGTTATTATAAATTTTTTGACCAAATGCGCCATTAAAATTTGCAGAAAGGCTGAGCATTTTATAGCGTATAGCAGTAGTTATACCCATTACGGTTTTTGGATTTGGGCTACCTGCGTAAAAATTTGAGAGTCCTTTATCATTGTATATCGCAATCCCATTTGCGTCAAATCCTGTAAAAGCTCTTGTATAAAAAGCATTTAAGGGTAAGCCGTCTTGAATAATCTCAACAGTTGTATTACTTACACCCTGTCCGTCTAAATTACCTGTAGGTATAGGAGCTGATAATTCTGAAACATTATTCGTATTAAAACTAGCATTTATTCCAAAATCAACTCCAAAATCTTTTGTATCTAAAATCACAGCATTTATAGCAAATTCAACACCTTTATTTTCTATTTTGCCTGGTATGTTAAACCAAGTTGGTGCATTGCCCTGTGATGGTGCTGCAGGTACTGTTGGATACAATAATCCAGTTGTTAGTTTATTAAAATAATCAACGGTAACATTTATTTTATTTTTTAATACTGTTGCATCAAAACCAACATTATATTGGCGATCAGATTGCCATTTTAAATTAGGATTTCGGTTATTGATAATAGTTAGTTGACCAGCTGTCTGTAACTGACGTCTATCCGCAGCAGATCCTGCAGGAAATTCTTGATTACCAGTTTTACCCCATCCACCTCTAATTTTTAAATTATTTACGAAAGCAACTTTAAAAAAGTTTTCTTTACTTATATTCCATCCTGCACCAAAAGATGGAAAATTACCATATTTGTTATTTGCTCCAAATTTTGAAGATCCATCTCTTCTAACAGTTGCTGTAACTAAATATTTGTCTTTATAATTAAATGCAGTTCTTGCAAAGTAAGATTGAAGTTCTATAATTGGATCTGCAAATGAACTCACTGACCTATTAGCAGGATTACCAAATTGAATATAATCAGTATAATCTAATCCGTATTGTCCGAAGCCATTAGGGGGAGCAGTGGGTCCGCTTGGCCCTTCAGCACTTAAACTGTTCCCTTTGTTTTTTAGCTTTTGATATTCAAACCCAACCACAGCATTTAAGTTTAGATCAGTTGCAATTTTTTTATCAAAATTTAATGTGTGTGTTATTTGGGAAGTCGTTAACTCATTATTTCCGATGGCCGCAAGGCCAACACCTGTGTATGGATTACCCCTTGAATCAACGTTGATGTTATAGTTTCTGCTTGTTCGGCGGTTTCCTGAAGCGTAGTTTATGCTGTATTGAAACTTATATTCTAACCAATCTGTAAACTTGTATGATGGAGCAATACTCGCAAGTATTGTAGTAACTTTTGATTTGTCATTAAAAGCTTCAGAGACGCCCAATGGATTGTATACAGAGTTGCCGCCTATATTTACAATTGAATCTGCAATTTTTAGTGATTTGGTAGGATTCCATTGCAAAGCTTGACCTATGAGGCTTCCAGCTGCACCTGCATTATTTGTTATCGGAGCAATATCTTCAATATATTGGCTGGGAATAATATTTACGTCTAATCCAAATCTTTTACTTTCTAAAAATTTTAAATTAGCACTAAAATTTGCCGTATATTTTTCAATACCAGATTTTTTTATAATACCATCTTGCTTCAACGATCCTAGAGACAGACGGAATCTTCCATTTTCACCACCTCCACTAATTCCTACACTGTAGTTTTGTACTTGTGCAGTTCTTAATATTGCATCTAATGCGTTTACATTATCTCCTTTGTTATTTGTAGGTATAGCTGTTGTTGAAACTGTATTAGCTAGTCCATAATAAGCTAAGGCCTGTACATACTCAGGGCCATTTAAAATTTTAATTCTTTTTGCAATTTTAGCAGCACCTGTAGAAGCACTAAAATCAATTTTTGTTTGACCTGCTTTTCCTTTTTTTGTACTTATTAAAATTACTCCGTAAGCAGCACGGGAACCGTAAATTGCAGTAGCAGATGCATCTTTCAATACATCTATAGAAGCTATATCTGATGGATTTATGAAATTTAAAGGATTACTACCAGGGTTACCGCCACCTAATCCTAAATCACCAATACCTGGTCTTGGAGAACGGTTGTCTAACTGAACACCATCAACAACGTATAATGGCTGACCAGCTCCTGAAATAGATGAACTACCTCTTATTTTTACAGTTGCTGCACCACCTGGTTGACCACTGTTATTCAACATTTGCACACCAGCAACTTTTCCTTGTATCAATTGGTCTGCAGAGGTGTAGGTGCCTTTATTAAAATCCTTTGCCTGTACTGAAGTTACTGCGCCTGTAAGATCCTTTTTCTTGGTAGTACCATAACCAATCACCACAACTTCACTTAGGTTACTGGCATTCGTTTCTACTTCTACATTCACAGAAGTTTTGCCTCTTACACCTTCTTGCATACCAGTAATACCAGCACCACTAAATACCAGTACGGCATCTGCGGCTACATTGTTTAAAGTATAGCTACCTTTTGCGTTAGTTGCTGTAGCATTCTTAGTACCTCGTACAGATACAGAAACACCTTGCTGGGGCTCGCCTTTTTTATCTGTTACAGTACCTGTAATAGTCTGAGCCGATGCAAATGCACTTAGCCCAAAGACAGCTAGTAGTAACAGCGTCGTTTTTTTCATGAAACAAAGAAGCATAATTGTTTAGTTTTTGGTGTTGTAATAAAATGGGTTGATTTGTTCTATTGGTAATAATAAAATAACAAGCAATGGTATCTTTTGATTTTATTTTATTGTAATAAAACTAACGTTCGTTACTTAAAATTAAAGATTACAGCAAGTTATTACATTTTGGTGTTAAAATATTTAACTTAATTATGTCATTTTTTGCGCAAACGTTTGCGGTAAGCGTTGTTGTGTATATTTATTCCTATATTACAACACCATTACTTGCTAAAATGACAAATACTACCTTAAAAAAGATATCTGAAGTGCTGGGGTTAAGCATTTCCACTATATCTCGTGCATTAAAAAATCACCCTGATATTTCTGAAAAAACAAAGAAAAAAGTGGTTGAACTTGCGCAGACACTAGACTACGAGCCCAACGTAAATGCAATAAACCTGCGAACAAGCCACAGTAAATTATTTGGGTTAATTGTTCCATCCCTTAATAATCCTTTTTATTTTTCTTTTATTTCTGCTATTGAAAAGCTTAGTAGAAAAAACGGGTACTCTTTAATGATACTTCAGTCTAAAGATGATCCTATTACAGAGATAGCCAATTTAAAATTATTTCGCCAAAATCGTATAGCGGGTTTATTTGCCTGCATATCGCCTGATACCAATGATATAGAACCGTTTCTAAAATTAAAAGAGCAAGAAATACCCGTAATCTTTTTTGACAAAGTGCCGGAAAATGACCATTGCAATAAAGTATGCGTAGCAGATTCTTATGCTGGAACACTTGCTGCAAGCGCACTCGCAGCAAAAGGATTTAAAAAAATATTGGGTTTTTTTGGTAACCCACACTTGCTCATGACTAAAAAAAGACTAACTGCATTTTCTACTACAATCAAAGAAAAAAATAGTAAAGCTGAAGTAATTATTGATTATGCTATGAGCTCTGTAGAAGCAGAAACTAAAACATTTGATCACCTTAAAGAAAAACCTGCGGCCATATTTTGTATGAGTGATGAAATTTTGGTGGGTGTAATGAGTGCCGTGCAAAAAAGCAGGTTACTTGTACCAGCTGATATAGCAATAATTGCCATAAGCGATGGCTTTATACCCAAACTATATTACCCTGCTATTACTTATGTAGAAACAAGCGGTTATAAACTGGGCAAACTCGCCTTTAGCAGTATGTTAAGTTCTCTTGTAGATGCAGATTTTGAGCAGGAACTTATAAGTGATGCTGTACTGGTAGAAGGTGGTTCTATATAATTTCTTCTATTACTTTTTCCATAGCCATACTGCGAGAGCCTTTTAGTAATATAGTGCTGTTTTCAAAGTGTTGCTTGCTGTACCATTTAGCAGTTTCTATTGAATCTTTAAAGTGAAGAATATTGGGTGGCAGGTGTATAAAATCCTTTCCTGCTACGGCTACTTTTTCCCAGTTATATTTTAATATAAGATCAATAATATTTTTATGTTCAGCAATACTGCTGTCGCCGAGTTCCATCATTCCACCAATAATAATTATTTTTTTATCTGCCTTCATTTCTGCAAAGTTTTTTATGGCTTCGCTCATGCTGCTGGGGTTGGCATTATATGCATCTAATAAAATGATATTGGTTCCTTTTTTTATTATTTGAGAGCGGCTGTTATCGGGTGTATAATGTTCCAGCGCATTTTTTATTTTATCATCTGTTACGCCAAATGTTTTTCCTATGCACACGGCACTCATCACGTTGGGTAAATTATACAGGCCTGCAAGTTTTGTATGTATTATGCCAGTTGCACCTTTAGTAATTTTCACCGTAAGCAGTGTATTATTTTCAGCCGTTTCGCCGCAGTATGTTGCTGCATGAGTTGTACCATAAGTAATTATTTTTTGAATACCTCTACTCATTTCTTTTAAATAATCATAATCATTATTTACAAAAGCAATACCGTCATTATTTTTTAAAAAAGTATAGAGTTCCCCTTTTCCTTTTTTTACTCCTTCTTCTCCGCCAAAGCCTTCGAGGTGTGCCTTGCCACAATTGGTTATGAGGCCATGTGTAGGCAGGCAGTAGCTGCAATAGCTTTCTATTTCGTGCTGGTGGTTTGCACCCATTTCTATTACCGCTATTTCTGCATCTTTTTTTATAGAAAGAATAGTAAGCGGAATCCCGATGTGATTGTTTAAATTTCCTTTAGTAGTATAGCAAATATATTTAGCGGATAATACCTCATGCACCAGTTCTTTGGTAGTTGTTTTACCATTGCTGCCCGTAATGGCAATAATAGGGATATGAAATTGCAACCGGTGATGTTTTGCCAGTGCCTGTAGCGTTTGTAAAGCATCTTCCACGTAAATAACGTTCTCATGATTAGCGGTAACCGGCTCATCGCATATACAATAAGCAGCCCCTGCTTCCAATGCTTTTGATGCGAATTTATTTCCATTAAAATTAGGACCCTTCAAAGCAAAAAAAATATCTCCTTTTTTTATTTTCCTGGTATCTGTTTCAACAGAAGGATACGCCAGAAAAATTTTATACAATTGCTCCATATTCATGCTACAAAGATGGGAATAGAAAAGAGAACAGCAAATAGAATTTCTTTAAACCAATGTATAGAAAATAAAGTGTATTAGAGTAACTATGACCTTAGGATATTTGGTTCAAATCATAAATCTATTAATAAATGTTAACCTCCCTAAAACTCATCAGCGGTAAAAAACTTAACGCCGGTTGAGGAAATAAATCGTTGTTGAAGAAAATCATTAATGAATTGCAAACCTTTCTACCTTATTTGTACGGAATAGAATAATTAATAAGCATATAAAACGAAGAAGATAATAAGATCGGATATTTTTTAAATCAATTTTTACGAAGGTTTTGAAGCATATTAAAAAAATTATAAAATCAATATCTTTAGATGTTGATTTTGAAAATTAGTTGCACCTAATTGCCGATAGCCATCGGACAGTTATACTAAATAAGTGTGGAAATAAATCTTATTGTGCCATAAAAAAAGATCCCGGCTACTTTTCATAACCGGGATTTTTCTTAATATATTTTTATTTCTTTTTTCTTGAATTCTGTTTTCTGGTAGGGAAGTTATTGCCATCTTTAAATCCTGGTCCTTCTGGCGGACCAAGGTAGGTTTGTGCACAACGGAAACCTACGGTACTTGCAGCCTGATCTTCCTGCATAAAGCGGCGTGTACCTGGCGATAGCCAATAAGCCCTGTCATTCCAGCTTCCGCCTTTTATAACCCTGGATTTATCATTTATAAGTGAAGTAATTCCGTAGCCATAAGTAACCTGGCTAGAAGAGTCACCATCTAAATAATTGATTACATTATTCTTTTGATAGTTAGCCCTGTTTTTTACTTCATCATCAGATATGTCTGCTTTTTTTAAACGGCCCATACTATCTCGTTCATACTCACCGGCTGAATTTTTAAATAATTTTTGAAATTTGTTACCCCTAAAGTAGTTGAAATCCTGAGCATCTAAAGAAGTCATTGGCCTGTATACATCGCCTACCCACTCACTTACATTACCACTCATATTATACAATCCAAATGCATTGGGATAAAAGGATTTTACAGGACCGGTAATAGCTGCTCTGTCATTTAAGCCACCGGCAATACCCATGTTATCACCACTTCCTCTTTTAAAGTTTGCAAGAAATTTTCCCTGAAAAGTACCTCTTCTGTTATCTCTTAAACCATTGGGGTTTTTAGCCCATGAGTATACCTGCTGATTAGTACGATTTTCTTCACCACTTCCTTTTTCCTTTTTTCTTGGGTTAGGATTTTGATCCAGTAAACCATAAGCAGCATATTCCCATTCTGCTTCTGTAGGTAAGCGGTACCCCATGTTTAATATTCCATCTTCCATTGTAATAGTAGCTCTCGGCTTGCCATTTACATCTTTAAGATCAGTTTTCTTAGGTTTGGATTTTGCCATAGAAACCAGATCGGGATTTGCCAGGTAAGATTCTGTATTGAATGAACCTTCAGACCCACCGCCTTTCATTTCTTTTTTTATGGCATCTTTTTTAAAATAGCCTTTTTTCATGAGGGCCAGTTCATTTACCCTGTCCGTTCTCCAGATACAAAAATCGTGTGCCTGCTGCCAGGTTACACCCACTACAGGGTAATAATTATAAGAAGGATAACGGAAATAATATTCTACATAAGGTTCGTTGTAAGCCAGCTCTTCTCTCCATACCAGCGTATCGGGCAAAGCTTTGCGTACAATATTGGTATCTCCGCTGAATGTATTATCCAACCAATACAAATATTCTCTATAATGAACGTTAGCTACTTCAGTTTCATCTATAAAAAAAGAAGGTACTGTTACCCTGCGGGGCACATTATTCCAGTCTCCCATTACATCTTCATCTTTTGCACCCATTACAAAACTACCTCCCTGTACAAAAGAAAGACCTGGCCCTGCTTTTGGATATTTTACTTTGGCTACGTGAAAGTTGCCCATATTTTTATCATCATAATTCCAGCCGGTGGCTGATGATTTTGAGCTTTTTTTTCCGAAAAGCCCACCATTTTTACAGGCACTCAGAGATAAAATTGCAGCGGCTGCAATGAATAGGTATCTGCCGGAGTTTGGTTTTAGCATGTGATCTGTAGTTTTACTTAGATTAATTAACGCCAATTGTTAGATAGTTATTGCTTATAAAACAATTTAACAACTGCGAATATAATTATTTTAGTGTAAAAAGAAACGAGTACAGAAATCTTTAGCATTTTTTTATTTTGCCACAATTTTTTTAAGATGCAACGTTTTATAAAAGATAATTGTCTATAACATAAATATTTGTATTACTACATGGTTTATAATTTTTTTATGGAAATAATTCTGCAAAAAAGTTTCAGAAGAAATAAAACACTATATATTTGACAAATGTTTGGTTTTCTTTAACAAGAAAATATAACTTCGTAAAAGTTTATTACAACACCTATATTAATCATTTTAAATTAAACGCTTATAGAGGCATGTCTACCTAACCAAGACAATAAAAATCGCATGAAAAAAGCAACTTTGAAATTAGCTGCCTTAGTGTTGCTGACAGGTGGTGCATCCACAATAGCAAATGCACAGGTTTCTTCTACAAGGTACAATGTAGTAACTTCAGCAGTACCTTTTTTACGTATTTCCCCTGATGCCCGCAGTACAGGGATGGGAGAAACGGGTATCGCTACATCTGCAGACACTTACTCAAACTTTTGGAATTTAGGAAAAACAGTGTTTGCAAAAAAACATGGTGGTGTAGCAGTTACTTATACTCCCTGGTTAAATGATTTGGATCTTAAAGACGTTTATATAGCCTCTTTGGCAGGATATTTCAAATTAGACGAGCAGCAGGCTCTTACGCTTGGTTTGCGCTATTTCAGCCTGGGCGATATCCAGTTTACAGATGCAACAGGTACAGATATTGGAAGAAATAAGCCACGGGAATACGCTGTAGAAGCAGGATATTCCAGAAAATTAGGTGCAAAATCAGGATTAGGTATTGGTATCCGTTACATTAACTCTGATCTGGCAAATGGTACTTACGGCGGTGTTACTTATAAGAAAGGTAGTTCTGTAGCTGCAGATCTTCATTATTTTCATACTGGTTTAAAGGAAAATGGGGAAGGTTTTAACTGGGGTGTTACTTTAAGTAACCTTGGGTCTAAAATTTCTTATACTAATGATAATACACAAAAAGATTATATCCCTGCAAACCTCGGTTTGGGAGCATCTTACACCAAAGTATTTGATGAAGACAGTAAGCTGACCTTTGACGTGGATTTAAATAAATTATTAGTTCCTACACCAGATACTGCTGCCAGCGCACAAGCTAATTACCGCAACTCGAGTGTGGTAAAAAGCTGGATTGATGGTCTTACAAAATCACCTTCTGGAGATTCGAAAATACGTGAAGTAACCGCTGCAATTGGTGCAGAATACTGGTATAAAGATCAATTTGCTTTTCGTGCAGGTTATTTCTACGAAAGCCCTCTTAAAGGAAACCGCAAATATGCTACAGTAGGTGCAGGTTTAAAATATAATGTTATTGGATTAAACCTTGCTTATATTTTTCCATCAGGTTCTGGTATAAGTCGCAATCCATTATCAAATACAATTCGTTTTAGTCTTAATTTTGATATAGATAAATAGGCAACATATTAATAATAATAAAGCGTTCCCCCTTAAAGGAACGCTTTTTTATTATCAACCATTTTTTGCACCTTTGCTCCAAATAATAATATGGCTTATAGAATTGGTACAGGTACAGATTTTCATCAGCTACAAAATGGAAGAGATCTTTGGATAGGGGGTGTAAAAATTCCACATTACAAAGGAGCATTGGGCCACAGCGATGCAGATGTATTGCTCCATGCAATATGTGATGCCTTGCTCGGGGCACTTGCTTTGGGAGATATAGGAAAACATTTTCCGGATACTGATGCTTCTTTAAAAAATATTGACAGTAAAATTTTACTGACAAAGTGTTTTCAATTAATACAAGCTAAAGGATATAGCGTAGTAAATGTGGATAGTACGATATGCCTGGAGCTACCTAAAATTATGCCTTATGCAAAGCAGATGAAAACCGTGATTGCTACTATTCTTCACATTAGCATTGACGATATTTCGATAAAAGCAACTACTACCGAAAAGATGGGTTTTGCTGGGAGAGAAGAAGGCCTTTTTGCAAATGCAAGTTTGTTGTTACAAAAAATTAATTAAAATGAATGAATTAAATATACGCATAGTAAATAAATCTGCAAACGACCTGCCACACTATGCCACAGCGGGCGCAGCGGGTATGGATGTGCGGGCTTTTATACCGGAGTCGGTTGTGTTAAAGCCACTGCAGCGTAAACTTATTCCTACAGGATTATTTATAGAAATTCCTGCCGGATATGAGGTACAGATACGACCGAGGAGCGGTCTTGCTCTAAAAAACGGTCTCACGTGCCTCAACTCTCCAGGCACCATCGATAGCGATTACCGGGGCGAAATACATGTACTGCTCATTAACCTGAGTAATGAAGAACAGACAATAAATAATAATGATAGAATTGCACAACTGGTGGCAGCAAAAACAGAAAAAGTAAATTTGGTATTGGTACAACAATTGAATGATACAAACCGTGGTGGGGGTGGATTTGGCCACACAGGAATTTAATTTTTATATAATGATGAAACCTATTTACGTAATTGTAATTTTTAGTGCTGCTCTGCTGTTTACTCAATGCAGATCGGGCAGAATGATAACAAAAGCCATTGCACCAAAAGACTCTACAAAAATTATAGTTACAAAAACTGCTGCAGATTCTTTGGCATTGGTGGAAAGTACAAGAGCGGATATAAAGAAAAATTACATCAGCTACAAAACATTTTCTGCAAAAATAAAAATGGATATTGAAGACAATAAAGGCAAAAAACCAGATTTACTTGCAGTGGTAAGAATTATAAAAGACAGTGCCATCTGGATATCCGTATCTGCCACTATTTTAAACCTGGAGGTGTATAGGGCCTATATTACAAAGGATAGTGTGGTATTATTAAATAAACAAGATAGGGAAGTAACATATCGTTCCCTAGATTATCTGCAGGAAGTAACAAAAATTCCCTTTGACTTTAAAACCTTGCAGGATCTTTTTGTGGGTAATGTGGTATTTTTTGATGATACCCGTATGACTGTGAAAAAATATGAAGACCTCACTCTGGCTTTTTCGGCAGGGAATTTATTCAAAAATCTTATAACTATCAACTCCGGCGATAAATTATTACAGCATTCCAAACTGGATGATGCAGACCCTAACAGAAGCCGTACTGCAGATTTTACTTATGATGGATATAGCAGCAGTAATGGTATAAATTTTTCTACTTACAGAGAAATTGTAGTATCAGAAAAAAACAAGATAGACATTAGAATGAATTATAAACAGTTTGAGTTTAACAAAGATTTATCGCTGCCATTTACAGTTCCAAAAAATTATAAAAGAAATTAATTCTTATTTTTATTATTCAGCAATTTGCTAAAAGTGTTTTCAACTTTTTGTTGATATATGTACAATTATCAGAAACCAATTTACGCATGCTAAGATTATTTTTTTCCTTCTGCTTTGTTTTAATATTATCTCCATCTCTTTTTGCGCAAACCAGGGAAGAATTGGAAAAACAGCGCCAGCAACTTAAACGGGAAATGGATGAAACGCAAAAATTATTGAGCACAAAAAATGCACAGGCTAAGTCCAGCATATCTACTCAAAAATTGGTGGAAAATAAAATGAATCTTCAAACGAGGGTTATGGAAAACATTACTAAAGACCTCAACATTCTGGATAATAATATTTACAGCATACAAAAAGATATTAACCGCTACGACAGGCTGCTGGATACCCTTAAACAGGAATATGCAAAGAGCATGGTATATTCCTACAAGAATAGGGGCAATTATGAATTCTTAAATTTTATATTTTCTGCAGATAATTTTAATGATGCTATTAAAAGAGTAACCTATTTAAAAAGCTACCGTACCTACAGGGAAATGCAGGGGCAAAATATTTTACGCACACAGGAGCTGAGAAGAAAAAGGCTGGAAGATATAGGAGTGACAAAACAAAAAAAGAATACCACACTGGATTTGCAGAGTAAAGAAAAAGATGTGTTGGAAGAACAAAAAGCACAGCAGGATAAAATAGTAGCTGCCTTAAAAAAAGACGTAAAATCGCTTAATGAAAGTATGGCTTCAAAAAAAAGGCTGGCTGCAAAAGTAAACGGCCTTATAGCATCAGCTATTAAAGAAGCACTGGCAGCAGCCCGGCGGGAAAGTATTGCCAAAAAAGCTGCAGAAGATAAAAGATTAAAAGATGCCAGAGATGCAGAAGCTAAAAGACTTGCTGCAGAAATAAAGAAGAACCCCGGCAAGGCAAATGATGTAGCAGTTGTTGCACCAGCTGTAAAAGTACCTTCAAAAAAAACTACCATTCCGGAAAGTGTGTTACTTAACTCAGAAAATATTAAATTGAATGAAAGGTTTGAAGGGAACCGTGGTTCCCTTCCCTGGCCTGTAGATAATGGAAGTGTAATCATGCATTTTGGCCCCAATAAACTTCCTGGTGGTGGTAATTATGATGTCGTTTCCACCACAATTGCATCAGCCATAGGAACACCCATAAAAAGTATTTTTGACGGGGTGGTTTCTATTGTAAGTGACGATGTAATTGTATTGCAGCATGGCAGATATTTTACCACATACATAAATGTGCAAAGTGTTACTGTAAAAAAAGGAGATGTAATAAAGTATGGACAAACGCTAGGCAGGGTAGGGCTAAACGATGATGGTATTGGTGCTACCGAAATTCAAATATCGGACGAGCATAAAAACTTTGACCCGGAAAAATGGATGCGCCACCGTTAATTGCCCAGTACTCTTTTGTATAAAGCTTCGTACTGCGGTACAATATTTTCAATATCAAATTTTAATGCCTGTGCCAGTGCATTTGCTTTAAATTGCGCATGCAGCTCTTTATCTTTTAAAATTTTAATGGCATTGCGGCTCATGTCTTCCACATCTCCCACATTGCTCATATAGCCACAGTTACCATTTATAATAATTTCTGGCAGGCCGCCAGCATTAGTAGATATTACAGGCACTTCTGCTGCCATAGCTTCCAAAGCTGCCAGTCCAAAACTTTCGTACTCGCTGGGTAGTAAAAACAAATCTGCAATAGGTAAAAGGTCTTCCATCTGCTCCTGCTTTCCTAAAAATTTAATATCGTCTTTAGCATTGCAATCTCTTGTCATCGATTCTATTTCCGGTCGTTCCGGTCCATCCCCAATCAGTAATAATTTTGCGGGTATTTCTTTGCTTATTAGCTGAAAGGTTTTTATAACATCGCCCACTCTTTTTACTTTACGAAAGTTAGAGGCATGTACAATTATCTTCTCACCATCTGGCGCTATGAGGTCTTTAAATGCGCTAATGGGTTTTTTATGAAAACGTTTTACATCCACAAAATTATAAATTACATCAATTGGTTTTTCTATAGTAAAATTTTTATACGTTTCTTCTTTTAAATTTTTAGAAACGGCAGTAAGGGCATCACTTTCTTCCATAGAAAAAGTTACTACCGGGCTATATGTTTTATCTCTGCCTACGAGTGTAATATCTGTACCATGCAATGTGGTGATAAAAGGAATATGTTTATGCTGCTTTGCTAATATTTGCTTTGCCATGTATGCTGCGGCTGCATGTGGTATAGCATAGTGTACGTGCATCAAATCTATGCTGTGATTATTTACCACATCTACCAAAGCCCCTGCCAGTGCGGTTTCATAGGGAGGAAAATCAAACAGAGGATAGGTAGGTACTCTTACTTCATGGTAAAAAATATTAGCATGAAAACCACCTAGCCGCACAGGTTGCTGGTACGTAATAAAATGAATATTATGCCCCTTTTCTGCCAGTGCCTTGCCCAGTTCTGTAGCCAATACACCACTGCCACCAAAGGTGGGGTAACAAACAATTGCTATGTTCATAAATGCGCATATTAAAATAGGCTTGCAATGTAGTTTTTTTATCAATAGTATTGAAAATGCTTTACTTTTTTTGAAAAAACATTTCTAAATACGAGGTATTTATTTTTCCATAAAATAAAGTATTAATAAATGTTTATGTTTGCCTCACAAATTATTTTTCATGAGAAATATATTTTTCTGCTGCTTTTTATTGTTTGTTGTAAGTGCCGCTCCTGCGCAAAAAACTGACTCGGCTATTATAAAAAAAATAGCAGATGAAGTAATGACAAATAGTAAAGCGTATGAAAATCTGCGTTACATCTGCAAAAAAATAGGACCTAGACTAAGCGGCTCTGCCAATGCACAAAAAGCGGTAATAGCTACTATGCAAATGCTTAAAGATGCAGGTGCAGATACGGTTTACCTGCAACCCTGTACTGTACCATATTGGGTACGCAACAAAAAAGAAACGGGTTACTTTATGGCAGGCATACAAAAATATAATTTGCGTTTAACATCTTTGGGAAACAGCGAAGGTAGCAATGGGAAGCCTGTAACGGGCAGCATTGTAGAAGTAAAAACAATGGATGAACTGCAAAAACTGGGAGACAAAGTAAAAGGGAAAATTGTATTTTTTAATATAGCGATGAACCCAACATACATAAGAAGTTTTCGTGCGTATGGAGAAAGCGGTGTAGGGAGAAGAAGCGGTCCGGCACAGGCTGCAAAGTATGGCGCTATTGGCGTAATGGTGCGCTCACTTGCAAGCAATGCAGATGATCATCCGCATACGGGTGCCACACAATACAATGATTCTTTTCCTAAAATACCTGCAGTAGCCATTAGTACAAACGATGCAGATAAATTAAGCAGTGCACTGCATAGCACAAAAGAAGTAAAAGGATCTTTTACCAATTTTTGTAAAATGATGGGAACGGCTGCATCTTTTAATGTAATTGGAGAACTGCGTGGCACCAAATATCCCGAGCAAATAATAACTGCAGGAGGCCACCTGGATAGCTGGGACCTTGCAGAAGGTGCAAGTGATGATGGCACGGGTGTTGTACAAAGTATAGAAATAATAAGAACACTAAAAGCAGCAGGATTACAACCCCAGAGAACCGTGAGGGCAGTAATGTTTATGAATGAAGAAAATGGGGGCGGTGGCTCTAAAGCATATCTTGAGAATGCGAAACAAAAAAAAGAACAACATATTTTTGCACTGGAAAGTGATGCCGGTGGTTTTTCGCCAAGAGGTTTTAGCCTGGAAATGAATGACAGCCAAAAAGAAAAAGTGCTGCAGTGGAAACCATTATTTTATAATTATGGAGTATACGAATTGGAGAGTGGCGGCAGTGGTTCAGATATAGGACCGTTAAAGGAGTTAGGTGCAGCACTTGCAGGCCTAAGCCCCGACAGTCAGCGGTATTTTGACCTGCACCATGCGGAAACAGATGTATTTGAGGCAGTAAGCAAAAGAGAACTGGACCTGGGTGCTGCAAATATGACTATGCTCGTGTGGCTGGTAAGTGAATATGGGTTTTAAATAATATTTCTATTTTTACATAAATAAATTATGATGGACGATATAAAAAGTACTACTACTGCTGCGGCATTACCCATAAAAAAGAAAAGCGCTTTTAAACGTTTTTTAAGAAATACTTTTTTAATATTGATTTTGCTGCTGGGTGTATTTATCTGGTGGCAATATTATAATGTATTTGGTGCAGGCGTAAAATCCGGTACACTTAACTATGTTGTAAAAAAAGGAAATATTTTTAAAACATACGAAGGTAAACTTATACAAAATGGTATTCGCTCCAAAGGTGCAGGTACCATAGGTTCTGAAAGTTTTGAGTTTTCTATAGAGAGTGATAGTATTGCCAATATTTTAATGAAAAATAGTGGTAAGGCTTTTGATTTGCATTATAAGGAATATAGAAGCACTTTGCCCTGGAGAGGTTATACTGTATTTATTGTAGATGAAATCATCAGCATGAAAGATCCTGACCCTTCTATACTTTAAACTCCTGCATACAATAAAAATGTAGCCGGCTGCTTATGAAGTAATGGTTTTTTAATTTTCCATTTTGCGGCGGGCATTGTTTTAACAACCTCATTTACGCCAGTCAAATTAGTAGCAACGCATATCAGCGTTTTCGGGTCGCAGGTTTTTGTGAGGCTCTCCAGCATCTGATCATTTCTGTAAGGCGTTTCTATAAATATTTTTGTGCTGTTATTTTTTTTAGACGAGGCTTCCAGTTCTTTTATACGCTTTATTTTTTCAAGGTTATCTATGGGTAAATAACCCACAAATTCAAATTGCTGCCCATTCATACCGCTTGCCATAAGTGCCATCAGCAGTGCGCTTGGGCCTACCAATGGCTTTACAATTACATCCATTTTTTGTGCTGCGGCTATTAATATCTGCCCGGGGTCTGCAATGCCGGGGCAGCCAGCCTCACTTATTATGGCAATATTTTTTTGTTCTTTTATTTTTTGCGTAAAGCTCCGTATTTGCTCTTCCTCCGCTTTGTGAATGGTAAACCATTCAAAATCATCTATTATAATATCTTTGTCCAACAGTTTTAAAAAACGCCTTGCCGTACGTTCATTTTCTGCAAAAATTACGGTGCATTTTTTTACTGCCTGTATAATATAAATGGGTATTGTTTCTGTAACATTATCTGCCAATACACAAGGCACCAGGTAAACTGTGTTCATTTTTTTATTTTTAAAATAACAGGGATATTACCGTTATTGTTTTACTGAAAAGATTTTACTGTAAATTAACTTTTGGTCTCTCTTAAATAAAATGAATTTACAAAGGGATTATACTGTCTTTTTTTGCATGGTGTAAACTAAGCGTAGCAGCTATTACAGCATAGCTTGGCGCAAGCACCCACCCAAAAAAAGGTAATAAATGCATCATATAAAATATCATTCCGTTGCCAATAGCCAACCCCTTATGTCTGCCAATAAAATCTATGCTTTGTGCAGAGGAAAGTTTATTTCTTTCGCTGCTGTAATCCAGCATACTAAAACCAAAGTAATAAAACTCTACCAGCAATGCAATGAGCGGTGCCATCCAGCCGAATACCGGTAAAAATGAAAGTATAAGAATGCTGATAACATACACCGTTTGCCAAAGCAGGTTTCTTAAGGCAATTTTTATTCCCCGGGCAATATCTCTTAACAACTGGGTAAAACTAAAAGGAAATTCCTTGCCTTCAATAATGCTCTCTGTTTTTTCGCTGAGATAAGCAAATACAGGCGAACCCACAATTAAAAATATGAACTTAAATAAAGAAAAATAAAATAGCAAAAAAACAAGCCAAAGTATTATTTGCCCCACAATAAAAAAATAACTAAGCCAGGTATCCTCCATTTTATCCAGCCAGGCTTTTGTACCTGTTTGTTTTAAAAAAAAATCTATTACTGTATTGCGGCTTTCCCAAAAAAGATAAATACCCGCCATAAAAAGAATGCAATATATAAGCCCGGGTACCATAATCCACTTCCATAGTTTATGTTTGTTTATAAACCTGTGTGCTTCAAAAAATGATTGTATAGAAATGATGATCTCTTTAAGCATGCCTGATATTCGTTCTTTTGTAAATTCGCTTAAAGTTAATTTATAAAATGAAAAAACTTCCTATAGGTTTTTATAAACGGGAAAATGTTGTGCTTATTGCAAAAGAAATACTGGGTAAAATTGTTATTACAACTATAAACGGGATTATTACCAGTGGGCGCATTGTAGAAACAGAAGCTTATGCAGCCCGGGCAGATAAAGCATCTCACGCATACGGGGGCAGGCGCACAAACCGCAACGAGCCTATGTATGCAGAAGCTGGTACAAAATATGTGTATATATGCTATGGTATGCATACAATGCTTAATGTTGTAACAAATAATATTGATGTACCGGATGCTATTTTAATACGAGCACTTCACCCGCTTGTAGGTGTAGATGAGATGCTGCAGCGCACGGGTAAAAGAACGTTGGATAATACTCTTACAAAAGGACCGGGCAACCTTGCCAAAGCAATGGGTATTACCAAAGCTCATAACGGTTTATCTTTTAAAAATAATAGTATAAGTATTTTTAGTGATGGCTTTGTTTTGCCTCACAGCCAAATAATAAATAGCCCAAGAATTGGGGTTGCAGGTGCAGGAGAAGATGCCTTGCTGCCATATAGATTTTATGTAAAGGGAGATACATTTGTGAGCGGGAGTAAAAAAAGTAACAAAGAGGGAATAGCTGATGAATCCTTTCCATAGCTAATAGAAAGAGGAAAACGATTGGTTCTTTTTTGTCATCAACTACTTTACGAAGTTGATGATGATCTTTGGTTAAAAAGAGTAGAAATTTTCTTTATTTTTAGGAGGCCGTTGTCCAAAGCTTATACTAACAGCAAAAATTATTAATAGCGATATTGCCAATATTTTCCTTATCATTTTACTTTTTTAGGAGATGAAACATATCAGTTATTTTTAATTAAATGTAGCCGATTTTTTATAGCAAAAAGATGATCAAATTTATATTATAAGAAATAACACCCAAAAAACATTTATTTATTTATTACCAGCAATTTTCTTTTTAACCAGCGCCGTACAGGTTCATCGTACCATTTTATATAGAGATAAGAAAGCAATATACTACCCGCAAAAGTAAGCAGGGCATAAGGTAATGCCTGTGCAGCAGCGGGTTTATGATTACTCACCCAGGCTGTATAAATGTATATCAGTGGATAGTGGGTTATGTATAGTGGATATGAAATACGGCCGAAAAAATTACAAAAAGATATTGCCATTTTTCCTTTTATAACTCCACTTGCTCCCCAATAAATAATGAGGGGGAAAACAATAATAATACAAAAGGAGTCATACAATCCGTTCATCCATAGTTTTTCTGCCCCGCCAATTCTCGGCATTACAAAAACAATTATCAACAACAAACTGCATAAATGAAAAGCATTTTTTATGTAAGTAAGTTTAGCTGTTCTAAAAAGTAATAGGCCTGCAAAAAAAGGGAACATAACCCTTGTTAATCCTATTTGAAATTGCGGTGGTTCTAAAGACCAGCCGCCGATAACATCGCCATTGCCTCCCATTAGGCACCAGTAAATTAACGCAATGGCAGATATAAAAACCAGTACAGAAAGCAAATATGAATTTAATTTTCTTATGCCCGCTGCATAAAGAATATTGGCAAAATATTCAAAAAAAAGTGACCAGCCTGGTCCATTTAGCGGATGCATCTCCTGCCAGCCACGTATATCCATAGAAGTATTTACCGGCAATAGTGTAAAGCCAATAAGCATGACGACAAGCATTTTCCAAATAGGTACTGCATGTATTGCCGGCCATAAAATACTATCCTGAAAATAGAAACATACGGCACCTGCAATCATTCCCAGAATAATCATGGGTTGCAGCCTTATTAAACGGATTTTAAAAAATGTTTTAACCGTCATTGTGCTCCAGCGATTATCATAAGCATAGCCTATAACAAAACCAGAAAGCAGGAAAAAAAAATCTACTGCAAGATAACCGTGGTTGATGACCTGGGTAAACCGACTACTGGCATGCGCTTCAAATAAATGAAAGGCTACAACCATTACAGAAGCTACTCCACGAAGGCCATCAAGAATAGCATAATGAGGTTTCGTACTTAAAATTGCCGTTTTCATGCGCTATTCATTTTTATTAAATCTTGATAATTCATTTTTTTAATCTATCACCTATTCAATTTCGCCTCTTAATAAAAATAATGGAAAGTTTTTACTATAACCAAAAGCTGCTGATTGAAAGATATTTGATGATTAAAAAATTTTTAAAAAACAAAGCCCATAAAGTCATCTTCAAACACAATGGTTTTTTTATACATTTTAAAATCTAGGTTATTAATATAATGAAATAATGCTTAAAGATTTTAAGCAAATTTCAATTTATGATGGTTATTCAAAAGCATTTATAAATTT
>JANXXM010000126.1 GCA_025350645.1 Ferruginibacter sp.
TAAACATAAATTTAATTTAGATCAGTTTCAGAGCCAGCTTGTAGATACTGCATTTTACTTTGCCTATTTTATTGGCGCACTTATTTTATTTGCTGTAGGTGCCATGAGGGGCAATGACCCTGTGGCAAAATGGGGGTATAAAAAAGGTATTGTGTATGGCCTTTTATTTTCTGCATTGGGTGCTATTGTAATGATTATTGCGGTGAATCTAGGCACATTCCCCGGTATGCTTGCAGGATTATTTGTGGTGGCACTGGGCTTTTCATTACAGCAAACCGCCGCACAACCTTTTGCTATTGCGCTGGGTGATCCTTCTACTGGTACAAGCCGTGTAACACTGGGTGGTGCCATTAATTCTTTTGGTACAACCATTGGCCCTTTAGTTACTGGTATTGCATTGTTTGGTACTACTGCTGCCATTACAGATGAAAAAATTGCAACACTTAGCTTAGGAAAAGTGATATTTTTATACAGTTGTGTAGGCGCACTTTTTATTGCGGCAGCAGCTATGTTTTATTTTTCTAAAAAAGTACCGGCGGGTATAACGGTAGAAAAAACAGAAAAAGCAAATAAAGCTCTGGGAATGTTATTAATAATGACCGGACTTTTGGCAGTAATGTTTGTACCAATTTTTAGCAGCTACATGGGTTTATCAGATACGATTAGCGATGCGCAAAAACATGCATTGGAATCATACCGGTTAAAATGGTTATTGGGTGCATTTGCTGTTATTGTTGTAGGGCTTGTTTACACAAACGTTTCCGCCAAAAAAAATCCTAATGGGTGGGGTGCTATGAAATATCCGCAGTTACTGTTAGGTATGCTCGGCATTTTCTTCTATGTGGGTGTAGAAGTTACGGTAGGAAGTAATTTATCTGAGTTATTAAAACACCAGGGTTTTGGAGAACTATCTTCATCAGAAGCCACAAAATATGTATCTATGTATTGGGGAAGTTTAATGATTGGCAGATGGGCTTTTGCGGTATCGGCATTTAACTTATCAAAGCAAAAAACGATGATACTTCAATTTATTGTTCCATTTATTGCATTTGCTATTTTGCTAATTGTAAACGCTGCTTTTGGATATGACATGAAAGCTTTTTATTATTATGCAGTGTGTGTATTAATACAAATAGTTGCATTCTTTATAAGCAATAACAAACCAGCAAGAACGTTGTTAATATTTTCTTTGTTAGGCGTAGCAGCAATGGTTATTGGAACACTCACAACTGGCACTGTGGCTATTTATGCCTTTTTAAGTGGCGGTTTATTCTGCTCTATTATGTGGCCTTGTATTTTTAGTTTATCAGTGGCAGGGTTAGGAAAATATACAACACAAGGTTCGGCGTTTTTAATAATGATGATTTTAGGCGGTGGTATCATTCCACCCATACAAGGTAAGTTTGCAGATTTTTTACAGGCTGGTTCTACTGTTGATGGATATGGCATACATGCCTCTTACTGGATAGCCGCTGCGTGTTACGCATACCTGGCCTTTTTTGCATTTATAGTAAAAGAGATTTTAGGAAAACAAGGTATAAACTACGATGCGGCAAGCGATGCAGCAGGCCATTAAATATGATACAGACAGCTTCAAAAAAAACTTCGCATCCCGATATAAAAAAATTAATAAGAATGATTGATATATCAAACGACCATGCTGTAGGAATAGACATTGGTGGTACAAACACTAAATATGGCATTGTAAACCACCGTGGGCAAATAGTATTTGAAGGTTCCATAAAAACCGATGCCTACCCACTAATAGATGACTTTATAAATGCGCTGTATGAAAAACTTCAGCCAGCAATAGAAAAACTGAAAGGCGTAAATGTTGTAGGTATAGGTATGGGCGCACCCAATGGAAATTTTTATACAGGCACCATTGAATATGCACCCAATTTGCATTGGAAGGGAATAGTACACCTGGCAGATTTGGTAACCGCAAAATTTGGTATGCCTGCAAAACTTACCAACGATGCAAATGCCGCAGCCGTTGGAGAAATGATGTACGGTGCTGCAAGGGGCATGAAAGATTTTATTATGATAACGCTGGGTACAGGTGTGGGCAGCGGTATTTTTGCCAATGGCGAATTAATTCTTGGTCATGATGGCTTTGCAGGCGAACTCGGTCATACTATTGTAGTACCAGGCGGCAGGCTGCATCCAAACACAGGGTCTCTAGGCTCGCTGGAAAGTTATGCAAGTGCAACAGGAGTAACTATTACTGCTAAAGAATATATGACGGGTACTGATGAGCCAAGTACATTGAGAGAAATCCCAATGGAAAACCTGGATAGTAAAATGGTTTTTGATGCTGCACTTTCTGGAGATTCTCTGGCACAAAAAGTTTTTATGAGCACAGGCGATATTTTGGGAATGGCACTCGCAAATTTTGTTATGTTTTCTTCGCCGCAAGCCATCATTTTATTTGGCGGGCTCACAAAAGCTGGTGATATTTTAATGAAGCCGGTTAAAGATAGTATGGAAAGAAACCTGCTTCCTATTTTTAGAAATAAAGTACAACTTATTTTTAGCGAATTAAAAGAAAGCGATGCTGCAATACTGGGTGCAAGTGCATTGGTATGGGACAGATAAATAAATTATAAAAAATTAAAAAGGTTGCTCTGCATAAAAGAGCAACCTTTTTTAGTTTTATAAAACAGCTAAATTCCACAGTAGGAATAAATGAAATAAAAACCGCTGCAGCAACTTTTATTAAAATTAAAATCGCTTATTTTGTCCTGCCAATAATGCTATCTAATTTTATTTTTATCGCAATTTGGTGCAAAGTATTTTAAACCTTTTTGAATAGAAGTTTTTTAATTTTTATTTGATGATATTATTTTTAAAATAAAAATAAATAACTCAAACAGCTTTTAAAACTTTTTAAAGAAAAATTGGTAACTATTCAGTCCCAAAAGTAGCGATTAAATGTAAAGCGTTTAATACATTGTTTCCATTTTTGATGGAGGTATCAATAACAGACCTAAGTACAGCA
>JANXXM010000016.1 GCA_025350645.1 Ferruginibacter sp.
GAAGCGCAATTTTTTGACGAAGAAATTGCATTTGTTTGCGAACAGCTTGCACTAAAAGGGGTGCGGGTAATTGTTGCAGGGCTCGATATGGATTTTACAGGTAAACCATTTGGCCAGATGCCCAACCTGCTGGCAGTAGCAGATTATATTACCAAGCTTCATGCTATTTGTGTGCGCTGTGGCAATATTGCCAATATTTCTTACCGCAAAACAGCAGATAGCGGACAGGTATTGCTGGGAGAAAAAGATATTTACGAGCCTCGCTGCAGAGAGTGTGCACAAATAAAGGAATAAAAATAAAATGGTAGAGATGTATAGTAAATTTCTCGCATTCAAAACTCCAAATGAAATTTTATAATCCCTATAATTCCAATAATAACTTTAAGATTTGTAGAATATTTTACGATCCGCATATGCAAAAAAAGAGCTCCGGTTTTACCGAAGCTTCTTTTTTAACTAAGACAAAAACTATTTTTTATTGAAACATTATCTGCTCATGGGCAGTAGTGCCATCATAAATTACTTCCAGTACATAATGAACATTTTTTGTAACAGGCGGTATTCTAAAATTGAGTAATGTGCCTGGCTGGTTAAACTTATTGTAGTAAATTTTTGCTCCTATCATGCTATAAATGGTTACTTCCACAGCGCTGTTGGGCGCTTCAAATAATTTTACATTAAGCGTAAAATTTGTAACCGGGTTAGGAAAAACACTTATGAGCTGTTCTTTTGCATTACTTCGTAATATGAGGGTGTTGGAAAATTTTATTTCACCGGTTCGTTTTTTTCCAGCTACACGGTAATACATTTTTTTTACTTCATTGGGATGATTAAAATAATAACTTTCATTATTATTAAGGCTGGTATTTACAATATTATTTACTTCATTAAACCGAATATTATCATCAGAAAACTGCACAGCAAAAGATACAAAATGTGTATTATCTTCAACCTTGTAATTTAATTTTGCTTCACCATTTACATACTGTCCAATAAGTTCTATTCCTTCTAAAGGTAATACTGCATTGGTTTTAAAGATTGGAAGTGTACTGAAAGCGCTGCCCAGTACGCTTGTAGTTTCTGCATCGCTTAGGCACAACCAATCTTTCATTACAGATGCGTACAATTGCCTGAAATCATACTGCATGGGCACCTGATCATTTACAGTTGCATTGGCTGGCAGGTTGGGAGATGTTCCAATCATGCCCGGTACGGGATTAGCGGTACCGGCTACATCTGATGCATTGGTATTTAGCGATGCACCAAAAAACATTACAGGTGCACCTACGCCATGATCCGTACCAAAACTTGCGTTACTTTTTATTCTTCTTCCAAATTCGCTGTAAGTCATTCCGGTTACTTTATCTGCTTTGCCCATTTGGGTAAGGTCTGTTTGAAAAGCACCAATGGCTTTTGATAAAATAGTAAGCAGGTTGGCCTGGGTACCTAGTTTTTTATCGTTTACATCTACCTGGTTTTCGTGGGTATCATGAGAGTTGGGATGATTTACAATGTACACAGGTGTTTTTAAACCTCCATTTATTAATTTGGCTACTATTTTTAACTGATCTGCAAGAGCGTTTGAAGTAGGATAAGTAGCAGGCTGCGACTGTGGCACATTATAAGCCGTTTGTATAGCTGTTCTATATGCATTGCTTTGATCCTTCATCAATCTTAAAAATGAAAGTTCTCTGCCATAATCATTGTTGGGGGCAGGATCGGTAGTGCCGTTTATTACATTTAAAAGGCTATTTGGATTAGGTACATTATATCCCAAATTTATTCCTGGGCCCTGTAAAGAAAACGGCAGCGTAGAGCCTATTTGTATAGCCAGCGGATCCATCATATTCGCATTAGGATATCCATTGGGAAAGCCCGGATATTGAAGTGTAAGTGATCTTCCGAGCCAGCCGGTATCTAGCACTGCTGTGCTGCTGGAAGCAGAAAACCAAATGTCTGTCGCCCTAAAATGACTAAAATTAGGATTTGGATAAGATACCCCCTGCACAATCATTAGTTTTCCGTTATCATACAAATTTTTCATTTCAGGCATGGCAGGATGAAGTGCCGTGGTAGCATTATTATTTAGTGGAAGTGTATCGGTTTGATTCATTAAAATATTTGATCGTGCAGCAGAAAGTTGCGACCATTTATCTAATGGCAACACCATATTCAATGCATCGTTACCACCATTCATTTGTACGATTACAAGAATTTTACCACAACCATAAGTGGTTTGTGCAAGTACATCCAGCAAATCATTGCCGGTGGAAGGTGCAGCCATTACCGGAATGCCCTTTATAATTAACGGAGCTGTAAGTAAAGTGCCTGCTTTTAGAAATGATCTGCGTTTCATGCTATAGATTTTCCTGAGTTGAAGATGTTGTTTTGGATATTGCTTACATTAATTGATACTCGGCTAGTTGTACAATTGTATAAATAAGATTTTTTAGCCTGTCTTTTACAATAGTAGCTGTACTGCCATTTAACAAATAAGTATTCCATGCACTGGTCCAGTAATTATTGGTTATTTGCTGGTATAATAAAGTCTGGTTTTTTATTTCTGCCTGTTTTGCCGGGGTAATATCCACAGGCAATAAATACTTTATACATTCTGCTACTAGTAGGTCCGGATCTGCAATTACCGCAGCAGGAAATTGTTGTACGAAGGCAATAAAATCTACTTTAAAAACTGTTGAAAGACCATTATATGTGAGTGTAAAACCATTGGCAATACTTACCAGGCCTTGTAAAAATCCAAATCTTTTTTGAATAGTATTGGTATTTATCCAATATTCATGGTAAGATGGAGATTGATAGAACGCTTTCCAGCCAGATACATTTGGCACGTCACCCATTCTCTGTTCCAGCGGAACGCTTATCCAATCTGCAAAATAACGCCAAACTTCATACTGAGATCTGTAGTTTGTGGAATCTGATACATTTGCAGTTATATTAAATGAGCGCATTGTGCCAATCAATATGTCGAAAGGAGATTTTATGTATACTCCTCTATTTGCCATGTCATAAAAATGCTGGCTTTTAAAAAGCTGTGCCAGCACAGGTTGTATGTTCCAGTTATTAGCTACGAAAGTTAGTGCAAGGGGTACAATTACATTTGCTTCCACATTTGCATCAATATCATAATAAACAAAATACCTGTATATTCTGCGACAAATATATTCCGACACTACTTTGGATTTACTAAAAATCATATCTACAAATCCATCCAGCTCATTCGCTCCACCATCCGGTATTACAGTACCTCCAAAAAAAGAAGAAAATGTTTTTGACCCTGTCTTATGAGAACCAATAACAAAATTTGTAGCGGTAGTATTTAGATTTAAATTTTGCACCCGCCAGCCAGTAAGCACTTTAGCAGCAGCAATTACGTCATCCTGTGTGTACTGGCTTAAAGGATCTTTGCCCAATGTAAAGAGCTCCATCAGTTCCCGGGCAAAATTTTCATCAGGTGCTGTTGCGGTGTTTGCCTGATTATTAAGGTAAAACATCATTGCAGGCTGAGTGGCCATTTGCCTTATTAAAAGTTTAAAATTTCCGAGAGCAAATTCCCTCATCATTTTCATATACTTATATTGTACTCTTGCAGAATTTTGATTAGTGTAGGCATTAGGAGATTGGGTAACGGCCTCAAAATCTATAGGAATAAAATGATACCAGAACCAAACCATTTTTTCTCGGATAGAATCCTGCTGATTCAATGCTTGCCCAAAAAGCCACCATCTTAAACTATCCTGCCTATGATAATTGCTGGTTTGTTGTAGCCCAGCAAGTATGTCATTTGTTGGGTTCATTGCATCATTAGTCCAATCTGCACCGTAAGCTGTTGTACCTGCATCTGCATCAATTGACTGATACCAGTTTACCGGTGCTGCGGGTGGGGTATTATCAATAGTGAGTACGCTATCTACAGCAGCACTCATACTAAGACTGGTGAGTGCAGCTACGTGCGATTTCTTAAAACCAAAAGTAGTTCGGCGTACTAAATGTAGTGCTTCTTTATCCGTCCATGCGCCAGTATATTCAGCTAGCCCGCTGGTAACATTTCCTACTCTTAAACTACTTTCTACAGGGTTACGGGTTTCTGCACCTTCAGTAAAATAATCTACAAAACGATTATCATACACTCTTGGCCCAAGCGTTTTTCTGGAGTATTTTTCAAACAACGGATCATCCGTAAGCGTAGTTGGAATTTTTAAGGAAAAAGATTTAAAAAAATCTCTTCTTGTAAATGAAGGGCGACCCATAAAAAAAATTTAAAAGGCTGTGAAACGTTTTGGATTCTAATTTCTAAATAAAAATAAACTTTTTTATTTTATTAACATGGCTAAACAATATTAAATTTTAACATTGCATAAAAATAAAACATTGACTAAATTCTTTTTTGTAGTACTTCTGGTATTTTTATGTAATGATGGACGGGCGCAAGCAGATTCTATGCCAATATTTAAGCGCTTTCCCACCGCACCACCTTTCAAATTAATGCTTGCTCCTGATAGTGTAGCATTTACGAAAGAAAATTTAACAAAAAGAAAATCTATAATAATTATGCTCTTTAGCCCAGATTGTGATCATTGTATACATGCCACTAAAGAGCTGCTTAAAAACATAGACCTTTTTAAAAAAACACAAATTATTATGGTCACATCTTTAAGTTATAATCATATTCAAAAATTTTATACCGATTTTAAAATAGCAGATTATCACAACATAAAAGTTGGGTTAGACAATACGTATTTCCTGGGTACATTTTATGGTTCAAAAAGTTATCCCTCCATTTATGTGTATGATAAAAAGGGAAACTTTAAGAAGTTTTTTGAAGGCACCGTTTCATGGGTTGAAATAGCAAAAGCATTGTAGTTGAAGATAAATGCTTTTGCCGAGGGTTGTTACTTTTTAAAAACTTATAAATATCAAAGCCCCGAATGAACAAACAATGTATACGTGCATTATCAATCATTGAAAACTTAAACTTTACCTTTAAAATGTTATTTACCTTTGCGCTGCAAAAATTACATTAATTTAAAACCATAAAAAATGAAAGTAACTGTAGTAGGTGCCGGCGCCGTAGGTGCAAGTTGTGCAGATAACATTGCACGCAAACAATTATGCGATGAGCTGGTGATTGTAGATATTAAGGAAGGCTTTGCAGAAGGCAAGGCGTTAGATTTAATGCAGACGGCACACATAGAAGGTTTTGATACCAAAATAACGGGCAGCACAAATGATTATACGAAAACTGCGGGGAGCACAGTTGCTGTTATTACCTCTGGCATACCACGCAAACCTGGTATGACGAGAGAAGAACTTATAGGTATTAATGCCGGCATTGTAAGAACAGTTACAAAAAATTTATTGCAGTATTCTCCTAATTGTATTATTATAATAATAAGCAACCCGATGGATACCATGACCTACCTGGCCTTTAAAGAAAGCGGCTTACCAAAACACAGGATTATAGGCATGGGTGGTATTTTGGATAGTGTACGTTTTAGATATTATTTATCGCAGGCAATAGATTGCAGTGTAAACGATTTGCAGGCAGTGGTAATAGGTGGCCATGGCGATACTACCATGATACCACTTACCCGCCTTGCCACCTATAGCGGCGTACCAGCAGCACATTTTTTAGATGTAGAAACGCTGAAAAAAGTTGCAGCAGAAACCATGGTAGGCGGTGCCACACTTACTGGCCTGCTGGGTACAAGCGCATGGTATGCACCTGGAGCTGCTGGCGCAAGCCTTGTAGAAGCTATTGTAAGAGATGAGAAAAAAATGATGCCTTGCTGTGTATATGTAGAAGGCGAATATGGGCAAAGCGATATATGCATTGGCGTACCGGTTATTGTAGGAAGAAATGGCTGGGAAAAAATTGTAGATTATAATTTAAATGAAGAAGAACAAGCTGCATTTGCCAAAAGTGCAGATGCAGTACGTGCAATGAATACGATACTCTCCAGTCTTTAAAAAAATGAAGTCAGGTTTTAAGATTTCTCTTTTTGAAAATAAAAGAGGTAGTGTTATAAGAACATTACCTCTTTTTTTTGGTCCTAAAAACATCTACATTTTTCAACCTTCAGTTATACCAATAATAAGTTACAAACTTTCTCCTTAACCAATTCCATCCACCATCATTTCCTTACTATTTTTTACAACTAAGCCCTGCAGTACTTTACCCGGACCACATTCCATAAAATGCGTTGCCCCATCTGCAATCATTGCCTGCATACATTGGGTCCATTTTACAGGGCCTGTAAGTTGTGCTATTAAGTTTTCTTTTATTTGCGAGATAGCTGTAACAGGTGCAGCAACCACGTTCTGGTAAACCGGGCATATTGGCGTATTGAATGCTATATTATTTATAGCGGCTGCAAGATCTTCTTTTGCGGGCATCATCAATGGGCTATGAAATGCACCACCAACAGGTAATACCAATGCCCTTTTTGCACCTGCTTCTTTCATGCGGCTACAGGCAAGTTCTATTCCTGCAAGGGAGCCACTTATTACCAATTGCCCGGGGCAATTATAATTTGCGGGTACCACAATCTCACCCGTTTCGTTCATAATATGGCGGCATATTTCTTCTACCGTTTCATCATCTAAATTTATAATAGCTGCCATGGCCGATGGATTAGCTTCACATGCCTTTTGCATAGCTGATGCCCTGATAGCTACTAGTTGTAAACCATTTGCAAAACTCAATGCACCGCTTGCTACCAGTGCAGAAAACTCACCGAGAGAATGTCCTGCAACCATATCCGGCTTTGCAGTATTACTACTTTTAAAAGCTGCTACAGAATGTATAAATATTGCAGGCTGTGTGATATTTGTTTTTTTGAGATCGTTATCAGTACCGGTAAACATAGTATCGCTTATCCTAAAGCCAAGTATATCATTTGCCTCTTCAAACAACGCTTTTGAGTCTTCGTTTGCATCATAAAAATGTTTACCCATGCCTGTAAATTGTGCACCCTGCCCCGGGAATATAAAAGCGTGTTTCATGCAGTTTAATTTTGCGTAAGATGCAGAAATTATTTTAAAGTTTATCTATGAATTTATCTTCGATAAAAATTAAAGGATGCATTGTATAGGTATAATTATATGACAAGGGAATAAAATTACACCTATCTCAGAGTATAATAAATTACTCAGGCAAATTTTTTGATGCTGCGAAAATTTTATTAAGTAAAAAAAATGTAACTGCAAAGCATAACAGAAATGAACTGGATAAAAAAATTGTATCTGTTCTGCAAGACGTTAAACCCACGAATACAGAAATACATTTTTTGAAAAAATTATTGTAAATGGTAGTTAAGAAACTATTTAATTTTTAAAAAAAATTTAGCTTAAGCAAATGGTATTTGTTTTATTTTAACACCTATAAATACCTAGCAATAAAAAACTGGACGACCGCTTTATCTAGAGAAATAAAAAATTAATATTTTAAAACTTTATAATCAATTTTATTAAACTGCACGCTAGAAAATAAAGTTAATGCTACTTAATAGCTTAATGCAGTTTTGTACTTATTAATTTTAAAAATTCATTCCTAGTTTCCTGGTGCTCAAACTGACCAAAAAATGCTGAAGTAGTTGTAACAGAATTTTGTTTTTGTACTCCCCTCATCATCATACATAAGTGCGAAGCTTCAATAACAACAGCTACTCCCTGTGGTTGTAAAGAATCTTTAATAGCATCTAAAATTTGGTGTGTAAGCCGCTCCTGCACCTGCAGGCGTCTTGCAAATACATCTACCACTCTCGCAATTTTGCTTAACCCGGTAATGAATCCGTTAGGAATATATGCCACATGTGCTTTACCGTAAAAAGGCAGCATGTGGTGTTCGCACATACTATACAATTCAATATCTTTTACGATAATCATTTTATTTACATCTTCATGAAAACGTGCGCTGTCTAATATTGCCTTTGCATCTTGCCCGTAACCTTGTGTAATAAACTGCATTGCTTTTGCAATACGCTCCGGTGTTTTTAAGAGCCCCTCTCTTTCCGGATCTTCTCCCAATAAAGCTATGTTATCCCTATAATTTTTTAATAGCCCTGCAGTTATATCTTCATCATAACTTTCTACTTTTTTATATGCCATTTTTTATTTTTGTTTTTATTTTTTTTATTAAAAATTTATGCAGGATATTCTACAAAATTACGCTCGGTTTCGTACAGCCTTATCTGCAAGTCAATAGGTGGATCTATCTCTGACCTGATCAGATTATAAATAGAAATTGCAATATTCTCTGCTGTTGGATTAGTGTGTTTAAATTCTTCGCAGTCCAGGTTAAGATTTTTATGATCGTACCTGTCTAAGACTTTTTCTTTTACAATATCACTTAAAATTTTTGTATCAATTAAATAGCCGGTTTCAGCATTGGGTAGCCCGGTAACTTTTATAACAATTTCGTAATTATGACCATGAAAATTAGGATTGTTGCATTTACCAAAAACCGATTTATTTTTAGTTTCATCCCATAAAGGATTATTCAACCTATGAGCAGCATTAAAATGTTCTTTCCTAAAAACAGATACTTTATGTTGAACAGTCATTATTTTCTAAATTATAATTCAAGATTGTTTGAGAGTGAATAGACGAAGGAAACAATTATATCTATGTTTCAATATTTTCAATAAATATAAAAACAAAGTTAGCCAAAATATTCCACAAATATCCTTGGGGTTTCATACAATTTTAAAGAATGCAGGGTTACCTGTCCGGCAAGATGAGGCAAAAGAATATTCCATATACCTATAACCAGGTTTTCTATAGAGCAAATTTTATCTTTTAAAAAATCTACTTCAACATTTAAATTTTTATGATCTAATTTTTCTGTTACCTGTTCTTTAATAATGGCACTTAGTTTTTTTGCATCAAATACAAAACCTGTTTCTTCATCAGGTATGCCTTTAACCGTTACATACAATTCAAAATTATGCCCATGCCAGTTTTCATTGGCACATTTACCAAATATAGCTTCGTTCTTTTCTCTGCTCCATGCTGGGTTAAACAATTTGTGAGCAGCGTTAAAATGTTCTATTCTTGTTATATAAACCATGCCCCGTATTAAATTTTTGCAAAGGTAGCGGCTATTGGTAACATTCTAAAACGGATGCAACTAACTTTGTTTTATGAAAATATTAGTAACAGCAGCTACTGAAATGGAAATAAAAAAATTTAAGGAGCAGCATACAAAGCCAGATATTTTAATTACAGGCGTAGGTGTGCCTTCTTGTATATATGCACTCACAAGGCATTTGCAGCAAAATAAATACGATTTTATAATACAGGCCGGTATTGCCGGGGCTTTTAAAAATACGGTTGCTTTAGGCGAAACCGTTGTGGTGCAAAAAGATGTTTTTGCCGACCTTGGCGTACAGGAAAAAGCACATTTTTTTACGCTTTTCGAAAAAGATTTTATGGATAAGCATAAGATGCCGTATACAGATGGTATGCTTGTAAATAATGTATTACCCGATATTGGATTACCTGTGGTAAATGCCATTACTGTAAATATGGTAACGGACGACCCGTTACTTACTACTATTTTTTACAATAAGTTTAAGCCACACATAGAAACAATGGAAGGAGCCGCATTTCATTATGTGTGCCTGCAGGAAGGCATACCTTTTTTACAAATCCGCAGCATAAGCAATGTAGTAGGCGAAAGAAATAAGGCCAACTGGAATATGAAAGCATCCTTAGAAAATTTGAATGAAAATTTGATCAGAATTGTAAAAGACTTGTAAAACATTTTCAGTTTTAGAAGCTGTTTAAATTATTTTACTCCTACACCGCTTGGCTAAAACCAATTGTATTTTCTTTTTAATGTAACAGCTTTTTAAGGCGTAGTAATAAAAATTTGGATTGCGGCTTTAGCCAAAGAAATAAATCAAAGAGCTTTTTAATAAAAAAATTATTGTGCTGTCTTTATTTTTAATTGAAAAAACATACAGTATTAAACATTTATTTTTTTACGACAAAATGAGCTAAACTTAAAAATGAATAAACAAATAATTACGATAGGTTTTTCCCCGTGCCCTAATGATACTTTTATATTTGATGCACTGGTAAATAATAAAATAGATACAGGCAACCTACAGTTTGATGCCGTATTGGAAGATGTGCAAACCCTTAACCAATGGGCTATACAGGGCAAGCTAGCTGTTACAAAACTTAGTTATGGCGTATTACCACTGGTACTGGCTCAATATAATTTATTACACAGCGGCAGTGCACTTGGCAATGGTGTAGGCCCGTTACTCATTACCAATAACAGCGATAATATTAAAAATATAAATGAACAGCTCATTGCAATACCAGGTGAAAATACTACAGCACATTTAATATTTTCCCTGGCATACCCTGATGCAAAAAATAAGATTTTTATGCGGTATGATGAAATTGAAAACTTTGTGCTACAGGGTAAAGGGATGGGCGTTATTATACATGAAAACAGGTTTACATACACAGAGAAAGGCTTAATAAAAGTAACTGACCTTGGCGATAACTGGGAAAAAGTAACTGGTAATCCAATCCCGCTTGGAGGTATTGTTATAAAAAAAACGATGAACCAGCAAATACAAAAACAAACAGATATGCTTATTAAAAAAAGTATTGAATTTGCTTTTTCCAATTATCCTCAATTGAATGATTACATAAGAGACCACTCACAAGAAATGAGTGAAGAGGTAATGCGAAAGCATATTGATTTGTATGTAAATGATTATTCTCTAAACCTGGGAGAGAAAGGCATTGCAGCGGTAAAAAAATTAATGGAGGTCTATAATTTATTGCACCGTAATGTACAATATGAAAATACAAATTTTATGGTTTGATAATTAATGGTAAAATAAAAAGATAAATATTATAAGTATTTAAAAATAATATCAAACTATTTTTCTATCATTCTCCAGATAAGCCTTCTTTATAAACCTTTAAGCATCGCTCTCTTGCAAACACATGATCTACTATTGGTTTAGGATAAGAAAATTCTTCAAACTCGGGTACCCATTTTTTTATATAAGCCAGGTCGGGATCAAACTTTTTTGTTTGCAGATAGGGATTAAAAATTCTAAAATACGGTGCAGCATCGCAGCCGCTGCCTGCCGCCCATTGCCAACCACCATTGTTTGCTGCAAAATCGTAATCCAGTAATTTTTCTGCAAAGTAAGCTTCTCCCAGCCGCCAATCCAGCAACAAATGTTTGGCTAAAAAAGAAGCTGTTACCATTCGTATCCTGTTATGCATAAAACCGGTTGTGTTCAACTCTCTCATGCCTGCATCTACAATAGGATATCCTGTTTGCCCCTCACACCATTTTTTAAAATCTGCTTCGCTGTTTCGCCATTTTATATGGTCGTAAGCGGGTTTAAACGCTTTGCCATTGCCTACATTAGGGTAATGCCAGGTTATCATGTGATAAAAATCCCGCCAAATGAGTTCATTCAAATAAGTGTCCGATAAAGTTGCACTTTCTCTTGCAAGTTTACGTATGCTTAATGTACCAAAACGCAGGTGCAACCCCATGTGCGTTGTGCCGTGTATGCCAGGAAAATCCCGCTGTTTGCCATAATGCTTTATAATATTTACAGGAATACTCCTTGGAGGAAAAGGCTGTGTAGTTTCTTTAAAACCCATGCTTTTTAAAGAAGGTATTTCTATTTCGGCCAGTTGTAAAACATTAGAAACGTATTTTTCTACCGGGTAGCTTTTAAATTGATACGCTGTAAGTGCAGCTTTCCATTTGCGGCTATAAGGTGTAAATACGGTATAGGGTTTACCATCATCTTTAATCACTTCATCTTTGCTAAAAATTACCTGGTCTTTGTATATATTAAATGTGGCACCGTGTTTTTTTAAAAGTATGCTGATGTTACTGTCTCTTTCCCGGGCATAATTTTCATAATCTTCATTAGCAAATACTTCGCAAATATCATATTTTTTTAGGAGTGTTTCAAAAGCATTTTCTGGCGTGTTATACAGTACATGCATACTGCTTCCCATTGCCTGTAACTTTTGCTGCATATCCATTATAACATCATAAATAAAACTCACCCTGCTATCTGCCTTGTTTTCCAGTTTATCCAGTATGTTGGTATCAAATATAAAAATGGGCAAAACAGCATTTTTACTTTTTAATGCATGGTAAAGGCCAGCATTATCCGTAAGGCGAAGATCTCTTCTAAACCAAAAAATATTTATTTTTTCTTTCATAATCTAACAGAAAACAGCAGGATAATCTTTACACAATTGATTAAACAACTGCTGTGTTTTTAAATGGGTGTATGGAATATTATTTACAGATGCTACCCATCTCAGGTTATAAATACTATTAGTTAAAAATACTTCATCTGCATTTAAAAGTATGGTGGTGCTGATGGTAGTTTCGGTAACAGGCATTTCCAATTCTTTGCATTTATCTATAAAAAATTTACGCAAAATACCTGCCACACAACCTTCTGCAAGGGATGGGGTGTATAGTACATCATCTTTAAAAATAAAAATATTTGCAATAGTAGAGTCACAAATGTTGCCATCAGTATTAAGGATTAGGGCATCATTGCATTGCTTTTTCTTTGCTTCAACAGCTCCCATAATGTAAGGCAAAAAATTATTTGATTTTACATTGCTAAAAGCATCTTTACTTTTTTTTGCTTGTTCATATATGCAAAGCTGCAGCCCGTTATTGTTCCATAAGCCGCTGCTATCCGATAAACTGGTAGCTTCTATAATATATTGTGGAAAATGATTTTTTACATCATACAAGCCGCCGTTGCCTCTAAAGATATTCAGCCTTACCCTTGCCTGCATTAGTTTATTTTTTTTTGCCAGCAAATAAATTTCTTCTTCCAGTTTTTCAGGAGTAAATAATTTGGGGAAATCGAACTGGAGCAATTGCATCCCCTTCCACAAACGGGCAAAATGATCATCGCCCAAAATGATTTTTCCGTTTCGTATTTTTAAAGTTTCAAAAATACCATCTCCATATCTTAGTCCACGGTTTTCGGGGCCAATAACCGATTCTGCATACTCAAAAATCTTTCCGTTAAAATTAAAATATTGCATTATCCATAAAATTAAAAAATCTTCCGCACACGGAAGATTTTTATACATAAATATATTTTTGTGAGATTTAAATTTCTTCTACCAGTTTATGCTTTACTGCATACAATATTAAACCTGCTGTTGTTTTTGCCCCGGTTTTTACTTTTAATTTATCTCTCAATGCCTCTACTGTGCGTGGGCTTAATTCCACAAGGTCTGCGATTTCTTTTGTACTTTTTTCTTCGCACATAAGACGAAGAATCATTGTTTCCTTTTCGTTAAGCTGTGCATCAGGTGCCTGCAATTGTTGTGGTAATTGCATGTTGCGCTGCTTAAGGTTTTGCAGAAGCGCAGTATTGGTGAGGGTATTAAAATAATATTCGTCGTTATAACATGTTTTAATTGCCTCATAAATGATCTCACTATCACTCGTTTTAGACAAATAACTGTTTGCACCCAACTCCATTAGTTTTGTTATCATACTATGATCATCCATCATTGTAAGCATTATTATTTTTGCATCGGGGCATACTTTTCTTACTTCGGGCAAAGCTTCAATACCATCCATAATAGGCATTTGTATATCCAGTAAAATAACATCTGCAGGTAAAGATTTAAGCAGGTTTATGAGATGCATTCCGTTATCTGCCTCAGCAATTATTTTAATATCAGTTTTCTGGCTCAAAGCAGTTTTTACACCAGCTCTGTACAGTATATGATCATCTGCAATGATAACTTTTATTGGATCGTTCATGTCGTTTTTCATATTATATTCTACGTAAAAATAAACTATTTATACAAGTAAGTTTACTATTACAATAACGTAATATTAGGAATAAAATTTTGCTGTTTGTAAAATTGCGTATAAGTACTTAGTTATCCTTACTAAATTTTACGTAAAAATTCTTTCATTACATAATATTATGAATTTTATATCGGAACCATTTACCAAAAAGGCTGTTTCATATTTTGAAACAGCCTTTTGTAATCTATTTTATTTATTTCTTACCTTAAAAATAATATTTCTCTGTACTTGGGTAGCATCCATATACTATCATCTACCATAAGTTCCAGTTTATCTGCATGGTAACGTATAATGTCAAAATAATTTCCTTTTACATCTTCGCAATAAGCAATTGCTTTAGTTCTGGTATCAGTAATTTCATTTGCTTTTTTACGGGCTTCTATCATTGCGGTCGTTTTTTCGCCAATAATATTAATATGTTCACTTACCAGCTTTACAATTTCCAGTTGGCTGGTATAGCCTGTTTGCGGAATGCCGGCAGCCTTTAACCCAGTTATATTTTCCAAAAGAATATTTTGATACCTAATAGCAGATGGTATAATAACTGTACTCGCCAGGTCTCCCATTACCCTTGCTTCTATCTGTACTTTTTTAATATACTCTTCCAGCATTATTTCGTGGCGTGCTTCCAGCTCAGGGTGCGTGTATATGTTATTGCGGTCAAATAAACTTTTCGTTTTATCTGTTACAAATGCATCCAGTGCTTCAGGGGTTGTTTTTACATTTTCCAGGCCTCTGCCTGCTGCTTCTTTTTCCCAGTCTTCACTATAGCCATCGCCTTCAAACAATACTTTTTTACTTTCAATAATATATTTTCTTATTATCTGTAAAATAGCAATTTCTTTCTTCTCTCCTTTTTCTATCAATGCATCTACATCTGTTTTAAAAGTTCGCAGTGTTTCTGCCATCACAGTATTTAAAGTAGTCATTGGTACTGCACAGTTTGCAGATGATCCTACTGCCCTAAACTCAAATTTATTACCTGTAAATGCAAAAGGAGAGGTACGGTTTCTATCTGTATTATCCAGCATCAATTCCGGAATAGATTTATGAATATCCAGTTTCAATATAGCTTCGTCCTGCTCATCAAAATTACCCCCTACTCTTTTTTCCACCTGCTCCAGTACATCTGTAAGGTATTTGCCAATAAATATAGAAATGATGGCGGGCGGTGCCTCATTGGCGCCCAGCCTGTGGTCATTGCCTGCGCTTGCTATAGATGCTCGAATAAGACCTGCATAATCATGCACGGCTTTAATGGTATTCACAAAAAAGGTGAGAAACATTAAATTCGTTTTGGGTGTTTTACCCGGCCCCAGTAAGTTTATACCGGTATCTGTACTCATACTCCAGTTGTTGTGTTTGCCGCTTCCGTTTATACCTGCAAAAGGTTTTTCATGCAACAATACTACCAGGTTGTGGCGCTTTGCTACCCTCAGCATTACATCCATAAGCAACGTATTATGATCTACTGCAAGGTTAGATTCTTCAAATATGGGCGCACACTCAAACTGAGAGGGTGCTACTTCATTGTGACGGGTACGAAGCGGAATACCTAATTTGTAAGATTCATTTTCGAAATCCCTCATGTAAGCGTACACTCTTTCTGGTATTGCACCAAAATAATGATCTTCCAGTTGCTGCCCTTTTGCTGGTGCATGTCCAAAAACGGTTCTGCCCGTAAGTACAAGATCGGGTCTTGCATTGGCCAGGCCTGCATCTACTACAAAATACTCCTGCTCCCAACCTAGTGTGGCAGTTACTTTAGATACATTTTTATCAAAATACTGGCATACATCTACTGCTGCTTTATCTAATGCTACCAGCGCTTTTAGTAAAGGAGTTTTTGTATCCAGCGATTCGCCGGTATAAGAAACAAATATAGTAGGAATGCATAAAGTTTTACCCTCGCCTATTTCCATAATAAATGCGGGAGAAGATGGGTCCCATGCGGTATAACCACGGGCTTCAAATGTAGCACGCAAGCCACCATTGGGAAAAGAAGAGGCATCTGGTTCCTGTTGAATTAATGCAGCACCTTCAAATTCTTCAATAGGTGTGCCATCGCCTTTTAAGGTAAAAAAGGAATCATGCTTTTCTGCAGATAGGCCGGTAAGGGGCTGAAACCAGTGGGTGAAATGACTTACGCCTTTACTCTCTGCCCATGCACGCAAACCATTAGCAATCTGGTTGCCCATTGCACGATCAATTTTTTTACCGCCACGGGTAGATGCCAGTAAACTTTTATATGCATCATCGCATAGGTATTTTCTGGCAGTACTTAATGTAAAAACATTTTCATTGAAAATGGCAGTAATTTTTGCCGGACTTTCTACAGGTACCGGCTCTGGTGTATGTGCCAGATTTTTAATAGCATTGGTGCGTAAATTGCTCATTTATTTTAAGTTTGAACACAAAAGAAGCATTAATTTAAAATATTTCCAAGAAAATCTTTTGAATAATATAAAATTTTATATAAACAACTTTTAAAAAGTTACATCGTTATAATTTTAATGTAAAATATTTTTTTAATTTTTCAAAATTGATACTGCATAAAAGTGGTGTAATAATAAAAGGCAGATAAATGCTTCTGTACCGGATTAAGGTTCCCGCATTTGGGGTAATATACCCGGCAAATAATAAAATTATGCAGCTAAATAATACTAAAAAAATAATAAATTTATTGCTGTTGATACTGTTTTCTTTGCAAAAAGAGATAAGCATTGCAGAAAATAGTACCCAATACAAAATCATTTCAGCAGAGAATATATTACAAAATACATTTTTAAACTCGCCTGGGTATGGGGATAAAAAAGAATGCCGTAAAGCATTTGGTGCAGCAGATATAAAACTTTTAAAACTAACAGTTAGTGTCTCTATGGTTTCATATTGCGTAGCTGCATAACCCAGCGATAAAAACGATTGCTGTTTTGCTGCAACCAAAAACAGTGGATCTGCTACCGGAAAAAAAAGATGCATTATACCCGCAGCAAAAAATAAAATCACTAAACCTAAGGCTGTTATAACAAAAGGATTTGCCGTGCTTTTTTTAGTGACATAATAAATTGCTGCAAGCGGCACC
>JANXXM010000179.1 GCA_025350645.1 Ferruginibacter sp.
AATAATCTTGAAGAAGTAAGTCAGTTTTTTAAAAGAGTAGTCAATAGCTTAACCACCAGAGATGTTATCTCCATATGCAGTTTTCAATATGTTTTTCAAGGTATAAATTGGTCTCATTAAATTGTCACTATCGTATTAGCCTCTGTTGGTGCAGTGCTGACGTTGTTTAATATCGAAGGGCGGGCAATGCAGGTTTGCCATACCCACGACATGTATGGAGAGTAGCAATAAAATAAAAAATAGTAAGCCGTTGTGAAGCCTTCCCATTTGTTGTACATTTATTGGTCTTTGTAATTTGCCTAAAGCGTACTATTTGTCTTCTGCATTATTTTATCCCTGGCATGCTGTGCAGGAAAAAGGGATAGATTATTTTGGTTTTATGGAGTATTATTTTGCCAACCGCCTAACATTACCAGTTAAATGAACTTAATAGTAATATAAAAAAAGCCTCACAAAAATGCAAGGCTTTTAGATTACTGCTCCCACTGCTGGACTTGAACCAGCGACCCTCTGATTAACAGTCAGATGCTCTAACCAACTGAGCTAAGTAGGAATTTGCTGTACTAATTTCTTAGTGGGATGCAAAAATAAAGATTTTGTGGTTTAAAAAAAATATTATGGCAATTATTTTAACCAATTAAACACTCCGGCTGCTTCAATGCCTATAAATATGCCATTTTCTCTTAGTTCCACCGGGTAAGTTTTAAGATAATATCCTTCCCCGCTTGTATTGTGGCCATTGTGTAAAGAAAATTTGTAACGGTGCAGCGGGCATACAATATTTTGTAAAGCATCTATATAACCATTTGCCATTGTACCACCAGCGTGTGGGCATTTGGCCGTACAGGCAAAAATATTCTCATTGTTATAAACCAGGCAAATCTTTTTTCCTGCTACATCAATTTCCGTTGTACCGTTTTCTGCAAAATGAAGTTCTTCTAAACTATCCGCTATCTTATGCCATTTATATGTTTTCATATAGCTTAGTGTTACAAGAGATAAGCTGTGGATTTAAATTTTGATCATTAGCTTTTTATTTTTCAGCAGGTAATGCCTTAATAAAAATATTCTGCCTTATATGGATACCTTATCTGGTAAATATCCCTTACCTTATTTAAAATGGTTTGCCTTAGTACATCAAAATTTCTTTTTACTATTGCAGCTACAAATACACAGTTGCCTTTGGTGGTTTCGTCCCAGCGTTCTTTAAGTTCTCTCAAAATTTCTTTTTTTACATCATCTTCCAGCCATTCATCAAACGTAAGTTTTTCATATTGGTCCATTTTATTAAAAATGGTAATGGTTGGTTTTTCTGCACAGCCCAGCTCTGCAAGGGTTTTATTAACCACAGCAAGCTGTTCTTCGTATTGCGGGTGAGAAATATCTACCACATGCAGCAGCACATCTGCCTCTCGTACTTCATCCAGCGTGCTTTTAAAACTTTCTACCAAATGGTGAGGCAGCTTGCGTATAAAACCTACCGTATCGCTCAGCAAAAATGGGGTTTGTTCAAACACTACTTTTCGGGTAGTAGTATCCAGTGTGGCAAATAATTTATTTTCTGCAAATACATCGCTTTTGCTCAGTGCATTCATTATGGTACTCTTTCCTACATTGGTATAGCCTACCAATGCTACCCTTATAAATTCTCCCCGTTCTTTTCGCTGGGTAAATGCCTGCTTGTCATAATCGCCCAGTCGTTTTTTTAGCAGGCTTATTTTATCCTTTACAATACGTCTGTCTGTTTCAATTTCGGTTTCGCCCGGCCCGCGGGTACCTACGCCACCACCCTGCCTTTCCAAATGCTTCCACATACCTTTAAGCCGGGGTAAAATATATTGATATTGGGCAAGCTCTACCTGTGTTTTGGCTTGTGCTGTTTTAGCCCTGCCTGCAAAAATATCCAATATAAGATCACTCCTGTCTATGGTTTTTGTACTGAGTTCTTTTTCTATATTCTGTATCTGCGAGCCGGTAAGTTCATCATCAAATATTACCATATCAATATTGCCTTTGGTAATAATAAAAGTTTTTATCTGCTCCAGTTTACCCTTGCCTACAAAGGTGCGGGCATCGGGGTGTTTTAATTTTTGTGTAAATCTTTTTACAGTGCTTACCCCTGCCGTTTCTGCCAAAAAAGTAAGCTCATCCAGGTATTCATTTACCTGTGCCTCTGTTTGATCTGGCTGTACCAAACCTACCAATATGGTGTTTTGCTCTGCGTTTAGCTGTTGTTTTTTTTCTATCAATGTTTTTTTTTATTCCTTTTCCTAATTGTGCGAGGAAAATGTAACCGGTGTAATAATTTTATTTAACGAGAAAAATATTGTATAATAGTAATGATGATTTGTTCGTTTTCGTTAAAGTTAATTAAACAAAAATAAAAAGCGGATGCTATAAACACCCGCTTTAATAATGCTTATTTGTCATGCTTATTTTCCGGCTGTTTTGGAGGCTACCTTTATCCACTTTTGCATCACGTTGCAATCTTTATATTCATCATCTACCTTCACGTAATACGTACTTATCTTTTTATCAAACCATTTTTCCAGCGCATTTTCTTTTTTCTGTTCCAAAGCCCTTTGAGAAATTTTGCTGTAATCATCTTTCATATTTTCCCTGTGCGGGTCTGTTTTTGTTTTTAAATAAATGATACGCACACCTTTTTTACCACCATTATCATCAAAAGCTGCCGGCTGGGAATATCCGCCTACTTTAAGGTCTTTAAGTATAGGTACAATATCTTTATCTAACTGGTCAATCGTAAGAAATGTACCATTGCTTCCCTGCATCATACCACCGGTAAATTTGCTGTTATCGTCATCGCTGTATTTATTTACTGCGGTACCAAAATCAATATTACCTGCTATTAGTTTTGCTCTCACAGAGTCTAACTTATCTATACCTTCTTTAAGTTCGATATTAGTAACCTGTGGTATTTTAATAATATGCCTCACCACTACATCATCGCCTGCACGGCTTACACTTTGTAAAATATGATAACCAAATTTTGTTTTAAAAGGGTTAGATATTTGCCCTTCCTTTACCGTAAATGCTTTCGATAAAAAAACAGGGTCAATATCTTTTTGGCTACGGTTTACTTCCATTTGCCCAAATCGTTCTTTTGCACCAGGCTCTTCAGAATATCTTGCAGCAGCAGCTTTAAAATCTATTTTACCCGCCTCTATCTGCTGCTTGTAATCGTTTAGCTGCTCCACACAATATTGTTCTGCATCCCGGCTGGCTTTCGGGTAAGCAACCAGTGTTCCTATTTCCAGTTCTGTTTCGTAAAACGGCAGACTATCTTTATTTAATTTTTCAAAATATTGTTTTACCTCATAAGGTGTAATGCGTATTTCATCTACAATTTTATTGCGCATGGCAGCAGCCAGTTTCTGGTCTTTAAGATCACCCTTCATATCTTCTTTAAGCTGGTAAATGGTTTTACCTGCCATTCTTTCTACCTCATCTTTAGAGCCATATTGTCCTATAAAATAACGTACCCTGTTATCGGTATCCGTTTCTATTTCCTCATCAGTTACTGGTAGCGAATCCTTTTCTGCCTGTAATACCAATGCTTTTATGCCCATTTTTTGTTCTACTAAAAGGCATTTTGCATTCTCCGGTATTTCCATACCCTGGCGTTGCATATCCAGCAGCGTATTGTCTATATCACTTTTAAGAATAATTTTATTACCTACTATGCCTATTATTTTATCTGCACTAAGTTTGGCAGGCTGGGCGAGGCAGGCCAGCGTAATTACACTAAAAAATACTGATAGAAAAATGCGCATATAAAAATTTTATTATGAGCAAAAATAACAACAATTAATTGCACAATACGCAGCAGGGTTGATTTAACAAAAGTTTGTTGGCTATAGTTATTTGTATTTAAAAATATCGTTGCCATAATCGTTCTTTTTAATGGCTTAGCAAGTTGTGCAAAACGAAGGATGTGCAAAAGATATTATTTTTTGATTTTAAAATATTTTTGCCTGCCAACAGCATAATTTATAATGCCAAAAAATATAAAAGCAAGGTTAGGAGATATTGTTATAAAACAATATGGAGATAAAACAGTGGTAAGTAAATATCCTGATATGCGAAACGTAACACCCAGCCATTCGCAAAAAGAAAAAAGGAGCAGGTTTGCCGAAGCAGTTGCTTATGCAAAAACCATAAATAGCAGCCCGGTATTAAAGGCAGATTATATAAAACGTGTTGGCGAGGTGAAATCTGTTTATCAACATGCTTTAAAACATTTTTTAGCAAGAGAAATATAGCAAATCCCATAGTTTCAATTTCTCTTTTTTATTTTCCTTCAATCCCGTTACTTTTGCACGCCACACCAAAGGCTAAAGTGTCATGCCTAAAAACAACTACATACAATCAGTTTTAATAATCGGTAGCGGCCCTATTGTTATAGGCCAGGCCTGCGAGTTTGATTATAGTGGCACGCAAGCCGCACGCAGTCTGCGGGAAGAAGGCATAAAAGTAATTCTCATCAACAGCAATCCGGCTACAATAATGACGGATCCTATGATGGCGGACAGGGTTTATTTGCTGCCGCTAACAGTAGAAAGCATTGAGCAAATTCTGGAAGAAAATAAAATTGATGCCGTGCTGCCTACTATGGGCGGCCAAACAGCGCTCAATCTTTGTAAAGAAGCAGATGAATTGGGCGTTTGGGGAAAATTTAATGTACAACTTATAGGGGTAGATATTAAAGCAATTGATAAAGCGGAAGACAGAGAAAAATTTAGGCAATGGATGATAGAAATGAATATTGCTGTTTGCCCTGCCAGAACAGCCAACTCCTTTTTAGAAGGAAAAGAATTTGCACAGGAAATAGGTTTTCCGTTGGTGATACGCCCGTCTTTTACCCTTGGCGGCAGCGGTGGTAGTATTGTGTTTAAAAAAGATGAACTGGATGAAGCATTAAACAATGGCTTAACCGCATCTCCCATTCATGAAGTGCTGGTAGAAAAAGCTGTACTTGGCTGGAAGGAATTTGAACTGGAATTGCTGAGAGATGATAACGATAATGTAGTAATTATTTGTGCGGTAGAAAATTTTGATCCCATGGGTATTCATACAGGCGATAGCATAACCGTAGCACCTGCAATGACCCTGAGTGATACCGCTTACCAGAACATGCGCAATACGGCCATCCGCATGATGCGGGCTTTAGGAAATTTTGCCGGTGGTTGTAATGTGCAGTTTGCGCTTAACCCGCAAACAGAGCAGTTAATAGTAGTGGAAATAAACCCCCGGGTAAGCCGCAGCTCTGCATTGGCAAGTAAAGCAACAGGATATCCTATTGCAAAAATTGCTGCAAAATTAGCCATTGGTTATACGCTGGACGAATTAAAAAATCAAATAACACAATCTACTTCTGCCTATTTTGAACCTGCGCTGGATTATGTAATTGTAAAAATTCCACGCTGGAATTTTGATAAATTTAAAGGAGCTAATGATACGCTGGGTTTTCAGATGAAAAGTGTGGGCGAGGTAATGGCAATAGGAAGAAGTTTTGCAGAAGCATTGCAAAAAGCTTGTCAGAGTTTAGAAAATGAAGCCGTTGGTTTAGGATATTATGGAAAAAGTTTAATGCATGCAGATGAATTGATTGAGTACATAAAAATTCCCAAATGGGATAGGCTCTTTCGCATAAAAGATGCATTGATGGCAGGGGCAAGTGTAAAAAGAATTTGCGAAAGCACGGGTATTGACCGGTGGTTTATTTATCAGATTCAAAAAATATGCGAATGCGAAAAGGAAATTGCCAAATATAATATGACTACCCTGCCCGTACAGTTATTAAAAGACGCAAAAGTACTGGGCTTTGGCGATGAGCAAATGGTACGCATAATGAACGATGGTGCAGAAGATGAGTTGTATGAAAAAAGAAAAGCACTCGGTATTACAAGGGTTTTTAAAATGGTAGATACCTGTGCGGCAGAGTTTGAAGCAAAGACGCCTTATTTTTATAGTACGTTTGAAACGATAACCACAGCCCCCTCACCCCCCACCAAAAGGGGGATTGAAAATGCAGTCCATTCGAGTGCACTCATTCACAACGAATCTGTAGTTAAAAATAAAGCAAAAACTAAAAATTTAATAATAGGCAGTAAAGTATTAGAAACCCAGAACCCCGTTTCGGGGGGCAGAGGGACTGGTTCTATTATTGTACTCGGCAGCGGTCCTAACCGTATAGGCCAGGGTATTGAGTTTGACTACTGTTGTGTGCATGGCTTGCTTGCAATAAAAGAAGCCGGCTACGAAGCTATTATGGTAAATTGTAACCCGGAAACTGTGAGTACAGATTTTGATATTGCCGATAAACTTTATTTTGAACCCGTATTTTGGGAACACCTCTGGGAAATTATTGAACATGAAAAACCCGAAGGTGTAATTGTACAATTGGGCGGACAAACCGCACTTAAACTTGCCAAACGATTACATGAAAAAGGTATAAAAATTATAGGTACTTCTTTTGACAGTATGGATATTGCCGAAGACCGAGGGCGCTTTAGTGATATGCTCAAAGCATTGGATATTCCTTACCCCAACTACGGCACTGCTCTTAATACAGACGAAGCCATTGAAGTAGCAAAAAAAGTGGGTTACCCGGTTTTGGTAAGGCCAAGTTATGTGCTGGGCGGGCAAAGAATGCGCATAGTAATAAATGATGAAGAACTGGAAAAAGGCGTTCTTAGTTTATTAAAACATTTACCCAACAATACTATTTTAATTGATCATTTTTTAGATCGCTGCCAGGAAGCAGAAATAGATGCCATATTTGATGGAGAAGATTTTCATGTAATGGGCGTGATGGAACATATAGAACCTGCAGGTATACACAGCGGCGACAGCAATGCCGTGTTGCCACAGTTTAATTTATCGCCGCTTATAGTGCATACAATGGAAGAATATGCAGAAAAAATTGCAAGAGCATTAAAAATAAAAGGATTGATAAATATACAATTCGCCATTAAAGACGGTAATGTTTTTGTGATAGAAGCAAACCCAAGGGCAAGCCGTACTACACCTTTTATTGCAAAAGCATATCAAATACCGTATTTAAATATTGCTACCAAAATCATGATTGGCGCAGCAAAACTCAAAGATTTTACTTACGAAAAAAAGCTTACCGGCTTTGCCATTAAGGAACCCGTTTTTTCTTTCAATAAATTCCCTGGTGTAAACAAAGAACTTGGTCCGGAAATGAAAAGCACCGGCGAAGCCATCCGTTTTATAAAAGACCTGCGAGATCCTTATTTCCGTCAGTTGTATAAGGAACGTAGCATGCATTTGAGTAAATAATACAAATTGTTTCAAGCTAAAATGCTACAAATTATTTTACTTCTGCAATAAATTTTTCATTTGGGTGTTATTTTAATGGAACATTATTTTTTTGAAAGTAAAAGCTTTCTTTAAATAACCAATCCTTTATCTTAAAACCAATGACTAATGAAGAAAGTAATTTTATTCAGCTTGTTATTTTGGACGGTCATTATTTATATTGCCTGCACCAGAGGAAATGCACAGTCTAATAACAATATAAATATAGCTGTAAAAAATACAAATGAAAAAACCGTTGAAATTAAAGATTCTCCATTTACAACGGCAACATTAATTGCAGCAAACGCTGTTAATACAGGTAGTGTTAAAGTAACCAACGATGCATATTTTATTTACGTTACTTATCAAACACAAAACGGGTATGTACTGGCACAAACACATTTATACATTGGTGTCAATTATCTTATTCCTCTCACTAAAGCAGGTAATATTATGACAGAGAAATTTCCTTACAGTACTATTCATAACAATGAAGCTTCTTACACCTATCAAATCCCCATTTTAGCAATACCATCTGGTACTTGTGGCAGCATTGCAGCACAGGCAAGTGTTGTAAAATATAATGCAGCAGGTAAAATAACAGATCAGCAAACCGTATGGGCTAATAGTGCAGCAGCAAATAATACGAATACTGCAGAAATGAAATTTGATTATTGCTGTACCGCACAATAAAATAAAATTTTTTGTGCGGTTGGCTTAAAGGCCTTGCTCAAAAGTTGTCCGGGCTGTCTGTAGTAGCCCCGCAATAAAATTAATTATAAAGCAACATTTATTGGGGCGTGGCTACTACTGCCCATCCCGCCGCTCTTTAGCGGTAAATCTTTTTTCAACTTTTATAGAAGTGTAAATTCATTTGTTACTTTACTGTAAAGTATCAAATGCATATTATTATTCAACTTAACTGTAAATTTATGAAGGAATAATATGGAAGAAATAATATTTTTAGTAGGAGAGGCAGATGAAGATGGCTTTATTGCAAAAGGTTTAGGTGTTGCAATTTTTACGCAGGATGATACTTATGAAAAATTAAAAACTTGCTGTTATTGATGCAGTGCATTATCACTTTAAAGATGACAAAAAAAGAATTATCCGTTTGCACATTGTAAAAGAAGATGTAATACCTGCATGAAAATTTTAAGAAATTTAAAAAGCGATAATTTAATAAAGTTATTAAACCTTTTGGTTATAAAATTAGCAGACAAACAGGAAGTAGTCATATAAGATTGACTACCGAAAAATGTAGGACAGCATCATGTTACAGTCCGGCACCATGGCACAATAAAGATTGGAACACTTTCTGCAATATTAGGTGAAGTAGCTTCTCATCTAAATGTATACAAACAAGATTTTTTACAGCAACTCTTCTGTTGATTTTTAAATGAAAAATTCTCCCCATCGTTACTTTATTATAAACAAGCCAAATAATATGGTATCGCAGTTTATAAGCAACCATAATGTTGCCCTGCTGGGAGATATGGATTTTAATTTTCCCGAAGGTACACATGCCATTGGTAGGCTGGACAGTACATCTGAGGGGTTATTAATTTTGACAACAGATAAAACAGTAACCCGAAAATTATTTCTTGCAAAGCAAGCCCATACCCGTTCTTACCTTGTAATGGTACAGCATAAAATGACGCAAGAAACATTTTTACAATTGCAGCAGGGTGTAAACATACCCATTAATGATACCGAAAATTATTTTGCAAAACCTTACTCTGTTCAAATAATACAAAATCCTGCATCATTGTATAAATACGCTACAGACCCACGGGAACTATATCCGCATACCTGGCTGCTCATCACACTCACAGAAGGTAAATTTAGACAGGTGCGCAAAATGGTATTGTCTGTAAAGCACCGCTGCCTAAGGCTTATACGGCTAAGTATCAGTAATATTTTACTGGGAGATCTAGCACCGGGGGAGGTAAGAGAAATGGAGGAAATATTGTTTTATGAACAATTAAAGGAAACAGAAAAAGTACCTTTTAATTAGGCCCTGCTCATCGGTAAAAAAATTTATGCTCTTTCTTCCTGTTTTTCAAACTGCATTTTATGAAGCTGGTAATAATGGTCCTGCTTTGCCATTAGTTCTGCATGCGTTCCCATTTCTTTTACTTCACCATTGTCCAGCACCAGTATTTTATTGGCTTTGCGTATGGTAGAAAGCCTGTGCGCAATAACAATAGAAGTACGCCCGGCAATCAATTTATCAATCGCATTTTGTATAAGTGCCTCACTTTCGCTATCCACTGAAGAAGTGGCTTCATCTAAAATAAGAATAGCGGGGTTGTATAATAATGCACGAACAAAAGAAAGCAACTGCCGCTGCCCAAGAGATAGTGTAGCTCCACGCTCCATTACATTATAATCGTAACCGCCTGGGAGTTTTTCTATAAAATTATGCAGTCCTATTAATTTTGCTGCTGCTACCACTTCTTCTCTTTTTATGGCATCATTTCTCAGCGTTACATTATCCAGCACGCTGCCACTAAATAAAAATACATCTTGCAATACAATACCAATTTTGCTGCGCAAATGATCCAGCTCGTACGCCTCAATATCTATATCATCTATTTTAATTTTTCCCTTTTGAATGTGATATAACCTGTTTATTAAACTGATAATGGAAGTTTTACCACTGCCCGTATGACCAACAATAGCAAGGGTTTCGCCAGGCGCAATACTAAAATTAATGTCTTTTAAAACATACCTGTCTTCTATATAAGAAAACCATACATGATCAAAATCTACCTTACCCTGTATAGTTAGAGGAGCAATAACCCCATCGGTTTCGGTAATATCTTCGTTGTCTAAAATTACAAATACCCTTTCGCTGGCTATTACACCCATTTGCAGTACATTAAATTTATCTGCAATAAGCCTAAGCGGCCTAAACAATAAATTTAAACAAAGAATAAAAGAAGTAATTATTCCGCCTGCACTCCTTGCCCTCTCTGCATCTGCACCGGCTTCTTTTGCAGCCCACCACACCAGCAAACCAATAGATATTGCAGATACCAGCTCCACCACCGGGAAAAATACCGAGTACGCAAAAATGGCTTTTACATTGGCATTGCGGTGCTCTGTATTAATATGATTAAATTTTTGCTGCTCTCTTTTTTCTGCCGCAAAAGCCTGCACCAGGGCCATGCCAGTAATATGCTCCTGCACAAAAGCATTAAGGGCTGCTACTGCATTGCGTACCCGTACAAAAGATTTATTTACGCTTTCTTTAAAATAATAAGTAGCTATAATTAAAAACGGAAATGGGATAAGACAAACCAGTGTAAGTTTCCAGTCTGCAATAAACATATAAGTAAGTACAGAAATAATAGAAAGCATATCTGCAATAATAGGGATAAGGCCATCGCTAAAAATATCGTTTACAGATTCTATATCGTTTATAGTACGGGTGGTAAGTGTACCAATAGGGGTTTTATCAAACTGAGATAAATTGAGGTGTACAATTTTATTGTAGGTGTTAACCCGCAAATCCTTTACTACACTCTGCCCCAGGGAGGCGGTAGTAAAGGTGAAAAAAAACCTGCAGGTAGTTTCTATAAACAATAGCACAATTTGTATAATGGTAAGCTCTATTATAAAACCTCCGGGACCATCTATAAAATAGCCCAGTGTTTTATCTGCAATGCCTTTGTTAATGGTTAATTGTATAAGCAATGGCCTTATGGGTGCCATCAATGCGAGAAAAACAGAGAGAAAAATAGAGAGATAAAATTTATTTTTATAAGGAGTTGTAAAAGCAAAGACTCTTTTTAAAACGGATACATTTAATTTCTTCTTTACAGGCGTAGGCGTACTCATGGCTGTAAAGGTAAATCATTATTTTTTTTTACTTTACTCAAAACTGATATAAAATAACGGTATGCTACAATATTACCTGCAAAAGTTTATTCGCCTTCTATCCTTTTAGTATATGCCTTTAAAAAAATGGCACCAAGGTTTTTGTAAGGGGGTATATAATCATCCCAGCTTTCTCTTATAGATTTATTGGCTTCTGCATAAAAAATTTTATTAAGGCTAGCCCACATGTTTTTCCACGAAAGTGTAGTACCTGTAGCAAAAGCATTATTCATATAATTAAGTATAGGGCGGTTAATATCTCCGGCACCAATTTCTTTTGTAGAAATAATATGCGCATCCGGTGAGGCTTCCAAAATTTTATTTAAGTTTTGATATCCGCCGCAGGAACCCAATACTATAATTTTTTCATTCCCTGCCATACGATCCAGTGTGCGGGGCAGCCAGTAGCTATGGCCCCGGTGTACGGTTACAGATGGTTTAAGCCCTTTCTCTTGCAAGTATGCTGCCAGGTGTATTTGTGCGCTATCATCTAGGTTAGCATCATTATCTAGCGGGCGGTTTGCAAAAATCATCACATTTCCTTTTGTAGAAATGGCTTCCATCCATTCTTTTTTTTCTGTTACTTTCCATTCTTTGGGAGAAAAGGAATTTTTAAACTGCGGGTAAAATTGTTTGCCATCTTTATCTCCATACCAAAACACTTGCTGTATTATTCTACCTTTTTCATCTTGTATGGCTTGCAGTGGCAGTTCGTAAATAGAGGGAATACCCAATTTCGCAGAGAGATTTGTAGTATCACCATCTGCTGTTTTAAATATAGCTTTTAGCAATCCATAAATAACAGTTCCGTTTTTATTATCATCTGCGAGAGCGTTTGTTTCATTGAGTGTAACATTGGTGAGCAATGCTTTTTTTAATGAAATATCTGTAATACTGCTGTAGGAATCTGCAACATCTACCGCATCTTCCAGGTTGCCGGTTTTATCCAGGCTGGCCACAAAACTTTTCATAATCATCTCTGCTCTCATAGCTGGCATTGTTTTTAAAAATGTATCTAGCTTGTTGTAATTGGCAGCCATTTTTATAAACTTTCTATACCGGTCAAAGTTAACACCTAGTAGCAATGAGTCGCCACGGGGTTTGCTTCCCATAAGCTGCAGCATACGGTTAAAACTATGCTTATAACTGCTGGTAAAAATAATATCTTCAGCAAATACCATTGCATAATACAGCTCGCCCGCACTAAGGGGTTGTATGGCTCTCATTCTTATGGCAAGATTATTTTCATTGTGCAGCTCATTTATTCTGCTTATAAAATGAAGGCTATCCCTGTACCTGAGGGTAGCTAAAAGGCCGTTTGCACCAAAATATGCAACGGGTGTATCCCTTGCCTGCATTCTTGTAAAATATGCAGTAGCTGTTTTTACCAGCAGGCGGTAGTAGCCTACACTATCATATCCTTTTTCGCCATTGCCCACCAGTTTTTTTATACTATCAATATTTTTTTTATTATTAAGTATATCATCCAGAAAAGGAAAATAAAACAAGGCATTTTCTGTGCCGCTAAGCTTGGCAACCTGAGCTACCATGGGGTCTTTGTTATTATGAATTAATTTACCTACTGTAGAATAAATAGATTGCGCATAAGAATAAAACTGTACAGGATTTTTTTTACAAGCCACAGTGATCAAACTATCTGCAAAAGGTTCTTTTGCAAATGGTGATATAGATTGCAGTATTTTTTCCGGATAAAGGTTTACGTATTTAAGGTACACCACATTAGCAGTAATGCTTTTTTCATCATCGTCAGAAAAAATAACGGCATTTATTTTTGCAATATTATATGGTGCCTGCTGCAACAAAGGAACTATACTTATCCCTTCCGTTTTTGCTTTCATAATATTATCTGCATTTGTAATCAGGGCAGGTAGTTCCAGCGGGCTTATTTCTTTTGCATTCCAGTTTATACGAAAATAATTGAGAACATTTTCCAGGTATTTTAAATACCGCACCTTATCATTATTCGAATTAATTTTTTCGTTTCTCTCTATCCAGTAGCGTATATCATTAGTGTGCCTGTACAAAGCATCAGTAAGCTGCATATTTATATTATCGTTTGCACCGGCACGAAATAGACCGTCTTCTTTGCCATCCTTTTTATCCATAAGCTTTTGCTGCTCTTTTATAAGATCATGAAAGTGCAGTCTGTTTATTGGGATATAAGGAGTATCGGCCAGGGCAAAAACCTTTGAAGCAAATAAAACCAAAATAATAAATATAAAATTATACTTCATAATAATAGCTAAATAGCAAAGATGGTGCAATTTTTATTGGCTGCACACTTTTTAAGGACTGCTATTATGCTTTATGTGTTGCATCGTAGTTAACAATTTAATAATCTTATAACGAAGGCTTAACATACAATAGCCAACTTCATAACCTTACTTTTGCGAAACTATATTTTTATGAGTGCTGAAAAAAAAGTTCTTATTGCAGATGATGAGCCAGATATACTGGAGATATTATCATTTAACCTTAAGGCGGAAGGGTATGAGGTTATTTCGGCAAAAAATGGTGACGAAGCTATTGACTTAGCAAAAAAACATCAGCCAAACTTAATAATACTGGATGTAATGATGCCAGGTAAAACCGGGCTGGAGGTTTGTAATATTTTAAGAGCACAACCACAGTTTGCAGAAACACTTATTATTTTTCTTACCGCCATGAGCGATGAAAGTGCAGAAATAAAGGGGCTGGAGACTGGTGCAGATGATTATATAACAAAACCGGTAAGCCCAAAAGTATTGCTTAGCAAAGTAAATGCATTATTTCGCAGGGTAAAAAAAGATGAAACAGGTACTATAAAAATAAACGGGATGGAAATAGACCGGGAAAAATTTATGGTGAGGTATAATGGAGATGATATTATACTTGCACGCAAAGAGTTTGAACTGATCTCCTTACTGGCATCCCGCCCGGGTAAGGTTTTTTTAAGAAACGAAATATTAAACCGCATTTGGGGTACAGAAGTAATTGTGGGCGATAGAACCATAGATGTGCACATACGTAAAATACGCCAAAAAACAGGGCTGGACTGCATTACAACCGTAAAAGGCGTAGGGTATAAATTTGAATTATAGCCTATAATATGCGGCAGCCTATTTACTGTTTCTTTAAAACTTTTGCTTTTACCTTTATAGTACATTTTTAAAACTGTATTATAGCTACATGCCATCTACCAATAATTTTTCTCCTAAACAATTATCTGTACTTACAGCACTGGCATTATCTGTGCCCATAAGTATTGCTATATATTTTTTAGATACGGCATGGTGGGTAGCTTTAATATATGCGCTGGTAATTTTTACAGGAAGCTATGCGCTGATATTATTTACGGTACAAAAATTTATTTACAGAAAAATAAAACTCATTTATAAACTTATTTATCAAACCAAGGCAAGTAAAAGAGAAGAGTTTTATTACAATCATATATTACCACAAAAGAGTATAGATGAAGTGAGGGAAGATGTGGAAGAGTGGGCCAAGCAAAAAACCAAAGAGATAGAAGCCCTCCAGCAAAATGAATTATTTAGAAAAGAATTTTTGCAAAATATGAGTCATGAATTAAAGACTCCCATATTTGCCATACAAGGTTATGTAGATACACTCCTGGGTGGGGCTTTACATAATAATGAAGTTAACATGAAATTTCTTACAAGTGCATCCCGAAACATTGACAGGCTGGTAAATTTGGTAGATGACCTTGACGAAATATCCAGGCTGGAAACGGGTGTACTGCGGCTAAACTGCCAGCATTTTATAATACAGGATCTGCTAAAAGAAGTATATGAATCGTTGTATTTAAAAGCACAGGAAAAAAACATTAAATGCTTTGTACGTAAAGAATGCGAAGCTCCATTATCTGTTTATGCAGATAAAGAAAAAATACGGCAGGTATTTATAAACCTTACAGATAATGGTATAAAATACGGGAAGGAAAATGGTAATATTGAAGCCAGTTTTTATAATATAGACGGGGTAAATGTATTAATAGAAATAAGTGATGACGGCTATGGAATAGCTGAAGAGCATTTGCCCCGCATTTTTGAAAGATTTTACCGTACTGACCTTGCCCGTAGCCGTAAAGCCGGTGGCAGCGGGCTGGGGCTTGCCATCTGCAAGCATATTATAGAAGCACACCATTATACTATACATGTGCGCAGTACGCCCGATGTTGGCACCAGTTTTGGCTTTATGCTTCAGGGAAAATAATGAAGCGGGAGTCGGGATAGGAGTTTATATTGCTCTTGCTTTTTATCGTTTTGCCCAACGTCCATTTTCTCTTTCTTTGTGAAGATATTGCAGCAGTAAGCCATACAGCTATAATCGCCGGTACTATGCCTGCTGCTATTACCCAAACGTTTTCTGCTGCTAAATATATTCTTGTATAAGCAATGCATACTGCCATTGCAAAAATGAAGATTTTTATTTTTTTATTTTTTATCTTAATAGAAAAAAACAGGGCTAGTGTAAAAGCAATAGCAGTATGGGATGAAATTACTGATTGTATAATACTTTCTTCATCATCAAAAAAATAAGTACTTTTTTCAAAAAATAACTGAACAGTATCCCCGGTGTAAAAAATATTTTTTATTACCTGAACTATGAATAGGGTAACGGTTACTGCAAACAGCAAAGCCAGCCCTTCTTTCGTTTTATTAAATAATAGTATTACTGCAACAGCCGGGGAAAAACCAAAAACAGCATCTCCCATAAAAGTAATATTTACAAAGAAAATATTTTTTAAAAAAGTATGATCGCCAGTATCAATAAGATTTTCGGTAAAAGAACTTTGTAGTATAAGTGCAATAATAAAGGCTAAAAAAAAGCAAAGCAAAATAGCTATAGCAGCTTGCTTAAGAGTGATTGGTTTTTTCATACAGTACGATATTATACTGCAAGTAAATGCCCTAATGTTATGTACAAGTAAAGCTATTGTTACCAAACGAAATGTGAATAATTTGATGCAAAGCTATTGGCCTTTGATATTGCCATTTACATCATAGGTAGTGGGGGCTACTTCTTTACCGTTTTCGTTAAAATTATGCCACACTCCTTCATACAAGCCTGCGTTAAAGTTACCAGTCGTTTTCACCTTTCCATTTTCAAAATAGTAAGTGGCGGTACCATGGTTTACTCCATTTTTATTAATAGGAATAGCTGCTATAAGTTGGCCATTGGCATAATATTGCTCAAGGCGAAAGCGATTATTTTTTTTGGTTATTAATACCTGCCTTACCTGCCCTGCAGAATCTTTCATTACCTGGCAAATGGAAGAATCTTTTTTGCCGATATAAAAATATGCAGTAACAAAATCTGTTCTTTTATAGGGTTTTGAGTAAAAGCTGTCACTCTGTTCTGTAACGGTATTTAGCCAAACGGTATCCAATTTTTTTGTAGGCACAAATGAATTTTTTTTATGGATGCAACCGCAGGCTGTTAGCAATATAAAAAAAATAATTACGGCATTGGTTTTCATTTTATTTTTATTGTTTAAGTTAAAAAAAAGCAGCCACAAATATGACTGCTTTTTTTAAGTAAATTAAATTATGTATGTAAGTAATCACATGTATTTTGTCCATCCTTTAAACCAGGTATCTCCCACGCTACATGCACCTTTATACGATACCTGAGTAAAAAAATTGGCTGCCTTTGGGTGTATAAATGAAGCTCCGGTAGCTGCTGCTGCTGTTGCAGATGTTGGTGTAAAATCTGGCTGCAGGTAATTAAATGGTGCAGTTAAGCCAGCATCTAATGTATTGGTAAGAATACTAATACCATACGTTGCAGTATTAAACCAGGTTGTTATAGTTGCAGTAGTGTTTGGTGTAGTGGGCATGTTTGCATTATCGGCAATGCTATAATTAATGGGTTGCGGGCAACCAGCAATAATTGTATTTTGTACTAATAATGAACCTGGAATATTATTGTCAGTTGGTGTACCTCTTGTGGCATCTATGAATAAACCAGTCGGATAACCTAACATTATTGAGTTAAAAATAGAAAGGCTCGAGTTTCTTCTTATTTGGGCTGCACAAAGAAACAATGTATTTCCAACATATAGAAGTCAGTTTTATAATGTAGATGGCAACAGTGTATTAAAACACATTGTGGAGTTGCACATGCAAACTACACTCGTTCGCAGCAAGATAGATGTAGGAACAAGTTTTGGTTTTACGCTACCTGCTCAATAAAGACTAGCAAATTACTTTGTGTACCTGCAGACATATTGCAACCAACAAAAAAACTAGTAGGAAGATCTTTTGTAAAATGAATTGTCCAAATTGTACAACTGTAATAATTTTTTATTATGCGGTTGTGAAAGAGAGGTTCGAATACTCCTTCTTACCTAATATAATATCGCTTTAAGAGTATTGTTCAAAAATCCTATGGTATGTTACTTTAGAGTAACTCTATAATTTTAAATCATAACCTTTAAATGGCTTTTTTTGGAAATAACAAGTTCTATCATTAAGTTAACTTTTCGTAACATTTAGGTAACATTTAGGTAACATTTGTTTTAAGTTAATTCTGTCTATTTGCAGGAATTTAAAACAAGAAAAATGAAACTCAAATTATTGTCTACGCTGATGCCTTTACTCCTAATGTTTGGCATCAAAACAATGGCTCAGGAAACTTCTGCAGCATTAACAGGAAAAGTTACTGATGAGAAAGGCACAGTTGTTCAAAACGCTTCTATAATATTAAAGTACGAACCAACAGGCACAGTTAGTGGAACTCAAACGAACAGCAAAGGATTTTTTAATGTTGTAAATTTAAGACCTGGCGGCCCTTACACTATTACAGTTTCTTACAGCGGATTTAAAAGTCAAACATTTGACAATATTAGTCTAGCATTGGGGGAAAATGCTCCTGTGAATGTATCACTGAAGGTGGATGACAAAAGCCTAACTGAAGTTATAATAAGCGCATCATCAAGGAAATATGTAGGAGGAACGAATATAGGTCGTGGACAAATAACAACTCTACCAAGTATTGGTAGAAGCATATCCGATTTTACTCGACTTACCCCACAATCTAACAACAACTCTTTTGCGGGTACAAATTTTCGCTATAATAATGTAACGCTAGATGGTGCGATTAATAACGATGCAATTGGATTTAGTAATAGTGCAGGTGGCACGAGCGGTGGTGGCCAAAGCGGTACTGCAGGTTCTGGTAATAGAACAAACCCATATAGTTTGGAAACTATACAGGAAGTACAAGTGCAGCTTGCACCCTTTGATGTAAAGTTGGGGAATTTTACCGGAGGCAGTGTAAATGCTGTTACTAAAGGTGGTGGAAATGATATGCATGGCTCACTTTATTTTTATGGTCATGGTCAAGGCTTAGTAGGTAAAAGTGTTGATGGATTAAAAACTAAAATCGGATCGGCATTTCATGATAATCAATATGGTGCCAGCATAAGTGGTACAATCATAAAAAACAAATTGTTTTTTTATGGAAATGTAGAACTTACCCGTCACCAGGAGCCTACTTTTTACAACGCAGGAGATCCGGGTGCGGCAGTTACGGTGGCAGACGCACAAAGAGTGATAAATAAACTTAAAAATGATTATAACTATGATCCCGGTACTTACGATGCGTACAAAATAAAAACCAACAGTGACAAATTTTTCGGTAGGCTTGATTGGATACTTAACTCAAAAAACAATTTAACCCTCCGCTATATTCATACAAATGGAATAGGTAATAACCTCGAGCGGTCGTCTACCAATTTCCAATTCTCATCTACTGACTTTACACAGCATTCTATAAATAATAATGTTGTTGCAGAGTTAAAGACAAAGTTTAATAATGAAGTGAGCAATAATTTATTATTGAGTGCTGTAAATGTGCATGAATATAGAGATTACCCAGGACAGATTGCACCGTTTATTGATATAAATGGCGGACAAATATGGGCAGGTACTTGGAGAGAGGCTTCTGTATATAACATGAAGCAAAAAACAATTGAGTTTACTGATAATGTAACCATCTCCAAGGGTATCAATAAAATCACATTGGGTACGCACAATGAGTTTTACGATATAACATATGGTTTCGTAAATTCTTTTAACGGTAGATGGGAGTATGGAAGTCTAGCGAATTTTGAGGCTAACAAACCAAGTCGTATTCGTGCAGCTTACTCTTATGATGCTTCAAAACAAACTGCTCAAAATATTTACAATGCTCCTCCAAATCCATTCAAGGTAAACCTTACCAGCGTTTACGGACAAGATGAAATTACTATCTTCAAAAATTTTAAAATTACTCCAGGTATACGTGTTGACTATTCGTATCTTGGCAGTCAGCCACCATTAGACCCGGCAGTAAATACTACAATTGAATATAAGTCGACTAACCCATCGTATAGTCACACCGCATTCAATGACATCAATAATAAATGGCTGGGCAAAGCAACAGTTTCTCCACGTTTAGGGTTTAATTATGATATAAAAGGTAATCAAAGTTTAGTTGTAAGAGGCGGAACAGGCATCTTTACAGGTCGCATGCCTTTCGCATGGTTAGGGTATGCCTACACGCTTACCGGGACTACTTATGGAACAATTGATTATAGACCTGCAGGTACTGTAGGCTTAGCAATTGACCCCGCTAAAATCAGAGACACCATTAACAAATACAGTCCTGCATCTGCAACTACAAGAGAAGTAGATATTATAGACAATAACTTTAAGTTACCTACTGTGTGGAGGAGCAATTTAGCGGTCGATATCAAATTTGGCAAAGGCTATAAATTAACATTAGACGCCTTGTACACAAAAACAATTTTCGATGTAAGATTCCAGCAAATAAACCTAAGAGATTCTTCTACTTTCCTTTCAAGTGGTCCAACACAAACGCCACTCTATTTAGGAGGTAACCAAAAAAACAATACTGCATTTTCTAACACATATTTCTTATCAAATACAAAAGAAGGTTTTAGGTATAATTTAACTGCGCAGATTTCTAAAGCAGGTAACAAGACTACATTTGGAAGTAATCATACTATTGCACTGAACTACAGCCTTGCTTACACTTATGGCAAGAGTAAAGATGTAAGTAATGGAATAAGAAACTCTTTCCAGAGTAATTATGAAGTGAACCCTTCTTATAGCGCAGAAAATGCCCAATTGGCTTATTCTAATTTTGATTTACGCCATCGTTTTGTTGGCTCTTTAGGACTAAATGCACAATGGAGTAAAAATAACACTACTACGTTGGGGTTTGTTTTTTCTTCACAGTCAGGCAGCCCGTTTTCATATATTTATAACCCTAGCGCAAATGCTTTTAGAAATGGCTCCAATGCTAACTTAGCCTTTATACCAACAACTACTACAGCAACCAATTTTAGAGATTACACCCTAAATGGCAACTTATATATTGCCTCTCAGCAATCCGCAGACTTCAATAATTTTGTGAACAATGATAAGTATTTATCTAGCCGTAAAGGACAGTATGCAGAGCGTAATGGGGCGCATACTCCATGGAATTCTACACTCGACATGAAATTAATGCATGAATTTAAATTCTCTTTTGCAAACAATAAAATGGTGCACTCATTACAATTTAGTGTTGATGTACTGAACGTACTTAACCTCATAAACAATGATTGGGGGCACATAAATTTTGTTACGAATATTAATAATTACACAGTAAATATTTTAAAATTTGTAAATGATAATAGTAGTGCTGCAGGCATAGTACCAGGTTCTGCATCATATACACCAACATACAATTTTGCCCCGCCTGCTACTTCTAATGGTAAATACTATACATTAGATCCAATAAATAGCCGTTGGCAAGGTCAGTTAGGAATTCGTTACAGTTTCTAAATAATACTGAAATAAAAAGCCCCACACAAGATTTGCGTGGGGCTTTTTTATTTATTCTAACCTTCATTCATTATTCTACTAGCGATTAACTGCTTTCATCAATTTAAAATCGGCACTAAAAAAACACTACGATCTAAGAAACAGCAACTATTAATTACTACATACTATCCGACAACCAATCTGTAGCAAATATACTAAATTATTTAGTATATTTGCTACATGATTAACGTACCTACACAGTTTCACCTTATATTTATTTTAGAAACTTTCAGACAGATTATCTTAAAATCGCTTGATAAAGAAACCATATTTGCAGCAGGAAGGCAGACATACGTATTGGCAACACCGGTACCAATAGATTCTTCTTTTAATTACAAGATAGAAGGGAAAGAAAGAACGCTCACTATACTTACCAATGAAATAACGAGTTACGAAAAAAGTAATACAGAAATAGAAGTTATTCAGTTTCAGTTTGCATCCACTATTCTTATGCTCATGCTCCAGTTTATAAAGGGAAGTTTGGGAGATATGCAGCAGGTAATTACCGAGCATAAAAAAGTAGCATAGGCTTCATTCCAATGTTGTAGAAGTTTCATTCATTTCGGCTAATTTTATTTTAAGATCAACATTTTTAAAATACTCAAAATCTGTGAGTAAAAAGCTGCCATTAAACACTACGCATATATAAACGATGGCAACTATTGTAAAGTGGTAGCAGGAACCCCTTACAGGAAAAGAAGGAACCCTCACAAACATCAATACCAACAAGACCGGCTACATCACCATCACTGTTATCCAAGCCAATGGTGTTTGTTTTAAAACCTTGGTAAAGATATAGAAGTGCAGCAGAATACCAGCTCAAAAAAACTAATATTTTTCACTCTTCAAAATCATTTTTATCAATACAAAATAAAGTTTTTCTGTGCAAGACAGAGCTTCCTAAAAGTCTCAACCCTCCTTCACCGTACCTCCACCAAGCTTCCTCCGTTCATCCTTCGTTGTAACTATGTTCAACTCCCGTCTATGTGCCGTTGTATTTCCGGCAAATAAATATCCCCAACTCTTACCCTACCACTTTAATCAAATCAATAAACTAAATCCATAATGTTATTTGTATCATCAATGTTTTATGTTCGTGTAAGTTTCATCGCCGGTTTTTTTCAAATGATTATGGCTCTAAATCGCTATCGCTGACACTTCCATTTACATAGCTTCTTTAAAAAAAGGGATATTCTTCTCCTGTAAAATATCTATCTTATATACCTCCAACCACCACCTATCAACCCTCAATAAAGAACATTATCTTTATGCATGATAATTAGTTAATAAATCCATTGTTAATAAATCATTACCAATTGTTATTTATTATACAGCAAATGCTATAAACCTATTTTTGCCAAAAATTAAAACAATGGGGTTCAATTCTATTTTAAATATTTTCTTGCCAAAAGATAAAGTGTTTTACCAGCTATTTGAAAGCGTGGCGCAAGAGCTGGTAAAAATGGGTGAAAAATTGAAAGAAGTAGTGAACGAACCTGATTTTGAACAACGGGGAAAACTCATAAAGCAGGTAGAAGATATGGAGCATGTAAATGATGAATTTACACACCAGATTTTTACAGAGCTCGGCAAAAACTTCATTACCCCATTTGACAGAGAAGATATTCACCACCTCGCCTCTGCATTAGATGATATTGCAGATTATATTTACGCCTCTGCAAAAAAGATAAATTTTTACAGGGTTAACCCTGATGATATTGGGATTAAAAAATTTGGAGATCTTATAGCATTGGGTTGTGTGCAGGTGCACAAAGCCGTAACAGAACTTAGAAATATGAAAAATATGCGCCAGATTACAGATGCACTGGTGGCTATAAACAGTATAGAAAACCAAGGTGATGATATTTTTGATATGAGTATTGAGCGTTTATTTGCTACCGAGCCAGATGCAAAAGAGGTGATAAAGAAAAGAGAAATATACCAGGTAATGGAAATTGTAACAGATAAATGTGAAGATGCAGCAAATGTGATAGAAAGTATTATTATTAAATACGCATAAACCAATTAGCAAACTACCTAATTGTCACATCAGCTAATTATCAAATCTTTTCTATGTCCACGATACTTATTGTCATCATTATTCTTGCTATTGCGTTCGATTATATCAATGGCTTTCATGATGCTGCAAATTCTATTGCTACCATTGTTTCTACAAAAGTACTTACCCCATTGCAGGCTGTGGTGTGGGCTGCATTTTTTAATTTTGTAGCATTCTTTATTTTTAGCGATCATGCTGTAGCAAATACCGTAGCCAAAACAGTGCACCAGGAAGTGCTTGCCGGAAGTACCGGAATGATCATTATTTTATCCGGATTAATTGCATCTATTTTCTGGAATTTACTTACCTGGTGGTATGGTATTCCATCATCATCTTCCCACACGCTTATTGGCGGGTTTGCAGGTGCAGCCGTTGCTGCTGCAGGTTTTGGAAGTATAGATAGTAAAAATATTCTTATCGTTTTATTATTTATTGTACTTGCACCGTTAATAGGTATGGTAATATCTATTTTTATTACAGTGGTTACCATGCAAAGAAATTTCTGGCTAAAAATATTAATCATAGCGGTTATTGTAGCATCCTGTGTATTATTTATTCCTTTTAAAAAAGAATTTGAAAGGTGGGCGCTGCTGGGTATTGGTGTTATTTTTATACTCACTTATTTTTACAATTATCTTAGGGGAGAAACTGCACAGCGTACACAAAATATGTATAAAAAACTGCAGTTAGTATCTTCTGCTTTTTTTAGTATTGGGCACGGTGGCAGCGATGCACAAAAGGTAATGGGGATTATAACGGCAGCCTTAATATCTGGCGGCAGTATTGAAACTTTTTCTCAAATGCCGGATTGGGTGCCCATAGCCTGCTACTCTGCCATAAGCCTGGGTACCATTAGCGGTGGCTGGAAGATTATAAAAACCATGGGTACAAAAATTACAAAAGTAACCCCGCTGGAAGGTGTTTGTGCAGAAACTGCTGGAGCTATAACGCTATTTACTGCAGCAAATTTGGGTGCGCCTGTAAGTACTACGCATACCATTACCGGTGCAATTATAGGCGTAGGTGCTACTAAAAGATTATCTGCCGTGCGCTGGGGTGTTACCGTAAACCTCGTATGGGCCTGGGTATTAACCATACCTGTAAGCGGTCTGCTTGCAGCAGGAATATTTTATTTGCTGCGTGCTATAATAAAATAAGAACGTTGATATTTTTAGGTAATGTAGTCAAAAATGGTTGGTGATTTTATCATTTTTGTTTTGAAATTTTGCATAATCAATCAAAAGAATAGTAGGCTCTGCTGAGGAGCAACCTATGAGCAATATGGT
>JANXXM010000181.1 GCA_025350645.1 Ferruginibacter sp.
GAGGTAGAAAACGGCAGACCACATGCAGATATGATAAAAAAGATAATGGCTACATTGCAAATTAAGGATGCAATTAATGTTGCAAAAGTAGGCGACACTTCAGTAGATATACAGGAGGGAAAAAATGCAGGATGTGGTTTAATAATTTCTGTTACAACCGGTGCATTTTCAAAGGAACAATTAAAAGAAATGAATCCTGCATTTACAGTAGATGCAATCAATGAAATAATTCCAATTATAAAAGAATACAATAGTGCTCACTCAAATGTTGCCTAGCAAAAAATTAAAACAACTTGAACTGCTGAGTGCTTTGTATGCTGCGCTAGTTTGTTTTTGTACCTATTCAATTATATACGCTTTTCGCAAACCTTTTACAGTAGGCACTTTTAAGGGTATTACTTTTTTAGGAATAGATTATAAAGTGGCACTCGTAATTATTCAACTAATTGGGTACACGGCCAGCAAATTTTTTGGAATAAAATTCATTTCTGAAATGAAAAGATTTCGGCGATGGAAAATTATTTTATTGCTTGTAGGCATTTCCTGGATTGCATTATTATTATTTGCTGTTGTGCCGCCTCCTTTTAATATTGTTTTTTTATTTTTCAATGGGTTTCCATTGGGTATTTTATGGGGTATTATTTTTTCTTACATAGAAGGAAGAAAGTCTACCGATTTTATAGGTGCGGCTTTAGCGGTTAGTTTCATTTTTGCATCTGGCTTTGTAAAATCTGTAGCAAAATATTTGCAACTGCAATATGCCATTTCAGAATTTTGGTTGCCCTTTGTAACGGGTGCAGTGTTTATACTTCCGCTGTTGCTTTTTGTTTTTTTATTGGAGAAAATTCCACCACCATCGGCAGCAGATATTCAACTACGGTTTGAAAGGAAACCGATGACCAGAAGAGAAAGGAAACTACTTTTTTTTGAGTTTATGCCGGGATTGTTGATGCTAATAATTTTGTATATTTTTCTCACCTTGTTCAGAGATATACGTGACAATTTTGCCGCAGATATGTGGAATGAACTTGGCTATGCGGACAAGGCCGCCGTTTTTACCCAGACGGAGACACCCATAAGCCTTATTATCTTGATAGTAATTGCGAGTATTGTTTTTATCAAAAATAATTTTAAAGCATTTCTTGCTTCACATGGTTTAATAGCGATCGGTTTTGTAATAACAGGAGTTTCTACTTACCTCTTTATACACAAAAATATAAATGGTTTTAACTGGATGCTAATGGTAGGCATAGGCTTATACCTTGCCTACATTCCACTTAATTGTTTATTGTTTGAAAGACTTATAGCTGCCTTTGGATGGAAGGCAAATGTGGGGTTTCTCATGTACCTGGCAGATTCATTTGGTTATATGGCAAGTATTATTGTTTTACTTGGAAAAGAAATTTTTTCTTTGAAATTAAATTGGGTAAACTTTTATACCCGTGGCGTAATTGTCTTCTCTGCAATCGGTGTGCTAGTAACATTTTTTTCTGCTTATTATTTCTATTTAAAAAATAAAAATACAAACCAGTTATGGAAAAGCGCACAGCAATTGTAATAGGTGCCGGTATTGTAGGCTTGGCAACTGCAAGAGCATTAGCATTAAAAGGGTTTTCTGTAAAAATTATTGAGCGAAATGATAAAGCAGTAGGTGCTTCTATTCGCAACTTCGGAATGTTGTGGCCCATAGGGCAACCCGATGGCGAGTTGTATGAGCGGGCATTACAAACAAAAAGTATCTGGAAAACTATTTGTGACAAAGCAGGCATCTGGTACGATGAGGTGGGAAGTTTGCATGTGGCGCAAGAGCAAGATGAGTTAAATGTTTTGGGTGAAGTGTATGAGCATTTTAAAAATGACCGGCAGGTAAATATGCTAAACCAAATTGAAGTAATAAAAGTTTGCCCCGTTGCAAATACAAAAAATATAATAGGTGGTTTGTACTGCAAAGAAGAAATGATCATTAACCCGGTGCAGGCAATAGAAGCAATACCGGCATATTTTGAAGAAAAGTATGACATTGATTTTATATGGGGTAAGTGCGTAAGTTTTGTAAGTGATAACGAAGTGTATGTTGGCACAAATGAAAGCCACGAGGCTGATCTTGTTTTTATTTGCTCGGGTACTGATTTTGAAACGCTCTATCCTGAAGCGTTTAAAAGTTTTCAGTTTACAAAATGTAAGCTTCAAATGTTGCGCACAATAGCACAGCCCAATAACTGGAAAATGGGTGCTGCTTTATGTGGTGGCTTATCGTTGATTCACTACAAAAGTTTTGCAGTAGCAGGTGCATTAAAAGACTTAAAGCTTCGCTACCAAAACGAAATGAGTGAATATTTAGATTGGGGTATTCATGTAATGGCTTGCCAAAATAATATAGGACAAATTACCATTGGCGATAGCCATGAGTATGCAAATACGCATACAGCATTTATCAACGAAAAAATAAATAAACTCATCATTGATTACCTCAGTAAAATTGCAAATTTCCCCTCCTTAAAAATAGGAGAAGTGTGGAGTGGCCAATATTCAAAACTTACAAATGCTGATACAGAAATCTTTTATTCACCTGCACCCGGTGTGTATATTATTAATGGACTTGGAGGCGCCGGTATGACCTTGTCTTTCGGTTTAGCCGAAGAATTAATTGCAACTATTTGATTTTGCTTTCTCACTTTTAACCTGTTCTAGATCTTAAAAATGCTATGCTCTTGAAAATTAATTCTTTAAAATAAACGAAGGCTTTTTTAAAGTTTTTTGGTAACATTTAAATGATAATTGCTTCATGCCTTTTTCACTTTTCCTTAACATACTCACAATAGTTTTACATTTTAAAACTATTGCAAATGAAATCTATCTTTTACACCCGAATCACATTATTTTTTCTCGCTTTTCTTTTCTTTTCTTCTACGGCAATTTGCCAGAATGTTATATCAGGCAAAATTTTTTCGACAGATAACAAACCCTTAAAAAATGTATCTGTTTTTGCTGTTGATTCAAAAACCGGCACAAGCTCAAAAGCTGACGGATCTTTTACAACAAAGGCAAAGAAGGGAAGTATCATTGAGTTTTCTTCTATTGGTTATCAAACCAAACAAATTACAGTTACTGACTTTGCAGAAATCACCATTAACCTAGAGGCAGCAGCAAAGCAGGAGTCTGAAGTAATTGTGACTGCACTGGGTGTTAAAAAAGAAATTAAAAAACTGGGCTATTCTGTACAGGCTATATCAGGAGCAGAATTGGTAAAAGCCCGTGAGCCCAATGCCATCAATGGTTTGGTAGGGAAAATTGCAGGTTTAGACGTAGCCATTAACAGAGAAATGTTAGGTACAACTGCAGTAACTGCACGTGGCGGTACCATTACTTTATATGTAATAGATGGTATACCTGTTACCACAGATACCTGGAACATTAATCCGGATGATGTAGAAACTTATACCGTACTAAAAGGTTTTGCTGCATCAGCTCTTTACGGTAGCAGAGCTCAAAATGGTGCAATATTAATTACAACAAAGCGTGGTAAGAAAAATACAAAAGGATACACTATAGAAGTAAACAGCACCGTGCAGGTAGATAAAGGTTTTATTGCACTACCAAAAACACAATCATTGTATGGTGGTGGCGATAACTCTCAATACGAATTTGGAGATGGAAAAGGGGGTGGAATAAATGATGGAGACTACGATGTGTGGGGTCCAAAATTTGAAGGACAACTCATTCGTCAATATGATAGCCCGATTGACCCTGTAACAGGTTTGCGTATTCCTACACCATACATATCCAGAGGAAAAGACAATTTAAAAAACTTTATACAGGCAGGTGTTTTAAATACAAACAACATCAACTTTTCTTCTGCCAATGATAAGGCAAACATAAGAATGAGTTTGACAAATACGTATCAAAAAGGTCTTGTGCCAAATACCAAATTAAACATCATCAACTTTAATTTAAACACGGGCTTTGATATTTCTCCAAAACTAAAAATTGAAGCAGCATTAAATTACAACCGCCAGGCAACACCTAATATTCCTGATGTACAATATGGTCCAAACAGTGTTATTTATAATCTTACGATATGGACAGGGGCAGACTGGGACGTAAACGCTCCCAATATTAAAAATTACTGGCAACCAGGTAAGGAGGGGATTCAATCCAACTTTGCAGAATACCAGCGTTACCACAATCCTTGGTTTATGAGTTATGAGTGGTTGAGGGGTCATTATAAAACCGATATTTTTGGAAGTATTGGACTCACATATAAACCCATAAAAAACATTGAAACAATTTTGCGTACAAACGTGAGTACTTATGATTTGCTACGCAATGAAAAAATGCCCTACTCCGCCCACCCTTACGGCAGAGAAGGAAACAGAGGAGATTACAGAGAAGACAGAAGATCAAATTTAGATAACAACATAGATGCAATTGCAAAATACAACGGTAAACTAAAAAGCTTACTTAAAATAGACGGGTTGGTAGGTTTCACTGCTCGTAACACAACCTATAACTCCAGTTTTACTACCACAGATTATTTAAATGTGCCCGGTCTTTATACGTTTGCAAATTCTGTAAATCCGATATTAGCATCCAGCTATAACTCAAAAATGTTGGTGCTTAGTGGCTACGGTGCTTTAGACGTAAGCGTAAAAAATTATGCAACGGTTGGTTTTACTGCAAGGTTTGATAAATCAACAGCACTTCGAAAAGAACACAATCAATATTTTTACCCTGCAATAACGCTATCTACAGTTTTATCTGATTATTTACAATTACCCAATTTTATAAACTTCTTAAAAATAAGAGCAAACTACGCAACAGTTAAATTTTCTAATACCACGCCCTACATTGGTCCATCTTCGTACCCTATAGGTTATGGTACGCCATATGTAACTGTTTATGGAGGTCCGGCATACAGCATATCAGACCCAGCATACGCTGTGAGCACCGTTTACAATGGTCTTACAGGTGCGTATGCACCAGGTAACAAAATAGACCCGAATGTAAGTTCCGGTGCTACAAAAACTACAGAGGTAGGAATGGATTTTAGGGTGTTGCAAAATAAGATTGGTTTGGGTGCCACTTATTACACTAACATTAATGGTCCGGGCATTAGAACATCGCCTATCTCTCAAACATCGGGTATTACAGGTTTAGTTACCAATGCAGTAAAAACAAAACTATCAGGGGTTGAATTATCTATGAACCTGAAACCGTTTTTACAAAAAACCATAGGGCTGCAATGGGAGGTAAATTTAAATTGGAGCACATTTAAAGAGGTCTACAAAGACTTACCGACCAACTTTACCAACTATCAATTTGCGCAAGGCGACAGAGTAGATAAATTATATGCGAGTGTAGTGGCACGTACGCCCGATGGACAGGTAATAAATAATAGTGCAGGTTACCCTGTATACTTACCAAAACAACAATATGTAGGTAATGCAGATGTAAAATGGAGCTGGAGCGCTATCAATAAATTTAGTTATAAAAATCTATCTCTTTCATTCCAGTTTGACGGTAAGGTTGGCGGCTTGGTACAGGATCGGGTATTGCGCAAATCAGTAGAAGGAGGCAGCAATATAATTACAGTTGAGGGAGCCATTGGTGCGGCCAGAGACTACGAATTTCACCACTATAAAGATGCTGGTTTTGCAGGCTCCTACGTTGGTGAAGGTGTGCAGGTTTCTAACGGTGTCGCTATCGAATATGATCCTGTTACGGGCATAATTACCAACATGAATGCATTAAAGTTTACTGCAAACACCAGTAAAGCAAAATTTATTCAGGATTATGTAAACAGCTTTTTCAACAATTTTGAACATACATCTGTCAGTAAAACGTACGCTAAGCTGAGAGAAGTTGTATTAACCTATTCTTTACCTACAAGCTTATTGGGCAGAAAATTAGGTGTTTCTAAAATAGATGTATCTGTAGTAGGCAGAAATTTATTGTACTTTTTTCCATCCGGATTCAGAGATATGGATGTGGATCAATACAGCAGCAGAGACCAGTACGGAGGAAATAGCCGTGAGTATAATTTACAGACGCCCACTACAAGAAGCGTTGGAGTAAACCTCAACATTACATTTTAACTATCCAAACTTTTATAACATGAAAAATATTAGAATCATAACCATACTTTGCTTTATAGCCTGCATTGGAGTTTCCGGTTGTAAAAAGCAATTCAACGATTATGTAAATAATCCAAACCAGCCTCAGACTGTACCTGCTTATTTGCTGCTAAGGCAAATAGAAAGCGATATGAATGTAGAACCTGGTGGTGATGCTGACAAGTTTTGTCAGTTCACACTATCATCTTATACTTACTATGGTACCAATGAATATTGGACGGGCTCTGCTAATTTAAACTATGGCACTTTGCGCAATGTTGTCGCTATGGAAAATGAAGCTGCAAAAGCCAGCGGGCCAAATAATCCATACAGCGCATTGGCAAAATTTTTTAAAGCATACTATTTCATAAGTATGACTTTAAAAGTAGGCGATTTACCAATGAGTGAGGCATTAAAGCAATTAGAAAACACAACACCTAAGTATGATTCCCAAAAAGATATCTTTAAGCAAAGTTTACAATTACTGGAGGATGCCAACAGCCAAATTACCGGACTGATAAATGGAGCAAATGTGTCTTTACTGGGAGATTTTTTTTACAAAGAAAATGTTTCCAGTCCTAAGGATCCGTTAACCTCATTAAGGCAATGGCAAAAAGTAATAAATACATTTAAACTAAGGGTATTAGTACATTTAAGTAAAAAAGATGCCGACGCAGACTTGGGCGTAAAACAAAAATTTGCTGATGTTCTTGCTAATCCAACCAAATATCCCCTCATGGCGGGTATGGGCGATAATTTAGAATTTGTGTATAATTCTACAACAAATCTTTACCCTAACAACAGGCAAAATTTTGGTAACGATGCCACACGTTTGTGTGTTGCTGCTACTTGGCTAAATAATTTATCTTCTATTAGAGATTTAAGAGCAATGAAAGTAGCAGACCCTGCCCGTGGATTGGGATTTTCAGATACTTCTTATAAATCTTTTGTTGGCGCAAGTAATGGCGAAGATGTGGGTACCATGGGAGGAAAAGTTATTGCAGGGCAATATTCTCCAATAGGTCGTAAAAGATATTATGATGGCCTTACTGGAGAAAATACTTTTATTATCGGCTATCCTGAAATGTGCTTTAACATTGCCGAAGGAATAAACAGAGGCTGGGCTACAGGCGATGCAAAAGATTGGTACGAGAGAGGTATAAAAGCAATGTTTAGTTTTTATGGCATAAATGATGGTGCAAACACCGTAACATTTTTAAGACCAAATGCATTGCTTGGTGATTACGTTAGCTATAATATCAATTTCAGTTTTGCAAATTATTTTGCTCAGCCCTCAGTGCAATATGCGGGTAATACTGCAGCAGGTTTAAACCAAATATTGTTACAAAAATATTTAGCCTTTGGGCGCAACTCTGGGTTGGAAGCCTATTACCAGTGGCGCCGTACTGCCATACCAGCCTTTCTTACAGGGCCTGGTATTGGAAACAGTAACTTAATTCCTTTGCGTTACCAATACCCATCAAACGAAAAACAAACAAATGGTACCAACTATACTGCGGCAGTGCAAAGCCAGTATGCAGGCAACGATAATATTAATGCAAAAATGTGGGTTATTCAATAATTAATTGCTTAGTTGGTATATAATTTATAAGGCGAAACTTACTTAGGTTTCGCCTTTATTTTAATTCTAATACAAAACCGGATCATGCATAAAAATTATTTGCTCTGTATTATTTTTTTTAGCTTTTCTTTTGTCAGTGCACAAAGAATTGCAACACCTATGTTACAAGTCCCTGCAAAAAACCAATACTGTATTATTAACGAAAAAGGAACCTCTATTTTACCGAGCGGTAGATTTCTAACACCTGCAGGCGAGCTGGTTCGTATTACAAGTCACCCATTCGGTATGGCTATTTCTCCCAACGGTAAAAAAGCAGTAACCCTTCACAATGGGGTTTTTACAATTATTGATATTGCGGCCATGCAGGCTACAAGAGTGCCCAGCTACAATCAAAAAATTTCTACACCGCTTGCGCATGAGCCGTTAGCCGATAGTAGCTTTTCGGCTGATACCTCTATAACAGCAATTATAAAATCTCCGTTTTCTAATGGCTCATTTTTAGGTGTTGCTTTTGCACCAGATTCTAAAATGGTTTACTTAAGCGGCGGCGACAATGGTGCCGTATTGGTTTACAATATTGAAACCCTGCAGCGGGTTGATTCTATATCCCTCAACAGCACAGCAGCGGGCTTTGAATTTGATGATAGTTTCACGTCTGATTTGTTGCTTAACAACGATGAGTTATTAATTTTAGACCGTGGTAATTTTCGCATGGTACGTTACAGTCTTATTGATAAAAAAATTACTGCTTCCATACCTGCAGGTCGACAGCCTTTTGGCCTTGCTATAAGCCCCGATAAACAAACTGCTTTTGTAGCCAATGTTGGTGTATACGCTTACCCACTTGTAAAAGGAATTACGCCGGGCAATTATAACGACATGCTCATATCTCATCATCCCTATGGAGATAATACAAAGGAAGCTATTGAAGGCACGATAGTGGATGGAAAGGAAATCCCCGGCGTGGGCAGTCCTAATTCTCCGGAGGCGATGAGTGTATTCACTATAGATTTAAAAACAAACAAAGTAATAGATAAATTTAAAACCGGCTATCAAATTGGGGACATGGTGGAAGATGCAGAAGTGGTTGGTGGTGCAAGCCCAAACTCTATAGCAGTGGGTAAGGAGTTTGCTTATATCTCTAATGCTACCAATGATAACATAGCGGTGATAGATTACCGAAAGCATAAAATCTTACAGCATATTCCTATTAAAGTTGATAAGCGAATTGATAAATATCGTGGCTTATTACCATTTGGCATCACGCTGAGCAAAGATGAAAAAACATTGTATGTAGCCTTACTAGGTTTTAATGCAGTAGCTGTTATAGATGTTGCTACACAAACAACCAAGGGATTGATACCTGCAGGCTGGGGCCCAACACGGGTGCAGCTTTCGCAAGATGAAAAAGAATTGTACATTATTTCCAACAGAGGGCTTGGTGCAGGGCCCAACGGCGGTGCAGGTTTTACAGCGCCAGCACAAGGCACTTATATTGGAGATATACAACTGGGAACTTTTCAAAAAATTGCTATGCCCACTGCGAAAGATTTAGCTGAGTTTACCACACAAACCATCAACAATACTTTTACAACTACAACTATAAATAATAGTGATAAAAATCCTTTGCCTGCGCTACCCGGCATAGAAAAAAGTCTCATTAAATACATTGTATACATCACTAAAGAAAACAGAACTTATGATGAAATATTTGGGCAGTTGCCTAATGCAAAAGGCGATAGTACACTGGCAAGGTTTGGGGTAAACTGCGAGTATACTTTGCCAGATTCTTTACAGCCCAAATTTAAAAATATGAAGGTTACTCCTAATCACCACAAGGCAGCTAAACAATTTGCTTTTAGTGATAATTTTTATTGCGATAGCGATGCCTCTATTCACGGGCATCATTGGATGATGGGCGTGATACCTAATGAGTGGGTGGAAGCAAATTCTTCGGTAGATAAAACAGCTAAATATTTTTCAAAAGCTGCGGGCCGCATTTTCCCGGGCTCTACGGGTAGCATGGACCCGGAAGATTATGGGGAGATAGGAGGATTATGGGAAGCACTGGAAAGAAAAAAAGTGTCGTTCTACAATTTTGGCGAAGCAAATGAAACAGCGCATGTGCGGGAAGAAGCCATGGATACGGCAACCGGTGCAGCGCATGGTATAATGGTACCTATGCAAAAGGCTTTATTTCCTAGAACAAGCCACAATTATGCAGGCTTTAATATGAATATTCCAGATCAGTTTAGGATGAACCAGTTTGAAGGGGAGTTCACCAAAATGTGGCTAAAGGGAAAAGAGAAATTACCTTCTTTAATAACGATGCAGATACCAAATGACCACGGTGCAGGCAACAGACCGGAAGATGGGTATACAAGCCGCAATTCTTTTGTAGCAGATAATGACTTGGCTGTTGGTAGGGTTCTCCATTTTTTATCACGTACCAAGTACTGGAAAAATATGCTGGTAATTATTACGGAAGATGATCCGCAGGGAGGTGTAGATCATATTGATGCGCACCGAAGTATTTTGATGATGGCTGGTCCTTATGTAAAACCCGGCTATGTAAGCCATACGCATGCTAACTTTGGTTCTATTCTTAAAACTATTTATAATATTTTAAATGTACCGTATGTAAACCAGTACGATGCTACAGCTTCCTTGCTACAAGATTTTTTTACCACTTATCCTAACTTTACACCCTATACTTTAGAGCGGCATGATCAAAGGATTTTTGATGTGGAAAAAGCGATGAAAAAATACAACCGTAATATTGACTGGAAAAAAATAATGCAGGGGCCGGATATGGATGATGAGAATGAAATGAGAAACAATCATTACAAAGAAAAAAAAGAAAATAAAAAATAACGATATTTCAACCGCAGTAGATAAAATTTATAACGAGAAAAATAAATCATGTATGAAAATAATTAAAACTGTTTTGTTAGTGGTTGCCTTCGGTCCAATAACATTGCTGGCACAAACAAAATCTAAAGAGGTATTGCTACCCAATGGTTGGACCTTGTCACCTGCCGGGCGCTCACTACCACTAGGAGATTTGCCGCTTAACATTGCTGTATCAAGTTCTAAAAAATTAATGGCTGTTACCAATAATGGACAGGGTGTGCAAAGCATTCAGCTAATCAATCCTGCCACAGAAAAAGTGCTGGATAATATTGAAGTGCCCAAAAGCTGGTATGGATTAAAGTTTAGCAGCGATGAAAAATTTTTATACGCCAGTGCTGGTAACGACAACTGGATAATAAAGTATGCTATCATCAACAATAAGCTTAAACTGCAAGATAGTATTGTGCTTGGTAAAAAGTGGCCCACAAAAATTTCACCCACGGGTATTGAAATAAACGATGCTGTAAATGTTATGTATGTAGTTACAAAAGACAATTTCTCTTTGTATGTGATAGATCTTACATCAAAAAAAATAAAGCAGCAATTGCCATTAGGCAAGGAAGCATACGCCTGCTTACTTTCTGCAGATAAAAAAGAATTGTATATTTCTTTATGGGGAGGAGAGAAGCTGCTTGTGTATGATGTTGCATCAAAAAAAATTATCGACTCGGTGAGTACAGGAGATCACCCGAACGAAATGTTGTTGTCAAAAAACGGTAAAATATTGTTTGTAGCAAATGCAGCAGATAACAGCGTTTCTGTAATTGATATAAAAAAAAGAAAAGTATTGGAAGTTTTAAATGCTGCCCTGTATCCCAATGCACCTGCGGGTTCTGTGTGTAACGGACTTGCTTTATCTGCAAATGAAAAAACATTGTACATAGCCAATGCAGACAATAATTGCCTTGCAGTTTTTGATGTAGCAGAAAAAGGAGAAAGTAAATCTAAAGGCTTTATTCCTGTTGGTTGGTATCCTACCAATGTAAAAGTAATTGGCAAAAAAATATTTGTGGCTAATGGCAAAGGATTTTCCTCATTTGCTAATCCTAATGGACCTAACCCTGTAAATAAAAAGCAGGGAGTGGCTTACCAAAAAGGAGATATAAAAGCCTTGAGAAAAATTGAATACATAGGTGGTTTAATGAAAGGTACGATGAGTATTATTGATGAACCTACCGCTGCCACGTTATCAGTCTTTTCAAAAAGAGTTTATAAAAATACACCCTACAGCAAGGAAAGAGAGTCGGCTTCTGTAGGCGAAGTGGGTAATCCTATTCCTATGAAAGTAGGAAACCCTTCACCCATTAAACATGTGTTTTACATTATAAAAGAAAACAGAACATACGACCAGGTATTAGGCGATATGCCAAAGGGCAACGGCGATACAAGTCTGGTACTTTTTGGAGAAAAGATTACGCCTAACCAGCACAAGCTTGCAAGCGATTTTGTATTGCTCGATAATTTTTATTGCGATGGCGAAGTGAGTGCAGATGGGCATAACTGGAGCATGGCTGCACACAGCAACGACTATCTGGAGAAAAATTGGGTTACCAGTTATGGTGGCAGAGGTGGTGAATACGATGCAGAAGGGCAACGAAAAATAGCGAGTCCCAAGCAGGGTTTTATCTGGGATTATTGCATGCGTGCAAATGTATCGTACAGAACTTATGGTGAATTCGCTGATGATTACAAACCCAATATTCCTGTTTTAAAAGATCATTTTTGTCCTTTCTATACAAGCTGGGACCAGAGCGTGAGAGATACCACAAGAGCTAATCAATGGAAGAAAGATTTTGACAGTTTAGTTGCAGTAAATGCTTTGCCACAGCTAAGCACACTACGCATCATCAACGATCATACAGAAGGTTTAAGCAAAGGAAGACCTACGCCGTTTGCCCATGTGGCTGACAATGACTGGGGTGTAGGTATGTTTGTAGATTACCTGTCGCACAGCAGTGTTTGGAACGAATCTGTGGTTTTTATTTTAGAAGATGATGCACAGAACGGCCCTGATCATGTAGATGCACATCGGTCTCCTGCATTCGTAATAGGTCCGTATGTAAAAAGAAATTTTGTAGATCATACTATGTACAGTACGTCTTCTATGCTTCGTACTATTGAGTTGATTTTAGGACTCCCACCCATGAGCCAGTATGATGCTGCTGCTACACCAATGTTTAGAAGTTTCACCGCAACCCCAAACAATACCGCATACAATGCAATACCTGCCAAAATTGATATTACAGCAAAGAATACAAGTGATGGTGCATCAGCCAAACTTAGCAGCACATTCGATTTTAGCAAGGAAGATAAAGTGCCTGATCTTGTTTTTAGCGAAGTAATTTGGAAAGCAGTGAAGGGGGAAGCAAGCGTAATGCCGGCTCCTAAAAGAAGTGCATTTTTAAAAGTGGTAAAGAAGAAGGAGGATGACTGACAACATTATGCCAGCCTAAACAATTATTTAAAGCCAAATAGACTCAAACGGATTTTAAAGCCCGGCGTAACTGCTAGAAAAATAATTAAAAATGCTAAAAAATATTCTTTAAATTTTTCTGCAATGAGGCAAATGGGAATGATGAATTTTTATAATTTAGCATGGTTAAAAATTATTACTGTTTAAATTTATAGCAAAACATCAATCAGTACCTGCATATATGTAAATACTTTTTGCTACTCTTTTTTATATTTTTAGTGCTACAATTTTTCTTTTATTAGTAATTTATTTGTTGCAGGTTTACAAACGCAGCTCCAGGAAATTATAAGTTTTATTTTAATAAACAATTAATAAAATCGGTTAGAAATTTTCTATTGTCCAATTTTCTCTCCCTTTGGCACGTCAATTATACAATGATTATTTAACACCCGTATTTGCCATTGTATAATCATAAAATAGATTTGGCTATTTTATAATAATAATTGGTATAATTTGCAAACACAGGCAAAACCAATTTTATGAAAAAAGTATGTACAATTATATTAATTGCGATATCCATCTCCTCTTGCGAAACATTACAACAGGTAGCTAATGCTGCTGGTACCACGGGCACAGGTATATCTAATACAGAAGCAGCATCTGGCATTAAAGAAGCGCTTGGCCAGGGTTTGAGTAAAGCGGTATTTCAGTTGAATAGCGCCGATGGATTTTTTAAAAATGCTTTGTATAAAATTTTGTTGCCGCCAGAGGCAAAAAAAATAGAAAACACGTTGAGAGATTTGGGTTTTAATAGTATGGTAGATAAAGCTATTTTGCAAATAAACCGTGGGGCAGAAGATGCTGCCGGGTATGCTAAACCTATTTTTATTGATGCTATAAAAAGTATGACACTTAGTGATGCTATTGGGTTGATAAGAAATGGAGATACGAGTGCTACGCATTTTTTTAGAACAAAAACTACTGAAAAATTAATAGCAGCTTTTACACCTGTAATTAAAACATCGCTGGATAAAGTAGACGGAACAAAATATTATGGCGATCTTATAACGAAGTACAATAATTTTCCCACAACATTTAGAAAACTTAATCCTGATCTTACCAATTATGTGAGCCAGCGTGCAACAGATGCATTGTTTAATTTAATTGCCATTGAAGAAAAAAATATCCGCAATAATTTTGCTGCAAGATCAACAGATTTGCTTAGAAAAGTTTTTGGCGGGGCCTATAAATAATTATTGTATTTAAAAAATATACTGTGGTGCAGACACTTTTAAGTATTCATTTACATCGACAAAAATTATTCTCACTCCAAACTTAACCACACAATATCCTTCACAAAAATTCGACTTTGAGAAAATTGACGAAAACGCATTTAAAATTCAAAATTTACATCCCAGTATTCAAGAAGATCCAAAAAGTTATATGATTTTTAAAAAATAATCTCCGCTGAGGTTTTTCATAGTCTGACAGTCGAGGCTATGTGCAGTTGTGGAATTATACGATAGTGACAATTTAATGAGACCAATTTATACCTTGAAAAACATATTGAAAACTGCATATGGAGATAACATCTCTGGTGGTTAAGCTATTGACTACTCTTTTAAAAAACTGACTTACTTCTTCAAGATTATT
>JANXXM010000017.1 GCA_025350645.1 Ferruginibacter sp.
AAAAATAATTTTATATATGAATTAATAATTGGCATGCTAGCTGTTTTAAAATTATTTTAATAATTATGAAAAAAGAAAATCTTTTCAGCTCTATTAATTTTAGTACTATGCGTGCAATCTCAATTAGTATATGCCGTTTCTGTTATCCCACATTATTTATTACAGAAATCTCAAGTTAATATTAACATTAAGCAAATTCCAATTAAGGTTCGTGGAGAAATTAATACTGGGAGTTGTATATACGATTTCGAATTTACCATAATAATAGACTGGGATTTTAATACCCATCACCTACCAAAAGTTATTAGTACAACGTTAACCTCATTTGAAGTTGTTTGTTCAAGAGGCTCATCTTGTAATGCAAATTTAGATTCATTTACATATGATGAACAAGCTATGCATTTTAATAATTTAGTATTTTCTTCAAATTGTGTTGACGTACAATCAGATTTAAATAATTCATCAAATTCTTCTCATATCGCAGACGATCTAAGTCAAGCAATTAGTAATTATGTTGCTTCAAATGGTCATTAAAAATAATTTTCTTATTTAAAATAAAGTTCTTTAAACTCTATTTAAATCTAATTATCATGAGCGCAATAATTTCTTTATTAATTTTTTTAAGTGTAAATTTAACAGTATCTAAATCATATAAAGCAATTTATGCGTATGAAAGTCCCATTGAAATAAGTCCTAATCATATGGCTGTTCTTCGTTCAGATATTATTTCATTTTCTACAAGTTTAACATCCATTGTTTATTATGAAAATATGGGAGTAAGCGTAGAACATTTCAAAATCCCCAATTTACCTGATACTGCCATTTTTCAAAATTCAAAATGTTACATCCTTTCCAATGGGCAGAAAACGTTGATGCCATTTCAAAACTCAACAATAAAGCCAATGGCAAGTTTTAAAAACATAAAAGGATATCGTTGCGAAAAATTTTCATTTAAAGCTGATGATGTAACAGGGGAATGCTGGGTATGCAAAACATTACCTAAAACTATAACTCCTGTAATATCTATGAATGTTCTACCTGGTGCTGTTTTAGAATACAGTGTTCCGGATAATGGAATTATTATTTCTCTAAAAACTCTTGTACAGGAAGTTTTACCTGTTGCAATTGGGAAATAAATGAAAGTTATAAATATAAAATATGCCGCTTTTTTTAAAAAATGAAGCGGCATAGTTACTTTATAAAAGAATGGTCATATTTATTTTCTCACTACGTTTACGATTTCTTTTTTTGCAAATTTTTCTTCGATACTTTGTTGCGTACTCAGGTATATTTCTTCCTCAAAAGAATTGTCATCTGTAGCCAATTTATACACACCGCTTTCGTTTGTACTTTCCTGTTTATTCGCCCGTAAAAAAACCGTATCGCCTTTTACTTCTTTAATTTTAAAAAAGCTGTAATGCCCTTCCGGGCTTCTAGTTTCCAGCAAATCGTTGGCCTGTAAATGCCGTATATATTTTGCAGAATTTTTATTTTTTGTACCGTTAATGATCATGGGCTGGTAAGCAATTTATTTTAAAAATTTTTATTAGATATTATTTTAACTTAAACACTTAAAAGCTGGCTACGATATTTCTTAAATGCAAAAGCACCTTAGTAAACTCCTAAAAATCATAATTTCTTTTAAACATGTTTAGCCGTATACCCGCTGTTACCAAAGTAGTATTGCTATTGCCTGTTTGGTTGGCAATGCTATACGTTCTGTGTTGCAGAGAGGCGTCTAAAAAAAGATTTTGCTTTAGCTCATACGATAGTTGCAAAAAACCATTGAAGCAAGTGGCTTTTGCACCAGCGCCTACAGCAAACTTATCGCCACTGCGGGTAGTGTAATTTTTAAAAATATTTCCACCAAAATTTTTGCCTGATGTATCTAAACCCTGGTAATAGTAAATGGCTTTTGCATTGATGTACCAGCGGGGCGCAGGCTGGTAAATGGCTATGGCAATAAACTCCTGAAAGTTTGCGCCCAGCGGGTGTGCCAGTGGCTGGTTGTAATGGGTATAGTTTGAAATAGTATCGTTATGAGAATAAGTAAAAGGACGCACCCTGTTTATTTCTCCCTGGAGATCAAGATTTTTTATACCAAATGCATCTACATATTTTGCACCCAGTTGTATACCAAATTTATTAACCCAACTGGTAGGGTTATTTTTTACTTCAGATAAAACAAATTCATCTAGCAAAAACTGGCCGTAAAACTGCACCCGGTGGGCAACATTAGCTTTAAAGTCCAGCCCGGCCACTGCATTATCCGGGCTACCTATGCTACCTTCTATATGCCGCAAAAAAATGATGGGGTTAAGGTACTGAAATTCAAAATGATTTTTTCTGCCAAAAATAATTCCTTCAAACAAACCCACATTAAGCCATTTGGTTACATTCATGCTCAGGTGGTGCATGGCAGCGTATTTTCTGTCCAGCAAAGTATCGCCACTTAAAGAATTTTTATTGAACTGCGGCATTAATTCCATGAATAAATTCTGGTAATTAAACTTCCATACTTTAGTATTTATTTTTGCAAAAAGATAACTGTTTCCCCAATCGCTAAGAAAAAGGCTTCGATAACCATTGCCAATAAAATTTTTATCGTAGCCAAATTGAAAGTCTATAAATTTTGCAGCATTAAAAGTAATATAGCCCCTTGCATCAAAATAATCTACACCGGTTTTTTTAAATGTTTTGTAAAAACCTACGCCAGGTACAGCACGAAAGCTGTTTACCTGCTGCTGAAAAAACCTTGGGCCACGCTCCTGATTATCTGTTAAAAAAGAGGAAAAGCCTACCTTTTTTGCAATAAGCCCACGCACATTTACACCTCGGGAATTTAAAAATATGCCTTCATCATACCCTGGCTCCACTGCCTGGTGTATTTGTAATATAGGGTTTACTGCAAGAAAAAGATCAGGATTATTTACTTCTAAAAAATTTGCCTTTGTTTTATAAAAGTTTTTTAACAACGGCTTTTTGCTCATGAATGCAGTACGGGCTGTGCTTACCCACTCGCTACTGTTCATAAGCAGGTGCTGCAGGTTGTATTCATCTACAGCAGTAAGATCCAGGTCCGTCCACATTTTATATTTATCTACACCTGTAGAATCTTTATAGCCCATTCTGGCACTATCTAAAAACTCCGCCTGGCGCACAATAAATTTTCGGTTAAAGGGGCGCAGGGCACTAAAATTAAGATCCGTATTGGTTTGTTGTTTTATTTCCAGCCTGTCAGTAAAATGTTCATCGGTAGTACCCTGGTACAAATAAGTAGATTGTGCAGCGGCACCCACCGGGCAAAGAAATATACATACTTTAAAAAGGCTTTTTATAATTTGCATCTGGTGTAGGTTTTCTTTAAATATCTTAAACGATTAATTGAATGCAAAAGTATATTTTTAAGGACATACTTGTAGTTAATGAAGGAAAAATACAATCTGCAGATGTGTTAGTTAAAGGCGAGCGGATAGAAAAAATAGCTACCGGTATAAATGAAAAGGGAAATGTGGTAGAGATATCTGGCCATGGCAAGCATCTTTTTCCTGGTGTGATAGATGACCAGGTACATTTTAGAGAGCCGGGGCTTACCCACAAAGCCACTATTGCTACTGAGAGCAAAGCCGCTGTGGCAGGCGGTGTTACCTCTTTTATGGAAATGCCCAATACCATACCCAATGCGCTTACCTTATCATTACTGGAAGATAAATATGCTATTGCAAAACAACACGCTGCTGCCAACTATTCTTTTTTTATGGGCGTAAGCAATACCAATGCAGCGGAAGCACTGCGGGCAAATGATTATAAAGAAAATATTTGCGGGTTAAAAATATTTATGGGCAGCAGTACTGGAAATATGCTGGTAGACAGCCATACGGCGCTTGATAAAATTTTTAGCGAAAGCGAATTGCTCATAGCCACGCATTGCGAAGATGAGCGGGTTATAAAGCAAAACTATGAAGCCATAAAAAAATTAAAGCCGTTACTTTCTCCGGCAGATCACCCGCTTATAAGGAATGAAGAAGCTTGCTACCGCTCCTCTGTAACAGCCATACAATTTGCAAAAAAGTACAATAGCCGCCTGCATATTTTGCATATTTCTACAGAAAAAGAACTACAGCTTTTTGGAAATATGCTGCCCCTAAAGGATAAAAGAATAACGGCAGAGGTGTGCGTACACCACCTGCATTTTACAGCAAGTGATTATGAAAAGCTAGGATATAATATAAAATGCAACCCTGCTATAAAAGCACCGCAGCATAAAGAAGCTTTGTGGAAAGCCTTGCTGGACGATAGGCTGGATGTGATAGCCACAGACCATGCGCCTCATTTACTATCAGAAAAAGAAGCACCTTATGAGCATGCACATGCCGGCCTTCCGCTGGTGCAGCATGGGCTGCAATTAATGCTTCATTATTACAAAGAAGGAAAAATATCGCTGGAAAAAATAGCAGAAAAAATGAGTCATGCTGTAGCGGATTGTTTTCGTATAAAAGAACGTGGCTATATAAGAGAAGGATACTTTGCAGACCTTGTGATGGCAGATTTGCAAAAGCCATACACCGTGAACGGGCAAAATATATTATACAAATGTGGCTGGAGCCCGCTGGAAAACTTTTTGTTTAACACAACGATAGAAAAAACAATGGTAAATGGACATATTGTTTTTGAAAATGGCATTGTTAAGGAACAAAATTATGGACAGCGGATGACTTTTGAAAACAAGTAAATATCAAAGAATGTACAGTTGCTTGGTAAATATTGAATATTTAACGATAAAAATTTTATCGCAAAAATATTCATTACTCAAAAAGTAAAAAAATTATGGTTGTATGGTAACCGTTGTACCCACAGGGATATAGCTAAAAAGATCTTTCATTTCTGTATATTTTACAGATACACATCCATCCGTCCAGTTATAAAAATTATCTACTGTCCATTCTTCTTCGGGGCGGGTAGCATGTATGGCTATACCATCGCCAATGCGGGCATTTGCAGGTATTAAACCTTTTGCTTTTCTTTCTTTAAAACGCCGCACACTTTCTACTGTAGGGTAATCTAGCAGCAACTCCGGCCCCCATTTAGGATGAATTTTTTTAATGATTATTTTAAAAAAACCTGTTGGTGTTTTTTTATCCCCCTCTTTCATTTTATCGCCAAGGTCTTTGCTGCCAAATACAATAGGGTATGTTGCATACCAGCCTTCATCATCATACACTTTCAATTCATAATCGCTTTTATCTATAATAATTGTGTAAGGATTTTCAATGCTTAGGCGAACATGCTTTTTGGTAATTCGTTTTTTTAAAGACCGAAAACTATTTCCCGCAGGTGTAAATGCAAATAGCGCAACCGATAACAATGCTACTGATAAAGGGCGAACAAAGCGGCTTTTCATTTTAAAATATTTTCAATTAAGCGAAATAAAAATACTACAAATCAGCATTTATAAATGTTA
>JANXXM010000028.1 GCA_025350645.1 Ferruginibacter sp.
TATAATAATCTTGAAGAAGTAAGTCAGTTTTTTAAAAGAGTAGTCAATAGCTTAACCACCAGAGATGTTATCTCCATATGCAGTTTTCAATATGTTTTTCAAGGTATAAATTGGTCTCATTAAATTGTCACTATCGTATAAGTTTAAATATGCACTCAACGTAAAGTGCGGATATTGCCATGCAAGAAATGACAGCACCAAAAAATTAGATTTTGCCAGCGATGCAAAACCAGAAAAAGATGCAGCTAGAAACATGATGCGGATGACGAACGACATCAATAAAAAATATTTTAATTTCCATAAAGAAAAAACAGCACCCGAAGTAGTTACCTGCATTACCTGCCACCGCCAAAATCCAATGCCTGTAATTGACTCAGCATGGCTTAAAGAAAAGCATTAAAATTATTTTACAACAGGTATGTGGCAAGATTTTTTTCCAGCTTTTCTACTTTTGGTCGTATTACAAACTGGCAGTAGCCGGCACTTTTATTAAGGTTGTAGTAATTATCGTGATACTTTTCTGCTTCATAAAATATTGTAAACGGTTCTATAATTGTTACTACAGGAGCTTTAAAAACATTACTTTCTTCCAGTTGTTTTTTATATTTTTCTGCAGTAATTTTTTGCACCTCATTGTGGTAAAAAATAATACTGCGGTATTGTGTACCTGCATCATTTCCCTGCCTGTTTGGCGTAGTAGGATCATGCGTTTCCCAAAATATTTTTAGCAGGTCTTCAAAAGTAACTACGGTACTGTCAAATGTTATTTGCAAACACTCTGCATGGTTTGTTGTGCCGGTACATATTTCTTTGTAAGTAGGGTTTTCTATATCGCCGCCACTGTAGCCGCTTTTCACAGTAAGCACGCCTTTTATTTTTTGAAAAATAGCTTCTGTACACCAAAAACATCCATTACCAAGTGTAGCAGTTTGTATATTATTATTTGTTGTGGTCATTTTTTTTCTTGATTATATTCAACATCAATGCCAAAATAAAGGGTAAAAAGAAGTTTGTTAGTTATTGGGCTCAGGCAGGGGAGTAGTATTATTTTCATTACCCTTTATTTTTGTGGGGTCTACATTACCATTAGCATCCCTTATTATTTTTGGCGAAATATATTTTACTGGCGGCGGACCATCAAAAATTTGTTTGTTATATACCCACTTTCCGTTTTTCCATTTAAAGCCTTCAAATTCACCATCCGGTATAAGGGTCCATTTTTTGCCGGGTTCATTGGTTTCAGATACCAGTTCATCAAATAAAATTACATCCATATCCGCATCGTACGTTAGCCTTGTTATAGCTTCCTTTTTAAATTCAATAACAAAGCGGGCTATATTTTTTTTATAAATATTGCTATTTTCAATAATAAAAATTTTATTTCCAAATAATGGTTTATCATTTTCAAAAGTAAGAATATCCATTATTTTTTTATCGCTGCGGATATTGTTTTCGTCGAAGCCTAAAAGTGTATAAAAATTTTTATCCTCATATTTTTTTTGAATAATTTTATAATAAACAGCGCCCATCCACCCGTTATTGTTTCCTATTGTATCAGTCATATTTTCTGTAACGTCAGATTTATCTATCAGTGGAAAAATTTTCAGGGAACCATCGCTTGTTTTTATTTGTATAGCACCATGCTGGCGAATAATATTTTCGTTAATCTGCATTTGCCACGTATATATTCTAAAGCTGCTATCCGGCGCATACAGTTTCGAAATATTTACAACAGAATCAAAAGGATAATAAAAAGAATTTTTGGTTTTTAAGGCCCGTACAAATATTCGGGTAAAAGCACTGTCTGCAAAAAGCCTATCTGCAGGACTTCTTCCCTGTACAATTTTTAAACCAGTAAGTTTAAGAGAGTCTTCTTTTTTAAATAAAAATTTTACATCAGCAGGTATAATGCGCTGGGCAAAAACTACAGATGTTGTTAGGAGCAACATAAAAAAAATACCAATTATTTTCATTTTATAAAAATAAACAATCCATGCTTTACCTGCTTCATTTTTAGGTATTCGGCTATGAGTTTAACTAAAACTTATATCAAACTAATGTTTATTCTTATGCCACAATAACGCCAAAACAAATATTGAGCGCTTTAACTCCTGTTATAATAATGCAAGGGCAAATGCGTATAATGATGAATATACCGCATCAATCGCTTTGTCATTTACATCTACTTCTGGCCTGGTGGTAGGTAAAAAAACAGTATAAATTTTTAAATTTTTTGCAAATTCCATATCGCTCATGGTGTTGCCTACCATTATTGCTTTACTTAAATCAATATCAGTAAAATGTTTTGCGGCCCGCAAACCCATACCGGGGTTGGGTTTGCGATTAAAAGCTTCATTGCTGGTATCGCTGCTGTAATAAACTGCATCTACACGGCCATTATTATTTTCTATTTCTGTTAGCATGTTTTGATGAATTGTTTCCAGGTCAGCCATTTTAGTTACACCCGTACCTACGCCCCGCTGGTTGGTTACAATAATTATCTTGTTAAACTTCTTCTTAAAAATCTCAAAGGCTTTTAATACTCCATCGTAAAAAACAAATTCCTGCCAGGTATGAATATAATCCATATACTTTTCCTCATTAATTACACCATCCCGGTCTAAAAATAATGTCCAGCTATTATCTATTTCGTTTAATGGTAACATAAATTCATATAGTTTTTTTTGAGACAGTTTTTAAGAAAAATACAACTGCTCTACCAGTTGGCAAATAATATGGCCTATAAGTATATGGCTTTCCTGTATGCGGGGAGTATCAGCATCCGGCACGTTGATAAGCTGTGTACAATGGTCTTTTAATTTACCGCCATTACTGCCGGTAAAACCTATCACCATCATTTCTTTTTCTTGTGCAGCAATGGCAGCGTTTATAATATTGGTACTGTTTCCGCTGGTACTCAGCGCCACTAAAACATCTCCTTTTTTACCTATACCTGTTATCATGCGGGAGTATACAATGTCGAAACCATAATCGTTTGCTACTGCTGTAAGGTAAGAGGTATTTACGTGCAAAGCTTCTGCGGGCAGGGCTTCCCTGTTTTTATAAAACCTGCCGCTAAATTCTGCAGCAAGATGTTGGGCATCTGCCGCACTACCGCCATTACCGCAAAACAATATTTTATTCCCATTTTTAAATGCGGTATTTATTTCATTTACACAAAGTGTAATCGTGGCAAGCATGGCGTCATCTTTTAAAATGGCCAGCTTGGTATTTATAGAGGCCTGTATAATACTGCGGATTGTTTGTACCAAAATAAAAATTTATTGTATAAAATTAATGATGTTTTTTACAGGTCATAAAATTAAACAGCGATAACAATAGTAGACCTCATTTTTTGATGTACGATAAATAGTTTTAAACAAAGTCATTTAGATTTATAAGGAAAAATAATATCAGTTTGCATTTTGTAAGGATCAATTTTTTTCTTTAAAGAACTATCAAAAGGGTTTCTAATATACATTTCATAAGCCGGGGCAGTTCTTATTTTTTTATTGGATTTTATAAAGTCTGTTAATGCTTCATAGCCCACATTGGTAAGATCATAAGGGCCGAAAAAATGTGCAATGATAGCACTATCTCCGCCGGTATTTTTTACAAATATTCCTTTGGTAAGTTTTGTGGGTATTTTATCTACAGGCAGCCCTGCCTCAAAAAAGTAAGGTGCTTTTTGTGTTTTATACCAAGCCATGGGTGCGCCGGTTATTTTTAACTTATTTGTTTTAATAAAAGCAGTTATTTTTTTGTTGTAAATATTGTACAATTTAATAGCAATGCCTGCACTGGTTGCTGCACTATCTTTCATGCATATTACTATTCTTTTAATTTCTATAGTATCTAATAGGTTAATGATGGGACCCTTTGCAGCAGCAGCTTTTGATCCAGTATCCTTTTCTTTTTTTATAACCGGAAGCGGTAATGGCTTTTCTTCTTTTTTTGATTTGCATGCTGCAAATGATGTAGCAGCAAGTATGCTGAACAATAAATATTTTACCGGTTTTTTCATGAGAACACTTATTATGTTTTAATAGAAAGTAAGATAGATATTTTAAATTTAAGGTATAACTTTTTTAACAGCCATCTTATTTTCAATTCATATTTTAGAACCTTACTATTTTACAGTAATTTTGCGCCCTTTAACACAAGCTATGTATAATATCACATTTAATTTTGAACAAAAAGGCCAGCAATCCATAACCCTTACGAATATAGAGGGAGATCAATCAGTTTTAGAAGTGGCTTTAAAAAATAATATAGACTTACATCACAATTGCGGTGGTGTATGCGCCTGCAGCACCTGCCACTTATATATAAACAAAGGCGAAGATTTTTTAGAAGAACTAAGCGATAAAGAAGAAGATTTTATAGACAGAGCTATAAACCCAAGACTTAACAGCAGGCTGGGGTGCCAGTGTATCCTAATAGGGAGCAGTGGAGATATAGAAGTAACGCTCCCAGACCAGACACAATTTTTAGGAGAATAAAATATTAAAATAATGTGTTGGTTTTATAACAATAAGAAAGAAATAAAATAAAAGAGTATGAGTTTTGAGCTGCCAATTCACTGGAACGATTATGAAGATATTGCCATAAAATTGTACGAAAAATTTGGTAATGAATTTAATGAAGGCAAAATATACCGGATTCGTTTTACCGATTTGCTTAACTGGATAATGGAAATACCATCTTTTGCAGGTAAAAGAGAAGAGAGTAATGAAGGTCACTTGGAAATGATACAAAGTACCTGGGTGTATGAATGGCGGGATAACCAAAAATAATCTTCACATGAATGTACTGGCGGATCTTAAAAACATAAAACTTTTTGTACTCGATGTAGATGGTGTGCTTACAGATGGCAATATCCTGTTGTTTGATGATGGCCAGGCTGCCAGGCGAATGAATATAAAAGACGGTTATGCACTACAGCTTGCCATAAAAAAAGGGTATGAAATTCTCATCATTTCCGGAGGTTCATCAGAAGCGGTAAGAATAAGACTGAAAAGACTGGGCATAAAAAATATACATCTTGCTGTTAAAAATAAGGCAGCCATACTACTCCAATTTATTGCTGATAATGAATTTACATGGCCACAGATTATGTACATGGGAGATGATATACCCGATGTGCAATGTATGCAAATGGCAGGCGTGGCCTGTGCTCCCGCTGATGCTGTACCGGAGGTAAAAGCGGTTGCTCAATATATCTCACCATATACTGGCGGTGCCGGTTGTGTAAGAGATGTTATTGAAAAAGTATTAAAATTAAATAGCCACTGGAATGATGAGGAAGCAGAAGTGGTTTCTAAATAAGAATGCACTCTCCATCTTTAATATTATGTTCACACGAAAAACTTTAGTATTTATTTTTCTATTCTTCCATCATTTTTAATAAATGTTTGAAAAAAAGGAAATTATTTTTATTTTTTATTCTAAAAATAAAAAAATTTTACCAGAATTTGCCTTAGTATTTCTCGCAATTTTAAAACTACCCGCATTTTAAAATCAAAAGGCCTTAAACAAAATTCTTTCTTTTTACAAACGGCAATAAACTTTGTGTTTAATATTTTATCTTCGAAAAAAATATTTCATGCAAAAACGAATTTCACTATTGGGCATATTATGTTATGCCTTTACAATAGCCAGTGCACAAAATGCTACTACTAAAGCTTTATCTGTATACGACCCACACGTTTTATTTTCACCTTTATTTTACCCTGAAGGCAGCAGCACAAGAGCCGCAGATGGTACCGCTACTACTGCTTACTGGCAAAACCGTGCAGACTATAATTTAACCGCATCGCTTAACGATGTTACCAACGAAATCACCGGATCTGTAATCATTACTTATAAAAATAATAGTCCGCATAATTTGCCTTTTTTATGGCTGCAGCTAGATCAGAATTTGTTTGCAAAAGGAAGCCGCGGGCAGGATCGTATGCCAGTGGCAGGCAAAAGCCGCTATGGCAGTGCCAGCACCACTTTTAATGGTGGGTACAAAATTGCTGGCGTAAAAATAGTATCGGATAATAATACCCCTGCAGATTATTTAATAGATGATACAAGAATGCAGATAAGGCTTGCAAGAGCTATGAAGCCTGCAGGCGATGTGGTTAAAATAAAAATTGATTATGCCTTTACTTTACCAGAAGAAGGTGCAGACAGGTGTGGAATATTAAAAACAAAAAATGGAAATATTTTTGCAGTAGCGCAATGGTACCCCCGCTTGTGTGTGTATGATGATGTAACCGGCTGGAATACTTTACCCTATCTTGGACCAAGTGAATTTTACCTGGAGTATGGCGATTTGGAAATGAATATAACTGCGCCAGCAGGGCATATAGTAGCAGCCAGCGGCGAATTATTGAACCCTGCCGAAGTGCTTACTGCCACACAATTACAACGCTGGAATGCTGCAAAAAATAGTGATAAAACCGTAATGATCATTACAGAAAATGAAGTAACCGCTGCTGCAAAAGCAACCGCAAAACCGCTTACCTGGAAGTATAAAATACAAAATGCAAGAGATGCATCCTGGGCATCATCCAAAGCATTTATTTGGGATGCCGCAAAAATAAACCTGCCCGATGGAAAAAAATCAATAGCACAAAGCCTTTACCCTGTAGAAAGTGCAGGCGAAAAAAAATGGAGCAGGGCTACAGAATATGTAAAAGGCAGTATAGAAAATTACAGCAAAAGATGGTTTCAGTATCCATACCCTGCAGCTACGAATGTAGCCAGTAATGTAGGCGGTATGGAGTATCCCGGTATTGTTTTTTGCGGGTACGGAGCCAGTGCCGCAGATCTTTTTGGAGTGGTAGATCATGAATTTGGTCATACCTGGTTTCCTATGATAGTGGGCAGCAACGAAAGAAAATATGGGTGGATGGATGAAGGCTTCAATACATTTATAAATTCTCTTGCGCTGGAAGATTTTAATAACGGGGAATACAAAGGCACATCGCCAAGCCCCGCCATGCTGCTGGGTTATATGTTTGGCCCGCAGAGTGAAAGTATTCTTACCACGCCCGATGCAATGAAAGAAGCTAACATTGGGTCTGCATTATATTTTAAACCTGGTTATGGGTTACAATTATTAAGAAACAATATCCTGGGCCCAAAAAGATTTGATTATGCCTTTAAAGAATATATAAAAAGATGGGCCTACAAACACCCTACACCATGGGATTTTTTTCATAGTATAGATAATGCAGCAGGAGAGGACTTGTCCTGGTTTTGGAAGGGATGGTTTCTGGAAAACTATCGCTTAGATCAATCTATTGCAACCGTTACCAATGATGAAACAAAGGGTGCTATTGTAACCCTGGAAAATTTAGAAAAAATGGCTATGCCGGTAATACTAAGCTGGGAAACAGTTTCAGGCAAAAAAGGTAGTGAACAACTGCCCGTAGAAATATGGAATAACACTAACTCATTTAAAGTAAAACTGCCCGTAACCGAAGCTGTAAAAAATGTAACGATAGATGCTGAAAGAATTTTTCCTGACATGAATTATACGAATAATAAATGGGTGGCGGGTAATTAAAGGAGTTAAAAATTTTTTTGGAGAAAATTTGACCTCTTTAATTTTATGGGTTTTAAAACTGGGTATATTATTTTCAAATTCATTACCTATAAACAGTCTTACTTTTTTTAATCTGCATGCATTTTATAAACATTATCAGAATAATTTATAAAATTGTTTATAACATAATGCCGAAAGAGGTTTCAATTTATACAGTTGAAACCCTTTTTAATTTGAGTTATAAAAAAAAAAATGATCTGCGAAAAACTTACCCGCTTGTTATCTTCATTTAAGTACAAAATAATTCTTAATAAAATATTCATAGTATACTACAAAATTATATTGATATAATTATTAAATTTACTTCTGTAAATAATCCTAAGATCTGCTATAAAAAACTGCTGCAAATATTCGGTAGTGATTCCTTTATCTGCTTCATATTATTTCATTTACATCAATCATGCTATGAATAAAATTTACACAGGTATTATTTTAAAAACTTTTTTTGCATTACTCTTTTTTTGCGGCGGGGTTTACGGTTATGGGCAGATTGCAGGAGATTTTCAGCCAAAAAATGTTAGTGGAAATTTTAGTGATTTCAATTCCTGGAATATGTACAATGGAAGCGTCTGGCTTGCAGCAACTGCGGGGCAAATTCCCAATTCAACCACCAGTATATTTTTTACAGCGAACAAGGCCATAGCCGTAGATATTTCTACAGCTTCCTGTAAAGATATAAACTTAACTACAACGGGGATAACTGAAAAATTTATATTTAATGCGGGAAGTATCCTGAATATTTATGGAAATTTAGTACAGTCCTCTAATGCAAACATACCATTTACAAGTTTTGGTGCAGGAGCAAAAATTATTTTTACGGGATCGGCCAATCAAACTATCACCAATTCCGGCGGCAATACGAATTTGTTTAATGTAGAAATTAATAAAACCGGTGGCATTTTCACTTTCCCCGGAGTTAACACAAAATATGATGACATTACACTTACAGCAGGAACGGTAGTAGGTGCAGGCGCTACAGTATTAATTGGTACGGCTTCATCAACAATTACCATAAATGGAGGTACATGGACTCAAATAACTGGTGCAAATAGAATTAATGGCGGTGCTCCAGGAATAAATGTTGCGCTTACTATAAATGCTGGTAGCATGAATATAGGCACTAGCAGTGGAGGTTTAGCAGGATTTAATTTTTCATTTGTAAATGTTATTAATTTTGGAACGCTCACGTTAACTGAAATTGCAGGAGGTAATTTTACCATTGGTAATGCGCTTTCTATAGATGCTACGAGCACACTAAATAGCAGCTTCACAATAACACCTTCCCCACCCATACTTACTTCTATCAATTTTGCAGGCACTATAAATTATACAAAAGGAGGTTCTCAAACACTTATAGACAGACCCTATGGTAATCTCGGTTTATCAGGATCAGTAAATAAAACGCCCGTGGCAGATGTTACTGTTTTAGGAAATATAACCATATCCGGTGCAGCAGTATTTCTTCCATCTCCTTTTAATATTACGGTTGGCGGCAACTGGACAAATTATGGAACAGCAGGATTTACAGAGGCAACATCTACAGTAATTTTTAATGGCACAAGCGCACAAATTTTAAATACCAGCAGTGGCGAAGATTTTTTTAAACTTATAAAAACAAGTACCGGAACACTAACACTGAGCAGTGATGTAAGATTTGGGGGAACTTCTTCGGAACTTAATATTTTATCAGGGATAGTAGATGCTGGCACAAACACATTATCCGGGTCAGCCGCTACCAATTTAATTATGAGCGGAGGAATATTAAAATTAAGTAAACCCGTCACTATTTTACCTGAGTTTCCAACAGTCGCAGGTTATAATTTAACGGCCACTTCTACCATAGAATTAAATGGCATAGGCAACCAAATACTGCGTGGCGCAAGGGATTATAGAAATCTTACCTTCTCCACATCTGGCACCAAAACAGTTTCTAGTCCACCATCTTCAATAACAGGAACAGTGTATGTAACAGGTAGTGCTATATTAGATATTGCATCTTCTACATTTGGAAGTGCAGCCACCAATTTAAAGATGGATGCCAGCTCAAGATTTAGAATGGGTGGTACGAGCACTAAACCAGATATTGATGGTACTTATACTTTAACCGGCGGAACAATTGAGTTCTATAATTCATTAGGTACAACTCAAACCATTAAAGGTACCAATGCCGCATCAGTTGATATTATTTACAACCAAATTGAAGTAACGGGTAGTAATGTAGGGCAAAGTAATACTGATATAATTCTTAATAGTGCCGGAGGTAAATTTTCGGTGATAGGAACTTCATCTGTTTTACCAGCGGTAATGTACATGAGCAATCGTAGTATAAAAAGTAGTGCAGCTTCCAATACTTCTTCCATATTAATAAATGGGTATGGCACAATGGTTACCAATGCCAGTAAGGGTTTCAGCGGTTTTATCACTACTTTTTCTGATAATTCTTCGATCAATGGAACTATTTCCGCAGCAAATATTACGCTTAACTCCGGCAGTACAGTAAATTATGCCCGAACAGGAAACCAGGATATCTCTAACCAGGTTCCTTATCAAAATTTCATCATTTCAAATGCTGGTAACAAAATAGCACCATCTGGCACGCTGGAGATAAATGGAAATATCAATGGAACAGGTTCAGCTTTTTTTCTTCATAATAACGGCACGGTTTTATTAAATGGAATACTGGGACAAACTTATGCTGCTGCAAATCCTTTTACGTTTTATAATCTTACCAACAACAGCACGCCGGCAACTAATGGCTTTACGATAAACGATAGTATAAATATTATAAAAGAACTCAAGCTTAATACTTTATCTGCG
>JANXXM010000085.1 GCA_025350645.1 Ferruginibacter sp.
GGTTTTTGGGGAACAGTTACACTAATGCTCTTATACCTCACCATGCTGTTGCGTATTGTTTTTATTGCAGAGCGGCAACGAAGCACTTTTAGTCGTGCATATGCTTACTGTGTTGCAGGAATTGTATTTTTTCATGTAGTAGTAAATATATGTGTAACCATTGGGCTTGCACCAGTTATAGGCATTACGCTACCGCTAATGAGCTATGGCGGCTCATCTCTTATTACATTTACTATTTTAATTTTTATTTTAATAAAGCTGGATGCTGACAGGCAAATGGTGTTACGATAAATTAATAATGATTAACTCCTTTAAATAAATTTTTCTACATCAATAATCAGTTCTTTAGCTTTTAAATGATGTCCTAAACCATTTGTAAGTATTAGTGAGGAACCGCTCCAGTTTTTATGTAAAGCTATAGCCGTTTCTACTGGTGCTTCTTCATCATTTTTATCGTGTATGATAAGACAGGGAATTTTTATTTCTTTTGCAAACGCAGGGCTGGAAAAATATTCTGGTATGTTGTTCAATTTTTTTTTGAATCTGTCTATAATTGCTCTTGTAGTTTTATTGCTCAGCTGTAATTTATCCTGATTAAAACTATAAAAATGTTTTGCTTCTCCAGGTGCTCCCATTATTACTGTTTTTGCAATTTTTGTTTCAGGAAAATGTTTTAACAAATATGCAATAGAAAATCCTCCGAAGGAATGACATATAGCAGCATCTACGCCACCAATATTGTCTACTACTGCTTTTATATAGCCTGCATTAATAATGAGGTTTAAATATTTTCCTTCGGATAAGCCATGGCCTCTTGCATCGAAAGCATAAACAGTATAATCTTTTTCTTTAAAATATGCTATGTAATGTTTCCATCTAAAACTATGGCTTGCCCACCCATGCACAAATAATATTTTTTTGCTGCCGTTGCCCCATGTATAACATTGCACTTTATAATGATCAACATCAATCGTAAACTTTTCTGCAGTGTCTAAAAAACTTAACTGGTAGGGTTTCAATTTTGCTCTGAAAGGATTACAAAATACATTAAAGCCTACTTTTCCTGCATACTCTGGCGAAATAACAGCCAGTGCATTTAACGCTTTGCCTATAAACCTTATTATTATTTTTTGTACCATGCTACTTTACTTTATTTCAATACTTTCAATCAACTTATTTAAATGTGCAACAACCGTTTTTAAACCCTTATTGCTTTTTTTTAATTTACTCATCACTACAGCACCCTCTAAAGCTGCGATAATTATATCTGCTGTTTCTTCACTGTTTGTCTCAGCTATTATCTGGCTGAATTTTTTTCCTTTTTCTAAAATATGCACAATCGCTTTTTTAATATTAGCTAAAGCAGCAACTGTATCATTTCTTAAATGAGAGTTGGAATCATCTACTTCTACTGCTGCATTTAAAATAGGGCAGCCACCTGCTACCGGCATTTTAGAAATGTATGATGCAAAAAAAGAAAATACTTTTCTTATTTTTTCTCCTGCATGATCTGCCGATTTTACATTTGCCGTAAACCTGGTAAAAATAATTTCTATCAAATATTGAAATGCTGCAGATTCTAATGCTTCCTTATTTTTAAAATGCCGATAAATAGCACCCTTAGTTAATCCTGTAGCCTTTGTAATATCACTGATGGACGTAGCTTTGTAACCCTTTGTATTAAACAATACAGCAGCTTTTTGCAATATCAAATCTTTTGTAATCTCTGGTTGCCTCATGCGTAAAGATACCAATCGGTATCTAATTAAAAAATTATTTTCAATATTTTACAAAGCATTCCATCATTATCTTCGCCGCATGAAAATAATACCACTCAGCGAAGGTGCTTTTACGATAGATAAAACGAAAGTTTTTATTCCTTTCAATAAAGAGAAAGATGATTTACAGCAGCGTGCCATTGGGAGTTTGCTGGTAGAAGTTCAACCTTTCTGTATCATCACAAAAAAAGATATTTTATTAATTGATACCGGCCTTGGTTTTTCTAATAAAGATGCTGTATTGCAACTGCACCAAAATTTAATTGATAATGGTATAAACCCGCATGATGTTACAAAAGTTTTATTAAGTCATTTGCACAAAGATCACTCCGGCGGCATAAGCAAAGAGGATAACATTCCCGCACAAAGATTTTTAAGTTTTCCTCAGGCTACTTATTATATAAACAAAGATGAATTTGCTTATGCAATGGAAAAAGGAAATCCATCTTATGCAGTACGTGAACTTGAAAAACTAGGTAGTGCAGATAATGTAATTTTTACAACAGGAAACGGAATAATAGATGATTATATAACCTATGAAGTAACCGGTGCACACTCACCTTTTCACCAGGTTTTTTGGATTGAAGAGGAGGGCGAAAAAATTTTTTTTGGTGGTGATGTGGCGCCGCAATTACAACAAATGAAAAATCGGTTTATTGCCAAATATGATTTTGACGGAAAAAAAAGCATGGAGCTAAGGCGGCAATGGTGGGAGCAAGGGCAAAAAGAACACTGGACGTTTTTATTTTATCATGATATAAAAACACCAACAATAGCTTTGTAAAAAAGAAATATTTTTGAAACACAAAGAGTTAGGAGAAGGACATGAGGCTGACAAATTTATTTTAAATTTTATTGATCCTTATTCGCTTTGCAGCATCGTTTGTAGTCTTCTTATTTAGCCTATTTTTTTTGCATAATAAAGGCAGTAGGACGGGCGCAAGGTTAGCAAAAAATTTTAAGTTTTAAAATTCTTGTGCGCTTGCTTTATCCTTTATGGTATTGGTATTTAGGGTAATTTTAATTTCCTTTAAATCCTTTCATTCTACCCTGCCCCTGTTGCCCGAGGGGCATATTGTTTTTTCTTTGCTGCCTTATTTGTTTTAGACGCTCTACTAATTTTTTTCTAAATTCTCCATCCTGCCTGTAAAAATTATTGCTGCGTTCGTTTCCCAGTAATTTAGAGAAACCTGCCTGGTATTTTTTCTTTACGTTTAGCACAGCCTGCTGCCTATCCAGCTCATTTGTGGTATTGTTATTTATCGCCTTTAAATCTGTTTCGTATTGTGTGTGCAAGGGCCAAAATTTTTGAGCCTCGTCTGGCGAAAGTTTTAATTGCTCACTTATATATGCAATGTATAGTGCTTTTATTTTCTCTTCTTTCTTTTGATTAAGCGGCTGTTCTTCTACCTGTGCATTTGCAGAAAAAATAGCCAGCAAAAAACTGATGTATAGTATAAATTTTTTCATTTTAGTTTTTTAAGTTGTTCTTATCCAAAAATTCATCCAGCGTATTTTCATTTAATAAATAATCAGCGGCTTCAGGAAGTTTACTTTCGTCGTCAGTTGTAGATGCTACTAGCGCCGCATTCACATCCTGCCCGTTTTGCTGCAGGTATTGTTCTATTTCGTTACTGTTTATATTTTGCAGAGCTTCATCAAAACTACCGGTTTGCAGCATTGCATTTTTTATTTTTTGGCTGGTATCGTTTTTTGCCGTTTCCTGTGCTGTAACAACCACTTCTTTTTTATTAACAATATTAAATAAAGTTAAGCCGAGCAAGCCGGTAATAACTGCCGCTGCAGCATATCTAAATAAGGTACGAACCTTGCTTATTTTTACCGGCGTGGCATTATATTTTGCAGCCATTCTACTCAAATCCTGTTCAAAATATTTATCAGGCACCGTAAAAACATTGCTATTTCCTATGGCTGCAATTACGGGTGAAATATGCTGTATTTCTTCTGCTGCTGTTTCTTCTCCATCCTCTTTTATTTTATTTAAAATGCTGTCGGACAAATTTTTAAAATAACCTTCAGGTACTGTAAAAGCATTTTGATGAGCATAAAAATTATCTGCTGTAATTCTGGCTTTTAATTCTGCTGATATGGTATTAAAATACTCATCATCTACTGTAAATACATTCACCCTTGCTACATTTGCTACCACCAGGCTTAGGTCTTTTAATTCATTCAATATATTATCGCTTTCGCTCATGATATGTATAGACTGGTTTTATACCTGGTCGTTTAATTATTCAATATATAATCTTCAATTTTTTTTACTGCATGGTGGTAGCTGGCTTTAAGGGCACCTTCACTCGTTTCCAGCACCCGGCTCATTTCAGTGTAAGGCATTTCATCATAATACCTCAGGTTAAAAACTGCTTTTTGTTTTTCTGGCAGCCTTTGTACCGCCAGTTGTAGTTTCCATTCCAGCTTATTGCCATCAAAATTACTATCTGCTTTTAATTTATTGCTCATGCCTGTATCCTCATCGCTCATAGATATTACAGCTCTGCGCTTTTGCTGATCCAAAAAAGTAAGACTTTCGTTGGTAGCTATTCTGTATAACCAGGTATACAACTGACTATCTTCCCTAAAATTTGCCAAACCCTTCCACACTTTTACAAACATATTTTGCAACACATCGTTGGCATCTTCATGTTCCACTACCATACGCCGTATATGCCAATACAATTTTTCCTGATACTTTTTTAAAATAGCAGTAAAAGCACGTTCTTTAGTTGCATCATTATTAAACTCCTGCAACAATTCGCTATCATCTTTTTGCTGAGCCATATTAGTATTAAAAGTATTGCAAATTTTTAATTATACCACTATGACTTTAAATAAAACGAATGGTTTAAAGCCACAGGCTAAATGATCTTTATAGGCGGCATAAACAAAGCCTTTGCCTCATCGGTAAAAAGTTTGTGTTTGAAGTATTTATATTTTTTTGAAATAAAGCATAGTTACGCTGGGAGTATTATAATTCTTTCTCAAAAAAAACTGCATTTTTTTCCGGGTTAAAATAATAAGGTTCTATTGTATAAAAACCTGCTTTTTTATAAAGCTCTATGGCAGGTATCATGCTGGCTAATGTATCTAACCTTAATTTTTTGTAACCCATTGTGGTGGCTATTTGCAGGGCTTGTTGGAGTAATGCGCCTGCAATACCTTTGCGCTGGTACGCTGGTTTTACATACATGCGCTTAAGTTCTGCAATATTTTCTCCCTTATTTCTAATGCCTACGCAGGCTACATAAGCATCTTCATATTTACATAATAAAATTTCTCCAGCAGGGGCGGCATACATTTCTTTTACACGCAGTAGTTCTTCTTCAAAATGCTGAAAGCTAAGATCTATTGCCAGCCATGCGGCGTATTCTTTAAAAAGCATAACTGCTGCATCATAATCTGGCTGGGATACGGCAGTAATTATCTTAAGCATTGACCTTTGTTTTATTGGCAAGATATACGCCTGCAAAAATAAGCATGCCTGCAAAAATTTTATAAGAAGATAAATATTCCCCGCCAAAAAAAATAGCAATAGCAGCAGCAAATAACGGCTGGGAATAAATGTATGCGCCCGCTATTGAAGCTCCCAAAATTTTAATACCATAAATATTAAAAAGGTATGCACAAAAAGTACCGCCAATAACAATGAGTGATAGTACAGAAAATTCTTTTGGCGAATATAAATGCCAGTTTGTAGCACTAAATTCTTTATAACAAAAAGGCAGCATTATAAAGAACCCAATCGTAAAAATAACACGGAGAATCATAACCGGATCGTATTCCTTCATTAAAGGTTTTACCAGAATAAAATAAAAAGTATATGCTATAGCATTTAAAATAATAAATACATCTCCCACCAAAGCGTTTGGCGCAGTACCGGTTTTTTCTTTAGATAAAATAAGTACCAATGCACCGGCTATACCCAAAACAAGCCCTGCAATTTTATAATTATTCAACCGCTCTTTTAACAGCCATACAGCAATAAATGTTATTAAAATAGGCGTCGTAAGCATGAGTAAAGAAGCATGAATAGAATAGGTGAGTGATAACCCTTTTATAAATAATAATTGGTTTATAGCTATGCCTGTAAGTGTACAAAGAAAAAAACGACCAATGTCTTTTTTTTGCACAACTTTTTTTTCTTTCGTAAAAAAATAGGCTGCCCAAAGTAAAAAAGCACATACTGCTACCCTTATAATGTTTAACCCGAAAGCATGTATAAACCCGCCATTGATAAGATATTTTACCGCAGTAAAATTTATAGCAAAAAAAATATTGGTAGCCAGCAGTGCAATATGGCCTTTGGTAGAAGATGTCAAACTATACAATAATGGTGTAGGAACAAAGATAAAGCTATGAGCCAAACGGATTATGTTTTTACTGTAAAACTATTACAGCACATCGTTTGCCAGCAGTACCTGCCATGCATCTGTAATTTTATTTTCATTTAATAATGCAGCAGCCAGCCGGTGGGTTTCTGTTTCCATCTCCAGCGGGTTCAGGCTATAATATTGTACAATGTGCTGTAGCTTTTCATTTTCAAAAGCAGGGTTTACTACAGGCATATCCTGCACATTTGCCAACTGGCCCAGGTGGTTTCCGGTAAGTATTTTACTGTTGCGAATGCTTACTGGCAGTGCATTTATACCAATAGCCAGTTGTACATTTGGCTTGGTTACTTTAAATAAATTATCTGCAGTTGTTTTTGTGTACCAGTCTCCGCCAAGCCTTGCTACATGCTGTATTTTAGTTTGGTCTATTTTTTTATTTTCGTCTAAAATACTATCGGCTATATGCATACAAAGTACTTCGCATATTACCAGGTTACCAGCACCCCCTTGTGTACCCAGCGGTTTTATCTCAATAACGTTACATTCCAATTTTATTTTACTTTCCAGCACCATGGGTGGTTGTACAAGTGTGGCTTTCTGCTCCGTAAAACCCGCCTTTATAAATTCATTGGTATCTTTTGCAAACTCGCAACTGGCAAGGCTCATTTGCTGTACCATATCATAATCCACCATATTTATTACTACTTGTGGTACCTGTTCTACATTTTGCAAAGTATGTTTGGTAGTATTATCTCTTACCCTGCGTGCCGGCGAAAAAATAAGTATCGGCGGATTAGAAGAAAATAAGTTGAAAAAACTAAATGGGGAAAGGTTTACATTTCCATGAGCATCTATAGTAGAAGCAAAACATATTGGCCTGGGTGCAATGGCGTGCTGAAGGTAATTTTGTACATCGGCTGGTGTAAGTTCGTTTAAGTTAATCTGCATAATTTAGACATACGTTTTTAAATAATTTTTATTCGAATATCATAAAATAGTTTTCTGCTTTTCAAAAGTAATACAATAGAAGTTTATAAGAAATGTAGTTTGTAAAAGATAAAATAGAAGCTCTAAAACAAACAGTATGTTTTATTAATTAAATCTTGTTGAGTATTTTTAAATATTCCTGCTGCGGTATCATTTGCGCACCCATGCTTATAAGATGATCTGTATGTACTTGGCAATCTACCAATGAATAAGTATGTTGCCTACAAAGCCATATCAGCGCAGCTTTAGAGGCATTGCTTACTTTGCTGAACATACTTTCTCCACAAAAAATATTATTGATATGTAAACCATATAAGCCACCAACCAGTTTTTTATTCTGCCATATTTCTATGCTTTTTGCTATGCCCATTTGATGTAATTTTATATAAGCTTTTTCCATTTCGCTGGTTATCCATGTGCCATCCTGCTCTTTTCTTGCTGTAGTTTTACAGGCTGCTATTACTTTTTCAAAAGCATTGTTTTCAGTTATAGAAAATATTTGTTTATCTATTACTTTCTGCATGCTTTTACTGATAAAAATTTTATCCGGAAAAATAACACAGCGCTCATGGGGTGCATACCAGCAAATAGGCTCATCATCGGAAAACCACGGAAAAATCCCTTGCTGGTAAGCTGCTAATAAACGCTCTGTGCTTAAGTTTCCACCGATAGCCAATAATCCATCGGGTTCTGCAAGGGCAGGGTTAGGAAAAAAAATATCCGTATCGTTTAATTGAAATATCATTTTTAAAATAGCGTAGCTGTTAATGTAAGAATTAGCTTTACTGTTAGTTGAAAACTGATAGCGTATAATGTTAAACCGATCTGATTTCTGCGTAAAAATATTTTAATTCTTAAACTGCTTTTATTAATTTGGTACATTGTCTTTTGTCTTTCATTTTATTTTACCCGCCGCTCCTTCCACATATAACTGCCAAATTTACCTAGCCAGCCTGCAATAACAGTGTACAAAATATGGAATGGCTGCATTACCGGAAACCACCATAACAGTTTTTGCTTACCGAAAAACTTTGCCACCGGGTATAAGAAAATAAGCTCTGCAATAATTTTTATAAGCAATAAAATTAACCATAAATTGATGGTAGAGAACATAAAAATTGAGCAAGAAAAAAAACTACTGGCAGTTGAAAAACTATGGTTATTAAACAAAGCCAGCAGTGGCAAAACCAGCATTAGTATATTAAAAAAATAAACGAGTACCAGTACAGGTAAAATTCTTTTATCATCATATTTATCTGCCTTGCTGGCCCAGCGAATGCGCTGATTAAAAAATTGTTTTATGCTTTGCACCGGTTCGGTATTTACAATAGCAGCGGCAGATTTTAAGAAATGTACCCGCTGCGGGTAAAGCGTATAAATTTTGTGCATCAGCAGCATATCATCGCCGCTTGCAATATTGTCTATACCTGCAAAACCTCCGGCTTCGTAAAATGCGCTGCGTTCGTAAGCCATATTTGCACCATTGCACATCGTCATTTGTTTTTTATGTACCACCGCCCCGGTAATGCCTTGCAGGGTCATAAAATCCAGCGATTGAAAAATTTCTATAAACCTTCGCCTAGCATTTATAAACACTGGCGCAGCAATGAATGCAGCATTTTTTTCTTCATAAAAAGCAGCCAGGGTTTCCAGCCAGCGCACTGGCAGTAAACAATCTGCATCTGTTGTTATTATTAGTTTTCCTTTTGCCCGGGCAACGGCAATTTCAATAGCTTTTTTCTTATAAGCATTTAGCCCTGTGGTTACAAAATTCTGCAAAAAAATAAGCTGTACATTTTGTGTAGAATATTTTTTTACTATGGCTGCTGTTTCATCTTCAGAATGGTCATCTACCACAATAATTTCATACAAATGTTTGGGGTACGACCCGTTTAAAATAGATTGAATGCAATCATCTATAAACTGTGCTTCATTTCTTGCAGGGATAATTACAGAAATTGTTGTAATAAGATCTGCTACATTTTTTTTTATTTTAAATACAGGTATGGCACACCAGCTAAAACGATAATAAATAATTAGAGCAGTGTATAAAAAGGAAAATAGTATTGCTGTATATAAAAATAGTACCATGGTAGTTGTAAAAGTAGCAAATGGATATGCTTTTAGTTTTTAAGAATAATCTAATGCATTGTCCATATCGTAAAGGAAATTAAAAACTTTTTGAATACGCCAAAAATTAAGAAAAAGAAAACTTTGCTTTCCCAGTGCAGAAAAAAATCAAATATCTGGTGCATAAAGTTTTTGGTACTGAGCTGCTCCTCATGAAAAATTTTTTCGCCGCAGTGGTTGCATATTTTTTCGCTAAAAGTAAGTTTGCAGTTTCGGCAGGTATGTATTTGTACGGGAGGCTTTACATTACTTACTTTATAATTCATTAAACAAGTTTTTGTAAAAATAGCCGTTTATATTAATTTTACAGTATTACACAATGATATCGTTTTACATAAGTTCACTTTTAAAAATAATAATTGCAATGGCAAATCCCACCATAGAATTAATAGCTGCTTTAAAAGAAACCGCTACCCGCTTGAGAAACGGGTCGCATTATGCATGGGGCCACCATGGCGCATGCAACTGTGGTAATCTTGTGCAGGTTGTCACTCATTTTACCGAAGGTGAAATACTGCGGTATGCGCATACTGCTGCAGGCGAGTGGACGGAACTTACCGAAGAGTTTTGCCCGATAACCAATGCTCCGCTTACTTTGGTAATTACAAAGCTGCAGGATATCGGCCTTACGCCCACCGACATACATCATATAGAATACCTTAGCGATAAAGAAGTATTGAAATACTTGCCAGGAGGCTTTCGCTGGCTCAAAAGAAATAAAAAAGAAGATGCTATTGATTATTTTGAAGCCTTTGCAACTATGCTGGAGGAAAAAATATTGGGGTTAGTAGAAGTGAATATAGACAGCATTCCTTTAATAAAAAATATTGCTGTAAAAAAACAGGATGTACTGGTTTTTTAATATAATATAAAAATTTACTTACAGGTCGGTGAAATCTTCACCGGCTTCGGTTATTTTACAGCCATGCGATTTGATTTTAATTTTTACAGCTCCTTATTACTTGTTTTTTTTGTGCATGGGCTGGTTTATGCTATTCTTTTATGTAGAAAAGGTATATTAAAAGAAAACACAGCAGATAAATGGCTCAGCCTTTTTTTAATCCTTTGCATACTACATATAAGCCCGTGGATGCTGGGCTTCGGCGGCTGGTACGATAACCAGCCCTACCGGGATATTTTGTTTTACACACCATTTCAGCATTTGTTTTTTATTGGGCCCGTAATATTTTTTTATGTGCAGCGCCTGCTTAATCCTTCTTTTAAATTTGGTAAAAAGGAATGGCTGCATTTACTGCCAGGCATCATTTATATTTTGTACAGCATAGTAATGGTTGTTGCAGATAAGATTTTTTTTAAAAGATATTATTTTCTTGCAGATGGCGAAGACAGGGATTTTGATACCTGGTACCAGCTTGCAGGTTTTACATCTATGGTATTTTATTTTTTATTATCGCTACGCTATTTTACTGTGTATAAAAAGTTGATGGTGCAGGTAACCAGCTATGCAGATACATTATTGTTTAAATGGATAAAAAACTTTTTGTATGCTTTCTTAATTATGCTTGCAGTGAGGCTGATTTTTTTTGTGGGAGGATTTTTTCCTTACTTTCAAAAGATAGGATATATAGGTCCCTGGTGGGAGTATTTTTCTTTTGCTATTATTTTTTACTATATAGCTATTACCGGTTATTCCAATGCTATAGAAACTACCATACCCTTTAAACTAAACTTGTTGCATTACAAGCGGGTAATGCTTTTACATAATACAATTGCAGAAGAAACGCAACCAAATAATGCAATAGAAGATGCAGAAATTATAGAAATAGAAACTGCCGGTATTATTGCGAAAGAAGATGAAAATTTACTGGCAGAATGGAAACCTAAAGTGCTGCAGTTTATACAAACAGAAAAAGCGTATGAAGATGCAGAACTTTCATTAACACAAGTGGCCAGGCAATTAAAAACAAACCCTACCATTATTTCTAAAGTAATTAACCAAGGGTTTAAGCAAAATTTTAATGACTTTATAAACTATTACCGCATAGAAGCCGTAAAAGAAAAATTGAAAGCAGGGGAGCAGAAAACACAAACTTTATTGGGTATTGCTTACGACTGCGGCTTTAATTCTAAAGCTACCTTTAATCGATCTTTTAAAAAAAGTATGGGTATAAGTCCGAAAGAATTTGTAATGAATTTGTAAAATTGCTGCAAATACTCATTTGCAATGGTTCTATTTTAAGCCGTTTCTATTATGAAAGTCTTTGCCCACATCATTTGATACGCTTCCTCATTATTTGATACCTTTTTCATTTGGCTCAAATCATCATTTGCAGCGACAGCCGCTTCTTTGTGATAGCATCTTTGTTGAAACAAATTTTATGTCAACAAAAACAGCTCTCATGAAAAAATTAACTTTCTCCCTTCTTGCTTTTTTATTGCTTGCACAGGTAAGCTGCTACAGCCAAAACCCGCCGTTGCGTGGCTCTGGTAAAATTGTACAGAAAATATTTTCTCTTACAGGTTTTGATGCCATAGAGTTTTTGGATATGGATGGTGTTATGGAAGTAGAAGCCGGTAAACCATTTTCTATAATTGCCAGTATTGATGATAATTTATTGCCCCTGCTGGAGGTAAGGGTTGCAGGAAAAAGACTTTTGGTAAAACTAAAAGGGAATTTTAGCAACAGGCTTTATGTGGAAGAAACAAATATTCACATAAAAATAAGCCTGCCGCAAGTACTGTCTGTTTTTCACAGGAGCAATGGAAACCTTGCTGTGAGTGGCATACAGGGCAATACTTTTAAAATAAAAAACACCGGCAATGGTAATACCAATTTAAAGGGAAGTATAGATGAACTAGAAATTATTTGCAGAGGCAACGGTACAGTAAATGCCAGGGATATGAAAGTAAAAACACTACAGGTACGCAGAAGTGGTAATGGAAATGTATATGCCAAAGCGGATAAAATAATACAAAGCGAAAGTAACGGCAATGGAGAATTTATTCATAAAAAATAAAAAATAAAAAAATACAACTTAATAATTCATCTTAATATTCCATTCATTAATAAAACAAAAAATCATGAAACAGTCCATCATAAAAATCATTTTTGCTACATTTTTATCGGTGCTCATTTTTTCCTCGTGCGCACTTACTTCGGGCTTAACTATTGAGCCAAATAAAAGTTTTGAGCTGGGCAGTGGCAATCATGGAAGCTATACGGTTACTGCTACCAATAAAAGAAATATGCCCATAGATGTATACCAGATAAATGAGCAAAAAGTGCAAACTCTAGTAGCTACCCTGCAGCCCGGCGCTACCGAAACCCTGCGTGTAGCAGCTAATAATACCCTCATTTTAAAAAATAATAGCAACGACACGGCTCTTGTTAATGTAAAAATAAATGGCGATACACAACTAAGTATGGGGTACAAAGAGAATAAGTGATGAGTTGCTGCTAAGTTGTGAAAGGGCGAAATGATACAATGCAAAATGCTCAGCAGAATGATGACAGTCTCCCGACAAAAATGTAAGGGGCACAGTTTCGGATAAAAGTGGAAATCATTTTTGTTGGCTTTGATCAAAAAAGATGGTAACGTATAGCCGGGTAAAATGTTGAGAATGTTTTAAGCTTAAAGTCGCTCTGTGTATTATTTATTTTACCACAAACATTTCGTTCCATCTTGTGGTATACCTCGGGCTGCGCATTTCTACACGCATTTTCCAGTCTCGTTTAGTACCGCTGGCTGCAAATTTTACTACATCATTCCGCATAGCAAAATTTACGTTGTCAATCATTTCCATGAGCAAACGCTTGCTATTATTTTTTTCTGATACAAAAAGATTTGCCTGTATAGTATTATCCGGCACCAGCCCACTGAGCATTACACCAGCTTTTTTGTATTGCTTGGTTTTGTCGAAAATTTTATCTACAAGGCTGGTAGCAGCTTTTATAAGTTCGTTGGTAGCACTGGTGGCAATGGGCAATACGGCGTAATGACTCAATGTATTTCCATGCCTGAAATGCCCGTTGTTACTCGGCTCTTTCGTAACCACAAAAACGCTGACAATAGTAGCTGCACTTTTTTGCCTGCGTAATTTTTCTGCAGCACGACTTGTATATGTTGCTACAGCTTCTTTAATATCTGCCTTGCTCGTAACAGTGTGGCCAAACATACGAGTACTGGCAATCATTTTTTTTACGGTGAGTTGTTCATCTGCTAATGCCAATGCGGATTCACCATTTAATTCTTTTATCATTCTAGAACCTACCACACCGCCTAAATTTTTATACGCCCATGGGGCAGCTTTTTTGCTGAGATCGTAAGCAGTATAAACTGCGTTCAGCTCTTTAAGTTTTTCTGCATACTGCCTGCCTATGCCCCATACTTCGTTTACCGGTGTGGCTTGCAGGGCTTTTTCTATTTTTTCTTTTGTATCTAATACCACCACACATTGTGTTTTTACTTTGTGTTTTTTTGCAAGATGGTTGGCTACTTTGCACAATACTTTTGTTGGGGCAAGGCCAATGGAAACTTTAATACCCGTCCATTGCTCCACGGTTTCTCTAATATATAAACCTACTTTAAAATAATCCTGTTTATTAAATTCTGCTAAGTCTAAAAAGGCCTCATCTACAGAATACACTTCTACGTTTTCATCGCCCAATAATATACGGAGTGTATCCATTACACGCTGGCTCATATCTCCATACAAATTGTAATTAGATGAAAAGGTAGCAACATTATGTTTTTCTATAAGTGGCTTTGCCAAAAAATAAGGGCCGGCCATACCTACACCAATTTCCTTTGCCTCATCTGACCGGGAAATGATACAGCCATCATTGTTGCTAAGCACAACAACCGGTTTCTCATCTAGCTCCGGACGAAACAAGCGCTCGCAGGAGCAATAAAAACTGTTACAATCTATAATGGCTTTCATGGTATTTTAAAAATCCCGGCGGCTCATCGCCCCGTCAGCGGTTCAATATAGTCTTTAAACTTTTTTTAATCAACCGCTGACAGGGTTTACAACCGCTGACGGTGTTTGGGATACTTTTTTAAATTCGTAAAAGTTTAAAAAACCGGGGCGGCGGCTTCCAACCCCGTCAGTGGTTGAATATAACCTTCAACTTTTCAATCAACCGCCGTCAGGGTTTACAACCGCTGACGGAGCGTTACAACTTTTTTATCTTTTAAAAATTATAACATCATTAATCAAAAATTACCAGGTCATCCGCATTACCCACATTACCACTCCCCATATTTTTACATCGCTCATTTCACTTACATCTATTGTAGTAATTTTTGGCGCATCAGCTATTAACAACAATTTATTAAATGTTTTTTCGTATCGGCGTATGAGCATTTCGCCATCTACAACAGCAATAACTATTTTGCCGTTGGTGGGTTGCACGCTTTTATCTACTATGGCAATATCCCCATTAAAAATACCTGCGTTTATCATGCTATTGCCGCTTACTTTCATAAAAAAAGTAGCGGGCTTGTTGCGTATAAGCTGTTCGTTTAAATCAATACCCCGTTCTGCATAATCATCTGCTGCTGCGCCAAAACCAGTGGCATTTGCAGTGCGGGTATCATGCTGCGTATATGCTTTGCTGCCTTTATAGCTACTGCCAAAAAAGTTTTCCACTTCCATAAAATATATTTTTGTATTAACTAAATTATTTAGTAAATTTATACTAAATTATTTGGTAATAAAATTTTATTGTTTTTAAATTATTGCTTATAAGTTAAAAACTGAAACCTACCTGATGATGAAAAAATAATAATTGTTGAAATGCTTAATTACAAATGATGAAAAATAAACAAATGTCCGGCCTCCCTTTCTTACGGAGAGGAACCGAGGGAGAGACTGTAATACCCGGTTATAATGTGTACGAATATTTGCTCGTACTAAACCCACACGAAGATTTGCGAAATAAAATTATGAATGTAAAAAAAGCATTTTACGAAAGCTATAAGTCATCAACAGCGCTGTACAGCAAACCACATGTAACCCTGGTAAATTTTACGCAGTACGAAATGATGGAGGAGCGTATTATAAACCGGCTGCACCATATTGCCATGGGTTGCCCGCCGGTAAAAATAGAAATGAAAGATTACGGAAGTTTTCCTGCACACACTATTTATATAAACGTAACCAGTAAAGTGCCTATACAAAACCTGGTAAAAAATATACGAACAGAAACGCAACGCCTCCTGAAATTTGATGAAGATAAAAAACCACATTTTATAATGGAACCGCACATAACCATTGCAAGAAAACTGCTGCCGTGGCAATATGAAAAAGGATGGTTAGAATATAGTCATAGAAATTTTACAGGCCGTTTTATTGCAGATGCCATGCTGCTGCTAAAAAGACCTGCCGGCGAAATGAAATATGAAATAGCTGCAAGATTTGCTTTTGAAAACTTACCAGTAGCTACAGTGCAGGGCGCATTATTTTCTTAAAGATAATGTGGGGAAAGTGTCTGATTTTTCTCTTTTATGAATGGTTTATGAGTAAAGCAATTTGTGGATGTAGTTTATTTAGAAGAACATATTGTGCCGCACCATTGCACAACCTGCGCTTAAATAAATGTTGAAAAAAGATGTACAGCTAAAGGGCTGCGGGATACGAAAGGTTTAGTGTTTTTGTGCAAGCCGCCGAAGGCGAGGGTTGTACAAAAATACCGTAGCCTGCAGAAGCCCGTACGAATGTTGAAAAAGATTTTATGAACACAGCTCCATAATTTTTTTGGTATAGAATTATAAAACTTAAAATAGTAATAAAATGGAAACGCCATTACAACAAGACCACCATAAAGTAAAAGCCAGCAACCAGGAAGAGCAAACACAATACCGGCATGGCAGAGGCGCACAAATAAATACAAAAAATCGGTTTATAAAAAACGAAGCCACTAAAGAAAATGTAGAAGCTATAGACGACTGGGAAGAAGGAAACGTGAAAACACAATACATAGAAATGCAATCTAAAACGATTGTAAATAAAGTAGAAAGTAAAGATGTGGGCATGGGTTATAGCATGAACCCGTATGCCGGCTGCGAGCATGGCTGCATATATTGCTATGCCCGAAACGTGCATGAATACTGGGGCTATAGTGCAGGAATAGATTTTGAACAAAAAATTTTAATAAAGAAAAATGCACCGCAACTGCTGCGAACGTTTTTGCAATATCCTAAATGGGATTGTAAACCCATTATGCTTAGTGGCAATACAGATTGCTACCAGCCTGCAGAAAAAAAGTACCGCCTCACCAGGGGATTGCTGGAAGTATGCAATGAATTTAACCAGCCCGTGGGCATACTTACCAAAAACAGTTGGATATTAAAAGACAAAGATGTGCTGCAGGAAATGGCGAAGAAAAAAATTGTATCGGCCATGGTTTCTATTACCTCTTTTAACGAAGACCTACGCCGCATTATGGAACCCCGTACCACCACTGCAAAACAAAAATTGAAAGTGATAGAAGAACTAAGTAAAGCCGGCGTGCGCATGGGTATTATGATGGGGCCAATGATACCGGGATTGAACGAACACGAAATGCAGCGCATTATGAAAGCTGCGGCAGACCATGGTGCTACGTTTACGGCGTATACTTTTGTACGGTTAAATGGCGCAATAAAATTTTTGTTTCACGATTGGTTGTACAAAAATTTTCCTAACCATGCAGATAAAGTGTGGCACCTTATAGCACAAAGCCACGACGGAAAAGTAAACGATACCCGCTGGGGTGTACGCATGCGTGGCGAAGGAAATATTGCACAAATGGTAGCACAGCAATATAAAAAATATGGCTTGCTTTATAATATGAATGCAGAAGAATGGAGTTTGGATACAAGTATTTTTAGAGTGCCGGGTGGGCAGGGGAAGTTGTTTTGAGTATAAATAGTTATTTTACGCTTATTATTTATAAAATTTAAAAGTATGAATCAATTTGGAGGTAATTGGACAGAGCAGAAGATTGAAATGGTAGTGTCTTATGCTAAGGCTTATTTAATTATTATGAATAAATATCCCCAATTTAAATCTCTTTATTTTGATGGTTTTGCAGGCTCTGGAGATATTAATCAAAACGATGAAACAGATATTGATGCGATTAAAGGTACTGCGATAAGAATATTAGAAATTAATGATCCTAAATCCTTCGATAGATATTATTTTGTTGAAAAAGATGAAAAAAATAAAAGCGAACTAGAGAATACTATAAAACAAAATTTCCCTAATAAATTATTTCATGTAGTTGCAGAAGATTGCAATGTCAAATTAGAAAGTATGGCGACTTTTCTAACTAAAAATCCTTCTTATCGTACTCTTGCTTTTATTGACCCTTACGGAATGTCAGTTGATTGGAAATCAATACAGGGGTTAAGAAATTTAGGTGTAGATCTTTGGATTTTAGTTCCAACAGGAATGGGAATTAACAGGCTTTTAAAGAATGATGGAAAAATTTCTGATGCCTGGCTCGGAAAGCTGGAAAGATTTTTAGGGTTAGATAAAGAGTATATTTTAAATCATTTCTACAAAGAAAAAAAGAACTTAACACTGTTTGGAGAAGAAACTTTTTTAGAAAAAGAACAAAATGCTATTGAAAAATCAGGGGCATTATACAAGGAAAGATTAAAAACTGTTTTTAAGTTTGTATCAGAATCTTTCGTAATGAAAAATTCTACTAATTCAATAATGTATCACTTTATGATGGCCACAAATAATGCAACAGCTTTGAAAATTGCTAATGATGTAATTAAACCTAAATATAAAAATTAACCATGGCACAATCCTCAATTGAATGGACAGAAATGACTTGGAACCCTACAACAGGTTGCAATAAAATATCAGCTGGTTGCAAGTATTGTTATGCGGAGGTAATGACTAGAAGATTAATGGCTATGGGTATTGATAAATATAAGGACGGCTTTGAAGTAAGAACACACGAAGATTCTTTACAAACACCTTTTACATGGAAAAAGTCAAAAGTAGTTTTTGTAAATTCTATGAGCGATTTATTTCATCCCGAAGTGCCAATTGAATTTATACAAAAAGTATTTTTTGTAATGAACGAAACGTTACAACATACTTACCAAGTTCTTACAAAACGTGCACAAAGATTGTTTGAAATTCATGATCAATTAAATTGGACCTCAAATATATGGATGGGTGTTTCTGTAGAGGATGAAAGAGTAACAGATAGAATTGATTTTTTAAGAAAAACAAACGCTCAAACTAAATTCCTTTCTTGTGAGCCCTTAATTGGACCATTACACGAAATTAATTTAGATGGTATTGACTGGGTAATTGTTGGTGGTGAAAGTGGACGAAAAGCAAGACCTATTTATGAATCTTGGGTATGGGATATAAAACAGCAGTGCGATGAACAAGGTGCTGCTTTTTTCTTTAAACAATGGGGCGGTATAAATAAAAAGAAAGCTGGTCGTGCACTTGGTGGTAGAACGTATGATGAAATGCCAATTATGCACTCGCTATAAATTTTAAAATTTCTTTAATTTTTTAATTTTTGGTATTTTTTTCCCCATTTTACTGGCGCAACTTTTGTAACGTTTTTTCCTAAAATATTTATTTTGAAAAAAGAAAAAGTTACAAAAGAAGAGAGAATCCGTTTTATGCAAATGGCGATAGATATGAGCCAATACTCCTTGGATAGCAAGTGTGGTGGCCCCTTTGGCGCCGTGATTATTAAAGACGGAAAAATTGTAGGGAGCAGTGGCAATAAGGTTACTAGCGAATGCGACCCTACGGCACATGCAGAAGTAATGGCCATTAGAGAAGCAAGCAAAAATTTAAAAACGATCGATCTGTCCGGCTGCGAAATGTACTCTAGCGCAGAGCCTTGCCCCATGTGTACTGCAGCCATTTACTGGAGCAAAATAAATGCTGTTTTTTACAGCAATACCGAAGAAGATTCCATGGAGTATGGTTTTGTAGATAAATTGATACTGGCAGAACTTAGAAAACCAAAAAATAAACGCTATTTGTTATTTAAACATTTAAAAAATCCGATGGCTTTACAAATATTCAAAAGAGCATTAGAAATTTAAAGTAAAACAAGTGCTCCAGAAGCTTAGTTATTTATCAAATTAAAATAAGCATTTGTAATCTCTTTTTAATTTAGTTCTATCATTTTTATTTTGTAGTTATTTCAACCATATAGTTTTTTATTTATTCTAAAATTCAGCGTACAACAGTAAATGCTAATTTTTATAAAAATAATTCCATCAGATAAATATTAGTTTGCTTAAGTACTTAAAATATTAGGGTACAAAGGTAACACGATCATCTTCCTCTTTTTCTTAGAGGAAAATGTAAGTTGAAGAAATTTGGTTCAAGTCCCAAAGCCACACTATAACTGGTTTATAGCTCATTCGTTAAATGCACCGAACTTTTAATTTGGAGGTTGAAGGTTCAAATTCTTCCAGGGCAACAAATAAAATGGATAAAGAGTTTAATGGAAAACAGGAATTCGTTAAGTCGACGATTAAAAGTTCAACTCTTTCTTTATCTGCAAAAATAAAAATGGATTAGTAGCTCCAATGGCAAAGCACTGCGTTGAAGCGGCAAAAGTACAAGTTTAAATCTTGTCTCATCCCAAAATAGAACTTTAAAATTTTGCCCCAATTTTTAAATCAATATCAAAAAAGGTAAGTCTCAATATTTAAATTTTAAAGAGATATGCTTATACATTTGATGAAGAATAAAGAATAGCTACTTTAATTTTTCATTAATAAAACGAGTTTATAAGCAGCTTTTTTTAAAGAGATTACAAAAATCACTAACTTTAAGAGGGATATAATTCCTCCTCATCATAAATTTTATAAAAAAAATTATGCAACAAATACAACAGGAGCAAAAATGGAGAAGATTAAATGGAGAAAAAATAATGGTAGATATTGAAGATGAAGTACGCAGGGCAATTGTACAGGAAAAGGAAAATGGCAATCAGTTAAAAGTATGTATTGGTACGGATAGCCAGGTAAAAGGAAAAGAAACAGAATTTGCAACTGTAATCGTTTTTGTACGCAAAGGCAAAGGTGGATTTATGTATATACACAACGAAACTACTTTACAAAAAATGGGTATTAAAGAAAGGATGCTTACCGAAGTAGCCAAGAGTATTGATATTGCTTACAAACTTTGCCGGTTGTTTACTTTGTATAATGTAGATATGGAAGTGCATGCCGATATAAATACAGATCCTAACTTTAAAAGCCACGATGCATTTAAAGAAGCAATGGGTTATATAATGGGTATGGGCTTTGTGTTTAAAGCAAAACCACATGCATTTGCCAGCAGCAGTTGTGCAAATAAAGTAGTGCAATAGTTCTTCTCCTTTGGCTAAGGAATGTATAAGATTTATGGGTCGCAGACGTAAACAACGGCATTGATTTAAGAAATGAGAAAGTCGCCAACGATTTAATAACAGTATCTGCAATCTTTGGATCTATGCATCTTGGTTAAATAGCAATATTTTTTCTATTAATATTAATGATTTAAAATTTACCCTATTAAAGATTAATCTCTATACCACCTTTGAAAATACCACAATATAATTTGGAGCATAAAATGTATAATTACTAAAACCTTATTATTTTTTTGGTAGTTTGCCGATAGGCTAAGATTTAGCCTTGTACAGCAGCTTATAAAATAGCGCAAGTTTGTGAAAACGGGCTGCTAGTATGTATTTGATTGCTGCTATTTTCTCTTATATTCGGATTATTTAAAACATTTTCCATACAATATTTACTACTAAAATTTGTGCTGATAAAAACTAGTTTTACAGCCGCTCAATAATTATTTTGATGGTTAAAATTTTTAGGAATATTTTTTTTAATGCCGGAACTAAATACAATTGATTTTAGATGTTGGGTATTATAAGATTTTGTAAGTGGAAGTCCATCTTTAAAAATACGCCCCTAGCCTCCATACCGGACGAGAGTTTTATAAAATTTTTACCTGTAAAACCGGTATTATTGTATGCAAAAAATAAAATGTTATTTATGTTGCTCAAATAATTTATGTCTGTCTTGTCAATATATTTAAAGATCTCATACATTTAAATCACCATTTTTGCAAATGCAGCAAACTCATTTTTTTCCTATAATTTTACCCACTCACCATTTATAAAAAATGACAACCATTACAGATCAGATAACAGCGTTGTACAACAGCATAAGCAGCAAAGAAATTACAAGCATATATAAACTTCCACAGAGTGGCGGCGACAGAATTTATTACCGTATTCATATCGGCGATGAAAGCCTGATAGCCACTGCCAGCAACAATGTGCGGGAAAATGAAACCTTTATATATTTTAGTAAGCATTTTAAAAATAACAATGTTCCGGTGCCACGGTTGCTTGCTATTAACAATGAAAAAAATATTTATCTGCAAGAAGATTTCGGCGATGATTCTTTGCTTACAAAACTGGAAACGCACGGGCAAACAGAATATGTAAAAGACCTGTATAAAAAATCGTTGAAGGCGCTTGCGCACATGCAGGTAAAGGGCGATGAAAAACTGGATTATAATTTATGTATTACCAGTAAAGAATTTGGCAGGCAGGCGATACTAAGCGATTTGCTGTATTTTAAATATTACTTCATAGACACACTTAAAATTCCTTACGATAAAGAAAAACTGGGAGATGATTTGGAAGCTTTAAGCTCTTACCTAAACCATGCAGATCATAAATGTTTTATGTTTCGGGATTTTCAAAGCCGAAACATTATGATTAAAAATGAAGAGCCTTTTTTTATAGATTACCAGGGCGGCATGAGGGGTGCCTTGCAATATGATGTAGCCTCATTACTGTGGCAGGCCAAGGCAGACTTAAGCGATGAATGGAAAAATGAATTGCTGGAATATTATATAGTATGTGCAGAAGAAGTGCTGCAGCAAAAGATAGACAGGGCAAACTTTACAAGCCAGTACAACGGCTACGTTTTAATAAGATTATTACAGGTGTTGGGAGCTTATGGCTTTAGGGGTTTGTTTGAACGAAAAGCACATTTTCTTACCAGCATACCGCTTGCATTAAAAAATCTTAAATGGTTTTTGCAAAATAAAAAAACAGGTATCAGCCTGCCGGAGTTTGACAAATTGCTTAACCTTGTGGTAACCGATGAAGTGATTCACCGTTTTGAGCCAATAAAAGCCAGTACCGAAACGCCGCTTGTAGTGAGTATAAAAAGTTTTTCTTTTTTGAAAAGTGGTTATCCAAAAGATGCTACAGTAAATGGTGGTGGCTTTGTTTTTGATTGCAGAGCAATATTAAACCCGGGCAGGGTAGAAGAATATAAAAAGCAAACAGGCAGAGACAAACCTGTGCAGGATTACCTCATTAACAAAACAAGAATGGAAGAATTTCTTGCAGGTGTTTTTAGTGTTGTAGATATTGCTGTAGAAGATTACATAAAAAGAAATTTTGAACACCTTGCAGTAAACTTTGGCTGTACTGGCGGGCAGCACCGCAGTGTGTATGCGGCAGATGCACTTGCCCGGCACTTAAGAAATAAATATGCTGTAAAAACGGTACTACAACATGTGGAACAAAATTTTGCAGAATAATTAAATACAAATTCATTAGTTAAAAATGTTTCAATAATTTATTTGGCTGTTGAAAATATTTTTTGATACGTTTAATACCAGCTCATATTTCCATAGCAGCATAGTTGTGTCACAATCCTTTCATCAGCAAATCATTGGGCAACTTTTACTACCATCCATTAAAAAAGAATAAATAAATGAAAGCAATGATACTCGCAGCGGGGCTTGGTACGAGGCTAAAACCCTTTACAGATAAGCATCCCAAGGCATTAGTACCCGTAAATGGTAAATCTGTTTTGCAGCGTAATGTAGAGTACCTACACCAATATGGTATTAAAGATATTATTGTAAACGTACACCACTTTGCACATCAGATTATAGATGCAGTGAAGGAAAACAATGGCTGGGGAGCAAGTATTGCTATAAGTAATGAAAGTGATGAAATATTAGAAACCGGTGGCGGGTTAAAAAATACTGCTGCATTTTTTACTGAAACCAATGAGCCGTTTGTATTAATGAATGCGGATATACTAACTGATATGAAATTAGACGAAATGATAGCGCAACACCTGCTGCACAAGCCTCTTGCCACGCTTGCCGTAACAGAAAGAAGTACTAGCCGCTATTTATTATTTAACGAAAAAAATAGTTTATGTGGCTGGCTTAATGAAAAAACCGGTGAGCAAAAAGGAGATAGCGGAACAAAAAAAGCTTTTAGTGGTATACATATTATTTCACCTCAAATATTTTCTCTCATAACAGAAACAGGTAAATTTTCTATGATTGATCTTTATCTGCGGCTTGCAAAAAATCAACAAATAATGGCTTACGACCACAGCAATACCAACCTTATAGATTGCGGCCGGCCAGAGAGCATTGCGGTTGCGGAAAAAATGTATTTGTAAAATTTTGAATGGCCTGTTGAAATAAGATGACAATGTATTTTATAATTTCTCTAAAAAGAAAATGCCATCCTCGCCTATAAAATTGTTGCACGTCACCATAATTGACATCCCGTTCCAAATGACAGACACGAAATCACTTTTTCAAAATGACGACTTAAGATGTGGTGGGTTTTACGAACTCTGTATTCAGGTTTGTCCAAGTGTATACACAAAACCAATTCAGCTTTATACTAATTATTTTTGGACACTTGAAAATATTGAAGGGCCTTTTGACAAGGAGTTCAATAAAATACAAATCCCAAATGAATATTACGAATTGCAAGGACTATTGACGATTGACAATTTCGTCATTCCTTTTAAGACTTTTAATATAAGAGAGCTAGAACCAGTAGAAACAGGCGCAAATTGGTTTGACATAAGTTTTTATACTGCGACACTTGACCATGTTTTCGGACTTACAAACCAACATTGGAGTGAGAGTGATAGCTGCCCAATGATATTAAAAAACTTCCTGTTGGACACAATGCGTAAATTTCATTCAGTTCATCCGTTTCAACTTGCTTTCATAGACTTTGAAATTTCGGGCCAATACTATCTTAACACCTTAAAAGGCGGCTTAAATAATTGGACAAATACCAAGTTCTTTGTTGAGAAAGAGAATTATACTGAAATTAAAAGCGAATACAAAAGCCTTGTAACAATTGTAGACTAAAATGGCAAACGCATTGTTGTATGAAGACCCGTCTAACGAACTCTTAAACAATAAATACCCTTTTGTGTCATAGCATCAGGAGTATAATTTAAAGCATATTGAAACAAATTTATATTTTTGTTGGTATTAGTAACAGTCATTGCAAAACCTGCATTAGTGCAATCTTGCCCACTAATTCCTTGACTGCCTAAATCTGTAACACCGATTACAAAAAGCCCTTTTTGTACTAACTTTATAGCTATTTTAAATTGATAATTTACACCCTCCTGAAATCTCGAATTCAAACCTTTTTCGGGAGTATTTGTAATTATTGTGGTAGCACCTATTAATGGAATGATGTTAAATCTAGAATAAGAATCTGAGCCAACATGAGTTATAGTATCCATATAACTAAATGTTATATTCCCTCCAATTCCTAATGAATTACTATAATCCACATTTTGAAGAGAAACATTATCATACAAATTTTTTGGTATAGTAGAATTGAAAAAAATTGTATCTCCCAAATTATATACTTCTTTTTGAGGAGAAAATTCGCTAGTTACTTCAAAACTATACCGTCCATTCCTACAAGGTTTAGAGCTATTTTTATCTTTACCACAACTACTTGCTAAAGTAATTAGGGTTGCTGTAATCAGCAACACAATTTTTAAATTATTAATACCCATATTGTTGAAATAATTGGTTTGTTGATATATTTCAATTATCTAACCCTAAAGCAGTAGTTGGTTGCTATTCTTATATTATCAATAATAACACCAGGGATATTCGCATTAGACAAGATTGTAAAATGTTTGTTAGGATTATTAACAAGCATAGAAAATCCTGCGTTGGTACAATCTTGCCCAATAATTCCTTGACAACCTAAATCTGAAACACCAATTACATAATTACCTTTCTTGTTTGCAACTAGCTTAATTTCAAATTCAAAATTAGTGTTTGTTTCTTTGAAAGAAGTATTAAGAACATTTTGTTGGGCAATATTAAAGCTTCCCTTAGAATTCAAATAGCTAAAGCTGTCTCTTGCAAATTCAAATTTGTGATTTATTGAGTCGATTAATCCAATGCCAATATCTCCTCCTATTCCTAGGTTATTGGCATAATTGATGATTTTGTTTGAAACATTATCTAATAAGTTTTTTGGAAATGAAGATGACAACATAATTGTATCTCCCACATTATAAACTTCTTTCTGTGGAATGAATTGACTGGTTACAGAAAAATTGTAACGGCCTCCGCTGCAAGGTTTAGAGCTGTTTTTATCTTTCCCACAACTGCTTGCTATGGTAAATAGGGTTGCTGTAATCAGCAACCCTATAGTTAAAAATTTAGTACCCATATTGTAGAAATAATTGGTTTACTGCTGCTTGTTGGTTATTACCACTATTTAATAATAGTCTATCTCTAAATGCAGGTATTGATTGAATATTCGGTTGTAATGCATTAAATACTTGATTTATAGTATATCCATTGACATTATCGTTAATATTTGGAAATGGAAAATCATTTCTAGCGTCAAACAAATCATAAGGTAACCCTTGCGGTATCCACCAATGTACATCTTGATTTCCATTTGGATTAAAGTTTTCTAACGACCAAAGGTTAGCATTTAATCCTGATCCTGCATTATTAAAATATTGAATTCCTTGCATTCTAGATATAAAATTTGCAGCTACTGCACCGCCATTGCCATAATGCCTTTCAGAGTATATTTTTTCGCAATGATTACCCCACATTTCACTTACAGCTATAATAGGAGCAGTTGTAGCATCATTACCTGTTCCGTAAGGATGGAAGTTGACTTGATTGAGTTTTGATAATTCAGTAACTATTGCATTTCTTTCAGTTGTCCAATAACTACATCCTGCTTGTGTGAAGTGTTGTGCATGACCTAGTTCATGATAAACTACAGATTTTAAATAAGAGGAAGTCATTAAACAATTATAGTCAGCAGATGCATAACCAATAATCATATCCATTTGATTTTTAAGTGTATTTGCAACTAGCGTAACTGCTGATCCAATAAAATTTGCTGTTGCAACATAATATAACACAAAAGCATTTGGTACACTATTATTATTACATTTATTCCACATTGGTGTTGCACCTGCATCTCTTTGAAAGCCCCAATTCGTTACCATTATTTTTAAATTGTCAGGAGGATTAGGTAATCCAAATTCAGCTGAGTACTCTCTAAATTCAATTACAGAATTATGTGTAGTAGTAGCAGCCCAATATGCTAATTCTTTATTGCTTGCACTTCCATCGGTAGGTTTTCCGAATACATATCTTAATGTGGATAGTTCACTTCCTTTAAAAACGCCTATTCGTTTTTTACATGGAAATAACATTTGCCATACTCTTATCCCTCTTACTTTACTAACTCTAGCATTGCTATTTTTAGTTTTTACAATAACTTTTACTTTGTTTTTAAAATTTTTTGTTACGTTGAAGCGACCATTATCATCAGTATACCCTCTCCATATTTTAAACCATCTTTTTGCTACCATTCTTGCCTGTCTTAGTGGCAAAGTCCTTGTAGGCTGATTGCAGACAGTTTGTTCCTCAACATAAATTCCTGGTGGTAATGGAGGTGGAGGGGGCGGTGGCGGCGGTGGTATTGGTACGCACCTTGTACCATCCCAATAATATCCCTCTGGGCAATTATTGGGAACACAAATCCAACCGCCTACGTTATCATCAAATACAAGATGGTACCCTTCTTGGCAAGGTGGTCTGTTGTTAATTGGTATAATTAATGACTCGGCTACTTGGTCTAATCTTGTAATAATTCTGTTTCCATTTACAATTGAAGTTCTGTATGTAGCACCTGCTGCAATGCTTTCTGCCATCGTTTCTAATAAAGTATCTGCAGTAGGAATATAAAGCGGACTTATGATTTCGTACTGGATACCTGCTGGAGCCACAAAGCCTGCAGGTACTGATGAGTAAAGCCAAGGAATAGTTTCAGTTGGTATTGATGGGTCTTGATAATAATCTCCATCTTGTGTTACTTCGTAATCCATTGGATAATCTTGTAATTCTAAATCTGTATTATCTTCTAAAGTAGAAAGCTGGTCGGTATTTGTAGGTTTAAAACGAACATATAAATTATTTGCAGTTATCGTAGTGCCGTTTCCATAAAGGGTATTGAATGCTTGTTTCATATTGGGTACCGTATATGGGTTTGCCAATTGATTTCCCAAAATAACTGGATCGTCACCATTGTCTAAAGGATCACCACCTACAAGGGAAGATGCACCTGTAAAAGAAGCTGAATTATTTGTGGTTTCTGAATTTTGAACACCTGGTAAATGTGCTTCTTTAAAAAATTATCAGGGATAATTATTTTCCCATTTTCGCTAGTAATATTTGTAGTATTATCTACACTTAAATCCTTTTTACAGGCATTGAGCAAAAAAGAATAAAGAAATAATACTAATATAGTTTTAATAAGTCTCATTTTTTATAATTTAAATTTAAGAAATATTTTTATATAAATTGCTCTAAAAGCTAAGGTGGGCTATGATTATATGTTTCCTTACGCATACAAGTTGGTTTTGTTTGAAACGAACAATTTCTTTTGTTTTAAATTATTTGAGAGTGTGTCTGGGTTTTCATACAACAAAAGGTTTTGTGCAATTGGGGCTCAACGTTGCAGCAATCATCGGCAGTGCATATCCAGGCTTTAGTTTCGGTGGACGTAATTCTGCCGGGCATTAGTTCTAAACTTCGGCTTTTAGTTATAAACTAGCTTCAGTCCCGGGCAGACAGTTGGTCAATTCCACAACTGCACAAATCCTCAACGTTGCACGTAAAATCTCCTAATTCCCTTCCACAGGCGCCCCATAAGCGGGCAACCTTTCTTCTCTTGGCTTGCCGCCAAAATTATATTTTAAAGTTAAGCCCACCCTTCGGCTATCAGTATAACGGTAGCCACTTGCAGTAAAATTGGGCACATTTACAGTAAATCTATTTTTAATAGTATAAAATAAATCGTTTACAGAAATAATGAGGTTCATTTTTTTATGGAGTAAACTTTTATTGGCTGTAATGTTAAGCCCGCCAAAAGGTTTTAAAATAAAAAAGTTTGATACAGCATTTACCCGCATAAACCCATTCATGCTAAGGTTTAATGTGGGCGTAGCTTTATAATTGTGGTTCATAAAAAAAGTAAAACTGCTCTTCTTAAACATAAAAGGAGCGCCGTTATATAGCCCGTTAAAATTTACATGATTAAATTGAGTACCCACATAAAAAAAGTATTTTTTACCCGGCGGTATCCCAGCAACCAGCCGCATGTATAATTCTTTATTGCTGCCGAGGTTATCAACAGTTCTAAAAAGGGTATCGCCTTTGGAATAAGTAAGTGTGGTAAAAATGTTTTTAACATTATTAAGCCCTATAGAAAAAAACGGAAATTCATTTGCTGTTATATTAAATTCATAGTTGCTGGTAAATTGTGGCTGCAGTGCAGGGTTGCCCACATCAAAAGTATATTGATCTGCATACTTTGGGTAAGGGTTAAGCACCTCATAAAAAGGGCGGGTAATGCTCCTGCGAAAAATGGCATTGCCTATTAGTTTAAAGCCGAATAATTTTGCAATATCATGGCGCAGATACAGGTACGGAAACAAATCTGTTCTTTTTATTTTAAAAGTAGTATCTGTAGGAAACAACTGTTGACCATTTATATTAGTATACTCCAGCCGCACACCAGGTTTAATAGTAAACCCTTTTATTTTTTTTGATACCTGAAGATAGGCTGCACCAATATTTTCTCTGTACCTAAAATTATTTGACTGAAACTTTTCTACATATCTCCCCGTGCTGGTATCTGCAAAATATGAAGCATCATTTTTACTGATGCTAAAGTTTACTTTAATACCCGTTTCAATAGTATAACCTGGTTTTGTTTTTATGATCAGATCAGTTTTATAGCCCAGTATATTTTTATTATTTTTTGTTACGCCATCTCCTTTTAATATATTTTTTGAGGGTAGTAAATATATATTATTATACTGTTGGTTATTGGTGCTTATAAAATAGTTGTAGTCTAAAGCATTCGTCCACTCGCTGCCCAGCGAGTCTATTTTATATTTTGTAGAAATGGTATTGGTAAAATTAAAAGCAGGATTATCGTTGTTTACAAAAGAAATATTTTTACCAGAGGTTTGCGTGGTTATCATTCTTATAATATCAATATCGTTTTCTACATTGCTGATAGTTTTGCCCAGCGTAACCCTTGCATCATAAGCCATGCTCCACTTATTATTTATCTGGTAGCCAAAGCCTGCACCAGTATAGCCACTTGTAGTCTTTATTTTTGTATAAGCATACTGCAAAAAATTTATGTTTCCAATTGGTCTGTCCGAAGTAAGGATATCAAAATTAGACCGCTGAGTTATATTGGCAGATAAATAAGTACTTATTTTTTTTTCTGTTTTATTTATATTAAAACCAACCGTGTTGGTACCTAATTTACCCTGATAATGAGTAAGCTCTAAACTGCCATTTACACCGGGTTTCACACCTTTTTTTAAAACAATATTTACAATGCCGCCACTGGCATCTGCATCAAACTTTGCAGAGGGGGTTCTTAAAATTTCTATTTTGGAAATACTGTTTGCCGGCAAATTTTTAAGTAGGGATGTTACATCTGCAGTACTTAATTTTATTTCTCTTCCATTTATATAAACCAAAGCAGGCGTACTGCTGTTTAATAAAACATTTCCATCCTGGTCCAGTATTATACCAGGTGTTTTTTCCAGTACTTCCAATGCATTACTGCTGCTGTTTGCTAGCACTTCTGCATCTACAATGGTTTTATCATCTTCTTGTTTTATGAGCGGTTTTGTGGCAGATACTACTACTGTTTGTAAACTTTTTGGCTTTGTAGTAGCTATTATATTGATTAAAGTATCTTTTTTGCCAATGCGAAGGATAGAAATATTTTCATTTATTTCTACAGATGTTATTTTTAAAAAGTAAGTGGTATTTGCTGCAAGTGAAAAATAAACATTTGCATCTTTTAATGTTTTTGCAAGATACATAGACGAATCCGGCACACGCAAAACCTGTACAGAAGCATTTGATACTGTAAGATTTTTTTCGTTTTTTACAGAAATCCTCACCGATACATTTTGTGCAAAACCAGCTACAGATAATAAAAGGGTTAAAAAAACGGATACAATTTCTTTCTTCACAAAATTATTTTAGTAATAAAAGAAGGCACAATATTTTGTGCCTTCGCTGCTTATATAAAATTAAGGTATTATGTTGTTACTTAATCCTTCTTGGTAAATAATTCTTTTTTATCAACCACTTTTACCTGTGTGCCTTTTTTTAATGTTTTACTTACCACATCATAGGGGCCGGTAATTACTTCTTCATCAGCTTTAAGCCCGCTGGTTATTTCTATATAGTTTATATCCTGTATCCCAGGTTTCACAGGTACTTTCGTTACTTTATTATCTGCGCCTTTTACAAAAACCACAATGTCCAGGTCGTCAATAGTTGTGGTAGTGGCTGCTGTATTATCGTCATCTGTTTTTTTCTTTATTGTTTTTGAGCTGTCATTTTTTTCTCTTGTAGTTACTGCATTTATAGGCACACTCACCACATTGCGCTGTGTTTTTGTTTGTATATCCGCATTGGCACTCATACCTGGCCTAAAGGGAAAACTGCCTTTGCCCAAAAGATCAGTATAACTTTCTTTAAGGAGTAAAATATACACTTTATATTGAGTAACATCGCTGGTAGTTGTGAGCCCACTCGTGGCAGCACCATTATTGCTGCTGGCTATCTGTGTTACAATACCTTTAAATTTTCTGTCGCTGTATGCATCTACTGTTACCAGTGCACTATCGCCCAGCTTTACTTTTGGTACATCATTTTCTCCTACATCTACCCGTATTTCTATTTTATCCATATCTGCAATACGCAGCATTTCTGTACCTACATTAAAACTATTCCCTGCCACTTTCTCTCCTTTTTTTACATTTAATAAACTTACTACTCCGTCCATAGGAGCTACTATAGATGTTCGACCAAGATCTGTATTTGCTTTTGCCAGATTTTCCCTGGCGCTTTGTACACCTGCTTTGGCGCTTTGTACACTTGCCTGCCCACTACGAATGCCCTGTACTGCTGCGTTAAAATTTGAACGGGCAGTTTTAAAATTTGCATCTGCTATATTAAACTCACTTGCGCTTATTACTTTATCATCAAATAATTTTTTCTGCATATTGTACGTTCGTTCTGCCTGCTCCTGCTGTGCCTTTAATGCATCCAGCGCAGCCTGGGAATTACTTACCTGTGCTTGCGATATGCCCACCTGTGCCTGGCTTTGTGCTACCCCGCTTGCGGCCTGGTTGCGTTGTATGTTGTAAACATCTGCATATATGCGGGCCAGCAGTTGTCCTTTTTTTACGGTGTCGCCTTCGGCTACAGTAAGCTCAGTAATTTCTCCGCTTATATCCGGGCTAATTTTTACTTCTACCTGCGGATAAATTTTTCCGCTGGCATTTACCACTTCGGTAATATTTCTTTTCTGTGCTTTTTCTGCAGTTACTTTGGTACCTTCTTCTTTGCCAAAAGCGCCCGTTTTAGAAAGTATAGCCAGTACTATTATAAGGGCGCCAACTCCTATTAATATCCATTTTGTTGTTTTGCTCATGATTAGTATTGAGATGTTAGTATTTAGTATTGAGATTTAAGACATAAAATTTACGGCATACGACGTAAAACAAAAGATAATTTATCATTCATTCTTCATTCATAAAAATGACCTAAACTACCTTACAGTTTCAACCCCATGCCCTTATAAAATTCCAGCACTTTTATTTTAAAAACATAATCGTATCTGTTAGAAGTGTATTCCAGTTTTGCTCTCAGTAAATTATTTTGTGTTGTTATCAAATCAAAAGTACCAAGCATACCTACTGCAGATCGTTTACTAGCGTAGCTAAAATTCAATTCGTTTATATCTACAGATTTTTTGCTGGTATTAAACTTTTCGTAGGCTATTAATGCTGCGTTGTAAGCCTGGTATATATCCTGTTTTAGTTTTTGATTGTCCTGTTCTTTTTGAAGTTGTACCGTGCTGATGTTTAATTTACTTCTTTCATAATTACTGCGCAAACTACTGCCGTTAAAAATAGGAACACTAAGGCTTATACCTATGCCCTGCCTAAAATTATCGGATAGCTGACTGGTAAAACTGCTGTTCTTATAAATAGCTGTACCTGATGGTGCGTTCACAACATAAGTGGTGCCGCCTACGTTTACAAAACCAATATCTGTAATCTTTGGTGTAAAGCCAGTTACTATTTTAGATTGATTATTATAATTACTGCCAAGGTTTAAATAAGCGCCAAATGTAGGATACATAGCTCCCCTGGCTGCGGCTGCTTTTTTTGTAGCTGCAATTAACTTGAAGTCATTATACCTTTGCTGGGGCATATTTTTTATGGCAATATCATATACATAATCCGGCTGCAAAGATGCCAGCGATTCTACTGGTATAGATTCTACTGGTGGGGTATCTATTTCAAAAGGAGCTGCCGCATCCAGGTTCATATTCGCTTTTAAATTAAGAATAGCTTGTGTGGTATTACCTTTGGTGGTAATGTAATTAAGGCTGTCCAGTGCTAGTTGTGCTTCTAGTTGAGTGGCATTTAATTCGGGTAGCGAGCCGGCATCCACCAGCTTTCGGGTATTAGTAAGCTGAGCCTGCGTTTGCTGTATTTGTACTGCTGCAATATTTTCCTGCTCCTTGCTTAATAAGATTTGCAGGTAAGCCGTGGCAGCACTAAGAGCAATATCATATTTTATTTTATCCGTAGCTGCAAGTGCGGCTTTTGCTTCCCATCCATTTGCAGCAATCGTATTTCTTTTGCTATAAAAATTAAAGATATCTGCACTGCTTTGTAGCTGCAGGCCAGAAGATAGATAGGTTTGTGTAATACGGCTAAAGCTGGTTGGATCCTGATTGCTGCCAGAATTTAAACCAGTATTTACACTAAACCCGGCAGTAGGATATTGAGATAATTTGCTTTGCTTTAAATTAACTGCAGCAATTTTTATTTGTACCTCAGATAATTTTACGTTTATATTATTGGTCATTGCATAATCTACAATAGAACGAAGGTTCCATCGATCCTGGGCATGCACACCCAATGATATTAAAAAAAGAAAAATGGCAGTCAATAATTGTCGCATGCAACAAATTTATACAAACCCATTGTAGTAAGCACAATAGTTTGAAAAGAATTTGTTGAGCGGCAGTATAGCTTTACAAAAAGATGTTTTAGGTGTATACTGGTATCGGGGTAAAAAGTGTAGACTTATAAATTAACCCCGTTATTAAATCGTAAAACTATAAGTTATTAAAATTATGATAAAAGGTTATTTTTAAAAAGGATACAGATTGTGAAAAATATGGAGATTTATTCAATAGATTTTGATTTCGTCATGCTTTTATTTATATAGCTTCTGTTATCTTAGGCCATATTAACTATTGTATTTGAATTACGATTTTTTAAAAATTAATTCATTCAAAATATTTAGTAATTTCAATTTTCACAATTAGGTTTTTTAGACATCAAATAATAAATTAAGTATGAAAATTTTTTACAAACAATTTTTTGTTGTTTTACTTGGTTCAATGTTATCGCTTTCTATTATTGAAAGTTGTTCTACCAAAAAGCAGCATAACATTACAAGCTTAGAAAATAAAGAGGAGGAAAACGATGAATATGATGGCCCGGACAAAGCTGCAGAGTTTGAATATAACCGTACAAAAGATCCGGCTACAGGTGTAGTACCACGGGATAAAATGTGGGCAGCGGTTTTACAGACAGAAGCGCTAAAAAGCAAAATTAAAAGTAACCGACCTGGTACAGGAGAGGCCAATGCTCTGGCTCCACTCACCTGGGTTGAAAGAGGTTCCAATACAGATGTTAATGGTCCATTCGGCAACTCCAGGCCTGGTAATGCAGGCCCTACTTCGGGCAGAATGCGTGCCATGTGGGTAGATCTTGCAGACCCAACAGGCAATACGGTATGGGTAGGTGGTGTGGATGGAGGTATTTGGAAAACCAATGACGTTTCCGTTGCAAGTCCTTCTTGGACGCTGGTGAACGATTATTTAAGTAACCTCTCTATTTCTAGTATTTGCCAGGATCCTACAAATACAAATACCATGTATTTTGCCACAGGTGAAGCTTATTTTACCGGAGGTGCTGTAAACGGAAATGGAGTTTTTAAAAGTACAGATCATGGGATAACATGGTCACTTTTGGCCAATACTTCAACGCTTACTAAATGCACAAAAATTCTTTGCGATGCTGCGGGTAATGTTTACGTAAGCACCATGGGAATATCTCAGGCAGTTGCATTACAAAGATCCACTAACGGAGGTTCAACATGGGTAAGTATAAATCCTTTTACTGCACCTATTACTACTGCAACAAGCAGAATTGTTGATTTTGAAATAAGTTCAAATGGTACAATGCATGTAGTAGGCGGGTTAAGTTCTGCCGCAGGAACAGGGGGGTATAAATATACTTCAAATCCTGCGACAGCAACTGCAAGTGCTGGCTGGAATGATGCTGCAGTTCCCTATACAATTCCTACAGGCTCGGGGGCGAGGGTAGATTTAACCTGCACTGGCAATATAGTTTATGTAGCTATTTCTACAGCAGATAAAATTGACAATATCGGTAAATCTACGGATGGCGGTGCCAACTGGACTACAACAGCATTAACAGCTACTAATATAACAGATCTAAATGGTGGCGGACAGGGTTCTTATTCCAACACAATTGGGGTAGATCCAAGCAATCCAAATACAGTAATAGTTGGAAGTTTACGGCTGTTAAAATCAACAGATGGTGGTACCAGCTTTAGTAAAATATCTGAATGGGCTGGCTCTGTCGGTCAATATGTTCACGCAGATCATCACCTTATTTTATGGCCGGATAACGGGAATAAATTAATTATAGGAACAGATGGCGGAATCTTTTTTAGCGCAGATAAGGGAACTACCTTTTTTTCTAAAAACAATGGTCTGCGATTAAAACAATTTTATGGTGTAGCTATGCATCCTACTTCTTTAAATTACTTTTTATGCGGTGCGCAGGATAATGGCACACACCAGTTCAACGGTGCAGGTCTTACCAGTTCTGTAGAAGTTTTGGGTGGTGATGGTGGTATTACCGGTATTGACCAGGATGAACCGCTTTTTCAAACAGGTGCTTATGTGTATGCGAATTTCAGGAGATCATCTAATGGCGGAGCAAGCTGGTCATCTTCTGGCAGCAGCAGCCAGGAAGGTCAGTTTATAGATCCCTATGATTTAGATAACATAAACAATATCGTATATGCAGGATATACGGCAGGTCAATATTTAAAGTGGGATAACCCTCACTCTGGTTTTAACTTTATACCTGTTTCAATTGCTGCTTTTAATGGTTCAGCAGTAACATCAGTTACAGTTTCTCCTTTTACTGCAAACAGGGTTTATTTTGGCGTTTCTGCTACCACTGCGGCACAAACATCTAAAGTAATTATGGTAGAGAATGCAGATCAGGCAGCTCCTATAGGAGTAGATATCAGCCCGGTTGGCAGCCCACCAACTGCCGTAATAAATAGTGTTAACACAGGTATTTCCGATCAGGATCTTTTGTTAACCTACACCAATTATGGTGTAAGTAATATATGGTCAACTACTAATGGTGGAACAAGCTGGGTAGCCTGCGATGGTAACCTTCCGGATATGCCTGTTTACTGGGCACTTTTTCATCCTGATGGAGATATGAAAGCATATATTGCTACCGAAACCGGTGTGTGGAGCACCGATCTGCTAAACGGTGCGGCTACCATCTGGACTCCAGAGCCAACTTTTCCTACTGTAAAAACTACTGTACTTAAATATAGAGCATTAGATCGTACAATAGCAGCATCTACTTATGGTCGCGGATTGTGGACATCAACCATACCCAATACGTCTTGTACACCAGCATCTATCACTACACAACCAGCTAATAGTAATATTTGTTCTGGTACTAATACAACATTTACTACTGTAGCAGGAGGTTCTACACCACTTGCTTATCAATGGCAACTGAGCACAGCAGGTGCGGGCGGTCCATGGAATAATATTACCAATGGCGGCGTTTATACCGGAGCTACTTCTGCCACACTAAGTATTACGGGAGCTACTACCGCATTAAATAATTATCAATACAGGCTTATAATTACAGGAAATTGTGCGCCATTAGCAGTTACATCTAATGCTGTAATTCTTACTGTTACTGCATTGCCAGCTGCACCAACGGTTTCATCTCCGGTAAACTATTGCCAGAATGCAACGCCTGGCCCATTATCTGCCACAGGCACAGGTTTACTTTGGTATACTACAGCTACGGGTGGCACTGGCAGTGCAACTGCTCCAACGCCAGCAACTACGGCTACAGGTACTACCAATTATTATGTGAGCCAAACAAGCGGTACATGCGAAGGACCAAGGGCAACAATAGCAGTAAATATTACCGCTATACCAGCTGCCCCAACTGCTAATACTACCATAAGTTATTGCCAGAATGCAATAGCCACGGCACTCACAGCTACAGGTACCAGTTTGCTTTGGTATACTGTGGCAACTGCTGGTACTGGTAGTATTACTGCCCCGGTACCTTCAACGAATACTATAGGTTCTACCAACTATTACGTGAGCCAAACGAGCGGTACCTGCGAAAGCACCCGTACAACAATAACAGTAAATATAACAGCTACCACTGCTGCTCCTGTAGTAACCAGCCCTTTAAATTACTGCCAGAATGCAATAGCTACTGCTCTTACAGCTACAGGTACTGGCTTGCTTTGGTACACAGCGGCTACAGGCGGTCCTGCGGGTTCTGCAACAGCCCCAGTACCTTCGACCAATACTATAGGTTCTACAGTTTATTATGTAAGCCAAACTTCCAGTTGCGGGGAGAGTGTAAGAGCATCCATTACGGTAACCGTAAACGCTGCACCTGCTGCACCATTAGTGAGCACACCGCTTACTTATTGCCAGAATGCAACAGCAACAGCACTTACTGCAACTGGCAGCAACCTGCTTTGGTACACTGCAGCTACAGGCGGAACAGGAAGCACAACTGCACCTATACCGACCACTTCAGCAGCCGGCAGCACAACCACCTATTATGTAAGCCAAACCAGCGGCTGCGAAAGCCCAAGATCTGCAATTGTTGTAAATGTAACCGCAATACCTGCCGTACCAGGGGTAACGACACCTGTTACTTATTGTCAAAATACAATAGCCTCTGCACTCACTGCCTCCGGTACTAATTTATTATGGTATGCAAATGCTACAGGTGGTACTGGGCTTGCAACCTCTCCTACTCCTTCAACTGCTGCTGTAGGTTCTACTATATATTATGTGAGCCAGAGTACAGGTACCTGCGAAGGGCCAAGAGCTGCTATTACTGTAAGTGTAATAGCCAGTACAACAGCACCCACAGTAATAACTCCGGTTACTTATTGCCAGAATGCAACGGCAAGTGCACTTACGGCTACCGGCAGTAATTTACTTTGGTATACCCAAGCCACGGGTGGCCCAGCAGGCTCAGCAACAGCACCTGTTCCACCTACTACATCAACAGGTTCTTCAAATTATTATGTGAGCCAAACCACTAGTTGCGGAGAAGGACCCCGTGCTTTAATAACGGTAACAGTAAATGTTTTACCTGCTGCACCAACTGCAACAACACCTATAGCCTATTGCCAAAACACAACTGCAACAGCACTTACAGCAACAGGCAGTAATTTACTTTGGTACATAGCAGCTACTGGAGGTACAGGTAGCGCAACTCCAATTGTGCCAGCCACAAATACCGTTGGAAGCAGTACTTATTATGTAAGCCAATCCAACAGTGGATGCGAAGGACCAAGAACTGCTATAGTGGTAAATATTACTGCAACACCAGCAGCACCAGCAGCCACTACAGCAGTAAGTTATTGTAAAAATGCACAGGCTTCAGCCCTTATCGCCACAGGTACAAATTTACTTTGGTACACAGTTGCTACCGGAGGAACAGGAAGTGCCACAGCGATAATACCCAATACAACAACTGCGGGTACATTTATATATTATGTGAGTCAGTCTAGCGGTACCTGCGAAAGCCCACGTACTGCTATTACGGTAACCATAAACGATGCGCCTGCTGCACCATTAGCAACAACAACTTTTGCCTATTGCCAAAACACTGTAGCAGCACAGCTGAGTGCAACAGGTACAACTTTACTCTGGTACACAACAGCAACCGGAGGAACTGGAAATCCAACAGCACCTACACCATCTACAACTACAGCGGGAATTGTAATTTATTATGTTTCCCAAAGTAATAGTTGTGGCGAAAGTGCAAGAACTCCAATAACAATAAATATAACGGTCGCTCCTGCTGCTCCGATAAATTTAACCGTAACAGGTGTTACAGAAACTACCGCATCTTTAAGCTGGACAGGCACTGCAGGTAATTTTTATACTATACAATACAAAACTGCAGCAGCTACAACATGGATTACGGCAGCAACAGGTATTACAGCAACTACAATAAGTATAGCAGGACTCACCAGAGGAGAAACGTATAACTGGAGAGTAAACGCAAACTGTACAGCAACTGTGGCAACTGTATTTGCTACTGGCAGCTTTACCACAATAAGCAGAAATTCTACAATAACAGCCACACGTAATGGCTTTGGATTAAAAATATCTCCAAGTCCTGTAAGATCTGCTGCTGTTATAGATTATCTTATACCGGGTAATGGTACGGTAACTTTGGTAATATTAAACAGCGCAGGCCAGGTTACAAAACAACTGGTAAATGCATCTTTTAATGCGGGACAATATGAGCTGAATATAACCAACCAGTTCAATAATATTACTTCTGGTTCGTATTTTCTGAAAATTAGCCAGAATGGCAAAAGCTTTAGTTTGAAATTTGTTAAATATTAAGTTTAAAAACTTCAATTAGTATAAAACGCAGGAACTAAAAAATCCTGCGTTTTATTTTTTACTATCTTCAAAATAATTATGAAAAAATATGCGATTGGTTTTACGTTTTTTTGTTCCCTGCTTTCTGTTAAAAGCAACGGACAAACATTTTGCCCGGTAAAAAACGGTTATGCTTTTTATACGCTTACAATACCAGGTATGCAAAGGGTAGACGAAAACGGTAATAGAATAAATCCAAAAGCAGTAAAACAAAGATTTATTTATTTGGAAAGTCAATCAGGTGTTATGTTTTCGATAGAGGATGTTTATTATAATAATATTCCCGTAAAAAAATTTACTGTTGTTGCTGCTGAAAACGTTGTAAACTTGGGCTTTGCAGATGGAACTGGGAATCCTTTAAAGATTAAGGCGGGTAAAAAATTTAATCTTTGGAAGATAACTATAGAGCCTAAGGAAAATGATAAAGAAAAGGAAAATACAACTATCTCAGTCAAAATAAAATCTGCAAAAAAAGTGTCCATCTTTATCATTAAAAAAGAAATACAAATTTCTACTCCGGATTCTTATTAAAAAAGTTATTTAAATATTTATTTTATCCTTACGATAATGAGAACACCCATTGGTATTTTTGATAGCGGTTATGGTGGGCTTACTGTGATGAAAGAAATAGCTAGCCTTATGCCGCAGTACGATTATATTTATTTGGGAGATAACGCAAGAGCACCCTACGGTCCGTTGGATTTTGATACTGTTTACAAATATACGCTGCAATGTGTAAAATGGTTTTTTTTGCGGGGGTGTCCATTGGTAATACTTGCCTGCAATACTGCATCTGCAAAAGCATTACGTACTATTCAGCAAAAAGATTTGCAGGGTATGGATAGCAAAAAAAGGGTATTGGGTGTCATAAGACCTACTACAGAAATTATTGGTAAACTTACTCAAATAGCACATATAGGAATAATGGCAACAACCGGTACGGTACTTTCCAATTCTTATGTTATAGAAATAAATAAATTTTACCCGGAACTGCATGTGAGCCAAGAAGCTTGCCCGGAATGGGTTTCGTTGGTAGAAGAAGGCTTATATGATACTGCAGAGGCTAATGAACCTGTAAAAAAGCATATAGATAATTTGATGCAAAAAGATAAAAAGATAGACAGTATTCTGCTGGCCTGCACACATTATCCTTTATTGATAAATAAAATAAAGGAATTTGTTCCGTTTGATATTAATATCATTAGCCAGGAAAAAATTGTGGCAGAAAGCCTTGAGGAATACCTAAAAAACCACAGCGAGATGGAAAATGCTTGCAGTAAAAATGGAACAATAAAATTTTTTACTACGGGTAATGTTACCAATTTTGATGAACATGCAAGCATATTTTTCGGAAAAAATGTGCATGCCAGTCATATAAATTTATGAGTATTAACTGTGGTTAATATACATCTGTAGCTATACTTTTTTGCAATTTCCTTTTAAAATACTTCCAATTAATCAATATTCCCTTAACTTCGCCGTCCTTTCACAATCGGTGGGGATGGTGCCTTGCCGGCGAAATGAATAAACAATATTTGTAAAAGGAAAATCTAAACAAAATGCCAGGAAAAAAAAGAACTTATCAACCCCATACCCGTCGTAGAAAATCTGTACATGGTTTTAGGGAGCGTATGAGCAGTGCAAATGGCCGTAAGGTGCTAGCAAGTCGCAGGGCAAAGGGTCGTCACAAACTTACTGTTTCTGATGAGCACGGTTCAAAAAAATAGACAATAATTATTTAGCCTGCGGGCAAATGAAAAGTATACAAGCCCTCTTAATTATGGAGGGCTTTTTTAATACCGCTTATTATTTAGTATAAAAAAATGCATTGCAAACACAAGAACGATATTTCTTAAAAAAAGAAAATAAACTTAAAAGCAGTAAAGCAATACAAAGCCTTTTTGCCAGCGGAAAAAGTTTTTCAAATTTCCCCCTTAAGGTATATTGGTTAGTTATAGAAGAAAGTAATTTTTTGAAGGCAGGTTTCGGCGTAAGCAGTAGAAATTTTAAAAAGGCTACAGACCGTAATAAAATAAAAAGACTAATAAGGGAGGCATACCGGTTGCAAAAAAATAAATTGGAAAGTGCTGTAAATACTAACGGTAAAGGAATGAACATTTTTTTTATTTACACCGGTAAAGATGTTCCAGATTTTAAAACCATTTTCGAAAAAACAGATAACAGTATAAACAGGCTTTTAAAATTTTATAATGAACACCCTGAAAAAAATATTTAATTTTCCTTTTATTGTTTTAATTAAGGCTTATCAATGGATAATCTCCCCATTGCTGGGTAAATCTAAATGCCGGTATACACCTACCTGCTCCCATTATGCGCTGGAGGCATTTCAAAAATACGGACCGCTAAAAGGGTTTTGGCTTTCGCTTAAAAGATTAGTTACCTGCCACCCATGGGGTGGACACGGATACGATCCGGTTCCGTAAAATTTTAAAAAGGAAGTTATTTTGAAGTAAAATTTTATCTCTCAATATTTATCCCCTGCTTTCTTCGTTTATTTTTTCATCTACTACGTTTCTAAATACAATTGCACTTCTTCTTTTTAAAGGATTTTTATGCTGGTCTGTAATTTCTCTGCGCATGTTTATGATATCTACACACTTAAAAATAGCTTCTCTAAAAGAAGCCTCATCTGCGATGCCCTTTCCTGCAATATCAAACGCAGTTCCATGATCGGGAGAAGTACGCACTCCGCTTAGCCCTGCAGTAAAATTTATGCCTTCGCCAAACGCCAGCGATTTAAAAGGTATCAAACCTTGGTCATGATACAATGCAAGAACACAATCAAATTTTTCGTGTAAGCCTCTTGCAAAAAACGCATCTGCACTATAAGGCCCCATACATAATATTCCTTTATTTTTAGCATCAGCAATAGCAGGTTTTATAATATCTATTTCCTCTTTACCTACCAGGCCTTCATCGCCTGCGTGCGGGTTAAGACCGAGCACTGCAATTTTAGGTTTAGTTATGCCAAAATCTTTTTTAAGCGAATCGTTTATAATTTTGAGCTTGCGTAGAATATTTTCCAGGGTTATATATTGTGCTACATCTTTTACAGGTATATGTTCTGTAAGTAATGCTACTCTCATATTATCTGCAACCATCATCATGGCTACATCATCGGCTTCAAATAAATTTTTAAAATAGGGTGTGTGACCTGTAAAATTAAATTCAGGAGACTGGATATTTTTTTTGTGAAAAGGGGCGGTAACCAATCCGTCTATACGGTTTTCTTTAAGTGCACCAGCCGCTATAGTAAGACTGAGTATGGCATATTTACCACCGGTTTCGTTCATTTGCCCTGGCGATACCACTGTATCTTCTTCCCAGCAATTATATACATTTACCTGCTTAGAGTTTATCCTGGAAGCATCTTTTGCAATATTAAAAGTAAGGTTGTTTTCGGGCAGTGTTTTGCGGTAAAAATTAAGAACTTTATTATTGGCAAATATTACTGGTGTACATATTTCCAATATACGTGTATCGCTAAGGGTTTTTACAATTATTTCGGGGCCAATTCCGTTTATATCTCCGCAACTAATTCCGATAGTTACTTTATTTTCTGCTGGGTTATTCATCTACAATTATTCGTAATTATACGACTTATTTTTAAGTGTTATTGCTAATTATTTGCTACCAATTTATGTATTTTACCTTTTGCGTAAAATAAACCAAAGTTATACACAATATTATCCTTCCCTGCTCGTATTGTTGTTACGAAATTTAATGCAGGTACTGCCCTGATTAAAATTTTACCAATCTACTATAAAAACAGAACAAAATTATGCGTATTTTTTATTTTTTGACGGCTCTTATTTTTTTATCACAAACTTCCTTCGGTCAAACAAGTGGATTTAGTGGTACAGGTGCTAATATTAATGTAGATAATTATCAGATATGGTGGCGGGTAAACCCTGACACAGTAGATGGAAGTAATGCAGCATTACCCTGGATAAAAGGTGTAGTGAAAATAAAATTCAAAACAACGGTATCTAATGTATCTACTGTGTCATTTGATCTTAATAGTGTACTTGTAATAGATCAGGTGCAAAGAGGTGCCACTGTATTGGCTGCACCAGCAAGAAGTGGAAATATTTTTACCATATCACTAGGCACTACTTTAGCAGCTATAGGTACAAGGGACTCCGTTACTATTACCTATCATGGGTCTCCTCCACTTCCGCTACCATCTGTTACAGGTTTTACACTAGCTACCAACGTAAATGCAGGGAATTACGTAAACACGCTTTCAGAATCTTATGAAGACAGGGATTGGTGGCCTTGCAAGGCAGATATGCAGGACAAAGCAGATACGGTTGATATTACCGTAAATGTTCCGTGGAAGCAAAAATCTGCTACTGATACTTTTTGGGTAGCAAGTAATGGAACACTTATAGATTCTACTATAAATAGCGTAGATAAATCCCGTTCATTTAAATATATAAACCGATATCCCATGGCAAGCTACCTTGTTTGTTTGGGTGTGGCACGGTATACCAGATTTTACCAGGGTACTATACCTATTGGTGGCTTTAATGTTCCTGTTGTTTATTACATAATTGCAGGTAAATCGACGACAGCAATTATTACTGCTATGGATAAAGCAACTGAAGCACTTGCAAAGTTTAGTATAAAATTTGGCGATTATGGATTCGTAGATCCTGTAAGGGGTGGCAAACATGGTTATTATGAAGGGCTTACAGGTGCAACCGCAATGGAGCATCAAACTTTTACTGCTATGTCTAGTGGGGCCCTTACAAGTCAGTCAACTTTAATACATGAGCTGGCACATCAATGGTTTGGCGATAAAGTTAGTTTTTCTACCTGGAATGATTTGTGGCTTGCAGAAGCTTTTGCAACTTACAGCCAGGTACTGGCACCACAATTAGTAACCGGAATGTCATATTCAGCATTTTCTGAAAGAAGTGCTATTAAAACCACTGCTTTAAGTCAATTAGCTCCTGCATATATTCCAAACTCAGGCATTATAAATTCTGATAATATATGGAATGGTACAGGTGCTTTGGATTATGGATCTGCAGTATATCAAAGAGGTGCTATGGTAATATCTATGCTAAGAGAAATGAGTGGTGATACAAAGTTTTTTAATGTTCTAAAAGAATATCAAACAAGATCAACATTGCAATATAAATCTGCCACTTATGATACGTTAAAACAAATTTTTTCTGATTCTCTTGGTGCTAATTTGACCCAGTTTTTTATGGATAATATAAAAAAAACTGGTTATCCTAAAAATGATGTGAGTTATAAACAGCTCCATGGCCCTTATGATTCTATATATTTAAAAGTAAAAACGCAAACTACAGCTAATCCTACTCTAGGTTCTTTTCAGCAACCTGTAATTGTTCATCTTAAAAAAACTACTGCTCCTGTAAAAGATACTACAATTATATTTTTTGACTGGCGGGGAAAAGTTTCAAAAGCAGGCAGCGGAGTATTGGGTCCACAACTGGATTCCGTAGGGTATAAGTTATCCTTTAGGCCGGATACTTATCTGGTAGATGATAGTGCAAAAACTTTATCCTCTACAAATACAATAACAGGTGTAGATGTATTAGGAACAACAGTATTAGATTTGAAAGTAATGGATTTTACTGTAAAACCGCATGCAGGCTATAATACCGCTGCCCTTACATTAGATGATAATTCAACAAATGCAGAGGTAATTTTGGAAAGAGCCACAGATGCAATAAATTTTAAAGAACTAGGTAATATGGCTTTGCAGGCAGGTAACATAGGCAATACAAAACGCTATTCCCTTAACGATGCACAACCATTGCAAACGGATAATTATTACAGGGCAAAATTTAAAAATACAGATGCTGTATTTATTTATTCTGCTGTTGTAAAAATAGCAGCATTTAAAACAGGCAACTTTTATATAATAAATAATCCGGTGAGTGATGTATTACAAATAAAAACGGACATTAAAGCATTAAATACTGCTTTTGCTTTGAGCATTGCAGATGCCCAGGGAAAAATAATATTTACAAAACAAATAAGCAATGCAGGTTCTATTACAGAAATAGATGCATCAGGTTTTGCACCAGGTATTTATATTTTAAAAATTGTAAATACTAACAATGAAATACAAAATATTACGTTTATAAAAAAGTAGTACTCACTAACCGCTAAGTAAAAAAGCCTTTCTGAAAAGAAGGGCTTTTTTTATTGTATTTTTACGGCTTATGATGAAGCTAAAAAAATCGCTGGGACAACATTTTTTAAAAGATGAAAATATTATTAAAAAAATTGTTGAGGTACTAGTAGAAAGTAGTTTCCACAATTTGCTGGAAGTTGGAGCGGGAGGAGGAGCATTGACCAAAGAGTTAATAAAAATTGAAAACATTAATTTTAAAGCAGTAGAACTGGATGACGAAAAAGTGCCGATGCTAAAAAATAAATATCCTGTACTTGCAGATAAAATAATTCATAAAGATTTTTTACAAATTGATAAACCTTTTGAACAAAAGTTTATCATCATTGGTAACTTTCCTTATAATATTTCTACAGAAATTTTATTTAAAATACTGGATTGGAAAGATGATGTGCCGATAATAATTGGAATGTTTCAAAAAGAAGTAGCCTTAAGAGTGGCAGCTAAACCGGGCAGTAAAATTTACGGCGTTACAAGTGCTTTGTTGCAACCTTTTTACGATATTGAATATTTGTTTGATGTACCACCGGAAAGTTTTATACCGCCACCAAAAGTAATGAGTGCTGTAATACGGCTGACGAGAAGAAAAACAGCATTGATTGTACATTCGGAAAAGGCTTATAAAATGCTGGTGAAAATGGCTTTTAACCAACGAAGAAAAATGCTTCGCAATGCAGTAAAGCCATTGTTTACAGAGGAGTTTTTACAAGATAGTATTTTTAATAAAAGAGCAGAGGCTTTAAGTATGGAAGATTTTGCAGCACTTACTTTTAAAATGCAGGGAGCAGAAGCCCCTTCTAACCTCCCTCAAGGGAAGGAACAGAAACCCATTTTAACCTAAGAAGGTTCGAGTATGAGGCAAAGGTTTAAAAACGCTGAATAAAGATAAAATGTACAAGAGTGCGACGCCTGTAAAGCTGAATATAGCTGCTGTTTTTGTGCACTAAAAAAATCACAAAAAGCCGAAGGCTTTAAAATATAAATTTGAATATGAGTTTACAAAATGAAACAAAAGTAAGACTTGTTACCGCTGCGGCATTGTTTGACGGGCATGATGCTGCCATTAATATTATGCGCAGAATTTTGCAAAGTAAGGGTGCAGAAATTATACACCTTGGGCACAATAGAAGCGTGGCAGATATTGTGGAATGTGCCATTGAAGAAGATGTGCAAGGTATTGCCATTACGAGTTACCAGGGTGGGCATGTAGAGTTTTTTAAATACATGAAAGATTTACTGGTAGAAAATGGTTGCGGCCATATTAAAATATTTGGCGGCGGTGGGGGTACTATTTTACCAAGCGAAATTGAAGAATTACACAACTATGGTATTACAAGAATTTATAGTCCAGATGATGGGCGTAGAATGGGTTTGGAAGGAATGATACAAGATGTGATTAATAGCTGCACAACTGTAAAAATGCCTGCTGTAGATTTAACTGCTAACAAAAACGGTAAATATGCTTTGGGGGAATTTAAAGACATTATTACCATTGCAAGAAAAATATCTGCTGCAGAAAATGGTGAAGAAAGTAAAATACAAAAAATTGAAAAAGGTTCGCCTGTCCTCGGCATCACCGGCACTGGCGGCGCAGGAAAATCTTCCGTAACCGATGAAATTGTTCGTCGTTTTTTAAACAATTATACAGATAAAACCATTGCCGTAATTTCTGTTGACCCAAGCAAAAAGAAAACCGGCGGTGCATTGCTGGGCGATAGAATTCGGATGAATTCCATTTCATCTCCCCGTGCATATATGCGCAGCCTTGCTACAAGAGAAAGCGATAAAGCTTTAAGTCAATACGTAACCGAAGCGCTGCAAATTTGTAAAGAAGCAGGGTTCGATTTAATCATTTTAGAAAGTGCGGGTGTAGGACAAAGTGATGCGTCTATTTTAGAACATTGCGATGTGAGTATGTATGTGATGACGCCGGAGTATGGTGCACCATCGCAATTGGAAAAAATAAATATGCTCGATTATGCAGATGTAATTTGCTTAAATAAATTTGATAAAGCAGGGGCGCTGGATGCCTTGCATGATGTGCGCAAACAATACAAACGCAACTACAATTTGTGGGATGCAAAAGATGAGGACTTACCTGTTGTAGGTACTATTGCTGCTCAGTTTAATGATGCTGGCGTAAATGAATTGTTCGATAAATTAATGCAGATAATTTCTACAAAAACGAGTTCGCAATTTGGCAAACATCCAGCCTTTGCTAAAAGCGGCGGTATGAGTGGTTCCATTATTCCGCCCAAGCGTGTGCGGTATTTGGCAGAAATTGCAGAAACGATAAATGAATATAACAAACAGGCAAATGAACAAGCAGCAATTGCTACAAAACTTTACCAGCTAGATGCTGTAATAAAACTGATGGATAATACAAAATGAAAGTAATTGTAAAAAAATACAATCAATGGCTGGGGGAGTTAAAAAATAATATTCACAATAGCCGCCTGCAAACATCGCTAAAAGTAAATAGTGATATGCTTATTTTATATTGGTATGTGGGCAAACAAATTGTAGAAAAAATAAACGCAGAAGAGTGGGGTACAAAAGTGATAGAGCAACTTTCAATTGATTTGCAAAAAGCGTTTCCTGATATGAAAGGTTTTTCGCTTCGTAATTTAAAGTACATGAAACAATTTGCAACTAAATACCCCGATTTATTAATTGGGCAACAGGCCGTTGCCCAATTAATAAAAAACAAACCAATAACGCAGCAGACTGCTGCGGTATTAAAAAAAAATAATAAAACTTCAATTGGGCAACAGGCTGTTGCCCAATTGAAGAAAAATAAAAATAGCTTAATAGTGCAGCAGCCTGCTGCACTATTAGAAAACAAAAGTTTAATTACGCAGCAGCCTGCTGCGCAATTCAGTAATAAAATATATTTTCTCTCAAACCCTTTATTGGTAAGTATTCCGTGGGGGCATCATATTACACTACTAGATAAAATAAATGAAGAGGAAGAAAGTTTTTGGTATATAAATAAAACGATAGAAAATAATTGGAGCCGTGCAGTACTGCAATATCAAATAGAAACAGATTTGTATTTACGGCAGCAGAAAACAAAAAAAGTATCCAACTTTCATTTAACATTACCAAAGCCACAAGCAGATTTAGCCAATCAAATTTTAAAAGATCCATACATTTTTCAATTGATGCAAATTGGCGAAAACATAAACGAAAAAGAATTAGAAGATCATCTTGTAAAGCATATACAAGAATTTGTGATGGAGCTAGGTGCAGGCTTTGCTTTTGTAGGGAGGCAGGTAAAATTAAAAGCAGGTCGCAAAGATCATTTTATTGATTTGCTTTTTTATCATTTGCATTTAAGAAGCTATGTGGTAATAGAATTAAAAATGGAAGAGTTTGAATTGTCGCATACAGGGCAATTGAATGGATACCTTAACATGGTAAATAAACAACTTCGCCAGCAGCACGATAATCCATCTATAGGAATTATTTTATGCGGCTCTAAAGATAATATAGAAGTAGATTATGCATTAACAAGCATTGGCCATCCGATAGGCGTGAGCGAATATAAATTTAGTAAACGCTTACCAAAAAATTTAAAAGATAAATTGCCATCTGCAAAATTATTACAAGCAGAAGTAAGCCGTTTCCTTAAAACCAAAAAAATTATTCCAACAAAAAAATAAATTTATTGCGTATATGAATACCGATTTACTTAAAAGCAAATACAACGAATTACAGGAACAACTGCACCCCGAAAATAAAAAACTGATGGAGCAATGGGCTGATGTAATGAAAAAATATGAAGGAGATTATTTTGAATTTGATGTGAGAGGAAAAAAAATTAAACAAGATTTAATTTTTACATCCTTAAGTGGTACAAAAATTAGCAAAGTTTACTTACCAAAATATAAAGATTGGGGCGATATTTTAAACTGGCAACTACAGGAAAATGTACCCGGCGAATTTCCTTTTACCGCCGGTGTATTTCCATTAAAGAGAGAAGGTGAAGACCCTACAAGAATGTTTGCAGGCGAAGGCGGACCGGAAAGAACTAACAGGCGGTTTCATTATGTAAGTGTAGGGCAGCCTGCAAAGCGCCTCAGTACTGCGTTTGACAGCGTTACCCTGTATGGCGAAGACCCCGCTCATCGCCCGGATATTTATGGCAAAGTAGGGAATAGCGGTGTGAGTATTGCCACTGTTGATGATGCAAAAAAGCTGTACAGTGGTTTTGATCTGTGCGATCCAAAAACATCTGTGAGCATGACGATCAATGGTCCGGCTCCCATGCTGTTGGCATTTTTTATGAATGCGGCAATAGACCAGATGTGTGAAAAATACATCATTGAAAATAATTTAAGAGAAGAAGTAAATAAAATTATTGAGGCGAAATATGATATTGAAACTTTGCCTAAATACATAGGCACAGACGGAAAACCCGTTCACCATACTGCACTTCCTAAAACATTAAACTCTTTGCAAAAAGAAAATAGTACAGATGATTTACAGGGTTCAAAAGTTCTCTCCTTTGGACAGGATTTAGGTGAGGTAAAAAGCAACTGGTTACCAAATGGAAACGATGGTTTAGGATTAAGATTACTCGGCTTAAGTGGTGCCGATGTATTGGAAAAAGAAGTTTACAACATCATTAAAGCAAAAGCATTATCATCCGTTCGTGGTACCGTACAAGCAGATATTTTAAAAGAAGACCAGGCACAAAATACCTGTATTTTTTCTACTGAGTTTGCGCTTAAATTAATGGGCGATGTGCAGGAATATTTTATTACCAACAAAGTTCAAAATTTTTACAGCGTAAGCATTAGTGGTTATCACATAGCTGAAGCTGGCGCCAATCCTATAACGCAGCTAGCATTTACTTTGTCTAATGGCTTTACTTATGTAGAGTATTATTTAAGCCGTGGAATGAACATTGATGACTTTGCACCAAACCTTTCTTTCTTTTTTAGCAATGGTATGGATCCTGAATATTCTGTTATAGGCAGAGTTGCCCGCCGAATATGGGCAAAGGCAATGAAGTATAAATACAAAGCAAACGACCGCAGTCAAAAATTAAAATACCATATACAGACAAGTGGTAGAAGTTTGCATGCACAGGAGATTGATTTCAATGACATTCGTACAACATTGCAGGCATTGTATGCCATTTATGATAATTGTAATTCGCTGCACACAAATGCGTACGACGAAGCCATCACCACACCTACCGAAGAAAGTGTGCGCCGTGCAATGGCCATACAATTAATTATAAACAGAGAATTAGGCACGGCCAAAAATGAAAACCCAAACCAGGGATCTTTCTTAATTGAAGAAATGACTGACCTCGTAGAACAAGCCGTGCTAGCAGAGTTTGAAAGAATTACAGAACGAGGTGGCGTGCTTGGTGCCATGGAAAGAATGTATCAGCGCAATAAAATACAGGAAGAAAGTTTGTATTACGAAACACTAAAACATACAGGCGAATTTCCAATTGTGGGTGTAAATACTTTCTTAAATAAAAATGGCTCACCAACCATTTTGCCCGCAGAAGTTATACGTAGCACCACCGAAGAAAAAGAATTGCAAATAACCATGCTCAATGCATTTAAAGAAAGGCATAAAGAAAAAAGCGCAGCTATGTTGTTGCGTTTGCAAGAAGTTGCTATTGCCAACGGTAACCTTTTTGAAGAGTTAATGGAAACGGTCAAATATTGCAGCCTAGGCCAAATTACTAATGCGCTTTACAGTGTTGGCGGGCAATATAGGAGGAATATGTAATGTTTATTTTTAAAATTAAGTTGTTAACAAAATCCGGCTTTTTATGGAAAGCCCGGCTTTTGTTTTAATTTACATTTGTTAATTAAAAAATAAAATCCATTTCATGAAAAAAATTTTTACTTTATTGTTTGCTTGTTTTGCATTTTATAATTTTTCTTTAGCTGCAAAGCATCCCCTTATTTCTACCGACTTACTAATTAGTGAGGTTTATGGCGGTGGGGGAAATACAGGAGCACCATACCAGAATGACTTTGTTGAAATATATAATAATGGAGCAAGCAGTGTTAATTTAGGTGGACTATCCATACAATATGGATCTGCAGCAGGTTTTCCAAGTGCTGGGAATTCAATTGCGCTTTCGTCTTTTATACTGCCTGCGGGAAAATACTATTTAATAAAATTGGGTTCTGGAGGTGCAGTTGGAGCTATTTTACCTTCTCCAGATCAGAACGCAACTACAAATATAAGTGCTACTGCAGGGAAGGTTTATCTTGTAAATGGAACAGTACCCCTCTTATCTTGTACAGATCCATTGATTATTGACTTTGTAGGTTATGGTACCACAGCATCTTGTTCTGAAGGGGCTAATGCACCCGCTGGTTCTAATACAAATTCTTTAAACAGAACATTTCCTGGTGTTGATACGGATAATAACAGTGTAGATTTCACAACAGCATCTCCAACCCCCAGAAGTTCAGCTTTCGTTCTTCCTATCTCCACAGTTCAAATTTTTACAGCCAACAAAACATCTTCTACTTCTTCATTAAACTGGTTTATTAACTGCAATACAAATGCTGTAACTATAGATGTAGAGCGATCTGCAAATGGAAGAAATTTTGATAGAATATTTTCGCAAACGGCCACACAGGAAAGATGCAGTGCAGCTTTTACATTTACAGATGCCCAACCATTAAAAGGGGTAAATTATTATCGTTTAAAAGTTACCAATATAGATGGTGAAGTTTCTTATTCCGGCGTGGCTTCTACACGTTTTGGTGGCAGCGAACCCATTAAAGCAGTGCCAACAATAGCTTCAAACGATGTGCAAATTTTTTACGAAGCAGCAGCAGCAGGCATATCTACCTGGATAGTGTATGATGCAAACGGAAGGGCTGTAAGAAAAACAGATGCATCGCTTACCAAAGGCCAAAATGCAGTCCGTATAAATCTAAGCAACCTAAATAAGGGTCAGTATCAAATTTCTGGTATTACTGCATCGGGTAAAACAGAAACGGTACAAATTATTAAGGACAATGTAGTCAAAAATGGTTGGTAAAAACTTTTAAAAAGCATATTGGAAAAGGGTTTCAATTGACTAAATTGAAACCCTTTTCAATTTTATTATTATGATAAAAAAAATCATGCTGGGGCTGCGGAAGTAATGATGTTATTAACTGGGGCGTTCGTAACCAAAAACAACGATATAAATGTAAGAATTGTGGTTTGCTCTTTCAATGGAACAACAACAAGGTAAAGGATTCTAATCGTTTTGT
>JANXXM010000091.1 GCA_025350645.1 Ferruginibacter sp.
ACCTGCATAGTAAAAGGTATTCCGGCAAGGGCTGTTGCAGAAGTTACATTTACGGGTACAGATAAACCAACATCACCAAAATCATTAACAGGCAAACCCGGACTGAGTAATAATTTTTCGCCATTAAAATTTACATAAATCTCTTCTTCTATTCCTTTAAAATCACTTAAGCTAAAACACAGTTTTGCATTGGCATAATCTACATTTGCCTGCACAATATCTGCAGGCCAGCTTATTTTAAATATACCCTGCATACCAATGTCTGTTTTATACAAAAGCACTTTATAAATAGAACGGGGGCGCTGCTCCGGAATTATTTTGCCGTTTACATTAAGCTCATTGGCCAGCAATAATAATTTTGTTTTTATAGCAATAACCTTACCCTCACTGTTTGTAAAAGTATCGGTATAGGGTACTACCAAAAAAGGGGCAGATAATGTTTGTGCAGCAGCCCATTTGCCACTCACCTCTCTTACCACTTCTTTTTGCCGTACTTCTCTTTCTGTAATTAAATTGTTTATAAAAAGTGTGGGTATAAGCATAAATAAAATGAGACTGCCGGTTATCAAACCTTTTATTAAAATACTGTTGCGCTGTGGCGTATGGCCGGGCTTATTATAAGTTTCCATGTTGTTTTTTGTTTTAGATGTATGAGTAAAAAGTTGTCGTAGAATATCTTTGTAAGAAAGTACCGTTTCACTTTCAGTATTAAAATATGCAAATACCTGGCGGAGTTTTAAGAGAACTGCGAGCACCGCAGACATAAATAAAACTGCCATACAAAAAAGCATATTAAGAAAAAAAACAGGGATGGATGTTATCTTAAAAAAACGATCAGGAAAAAGTTTCAAATAACCACCCAGTATGCTATAAGGAATGCAAATAAAAAATAACAGTACTAAAAAAGAGAACAGCTTTATTTTTATTTTACACTTAAAAAAATATATAGCTGGCAAAAAAACTATCATGGCTATAAATGCAGGAAGACTGCCTAAAAATGATAAAATAAAAAAAAGTAACGCCATGCCTGTACGAAGCTGCTCTTCTGCAACCAACATACCCACAAAGAAAAAGATACTAAAAAAAACAGCGGTATAAAACCAGGTGCTAAGTGCAATGCCAGATGATGTATATTTATTTTTCATTTTTAAAAGCACTTTGTTTTTCAAAGTAATGATATAAAAAAATTTATTTTGTACCCTTTATCATTTTTTCCAGCGCATCTATATGAAGTTTAAAAGCTTTTTCCCCTGCCTTGGTAATGGCATAAGTAGTATTGGTTTTTCTGCCAATAAAACCCTTATCTACTTTTATAAAATTGTTTTCTTCCAGCGCTTTTAAATGGCTGGCAAGGTTTCCATCAGTTATCTCCAGCAATTCTTTAAGGTCATTAAAATTTACATTATCATTAACCATAAGCGCACTCATGATACCGAGCCGTACACGGCTGTCAAAAAGTTTATTTAAATTATTTATCGGGTTCAACATCTATTTTAAATCATTCGTTCATAAAAATCTACCCCCCCCCCCGCCCCTACAAAGGAGAGGGATGTAGTTTCTTTTAAAACTCAATTGTTTCTTTCATACTTCCACCACATATACGCACCGTACAAAATATGCAAAACACCAAACCCGAGTGCCCAAAAATATAATCCGTAGCCCACAAACCAGCAGTTTATTACACCCAGCAGCAACTGGCAATAACCCATGTATTTAATTTCTGAAAGCGTATATTTAGATGCATTGATTAAAGCCAGACCGTAAAATATTAAGCAACCTGGTGCTACCAAACCAAACGTGCCAAAGTGTATAAGGCGAAAAAGAAAAAACCCTCCCACAATCAATGGCAAACTTACCGCCACCAGCAACCGCTTTGCTGTTTTACCCCAAACAGGAATTCCTTCTTTTTTACTTTTTATATAAGTAAAAATAAACGAGCTAATAAGTGCTGCTAAAAATGTGCACACAGCTATCCAGAATAACCAGGTATTAAGGATAATGGAATAATCGCCTGCCATAGATTGTACAGCAGCAACGTTGGCATTTATAATAAAATCTTTTGTACCAAAAACATAAGGGTGCGCAATCCATGCACCTATAAGCGCACATATACCAGCGCTCACACCACTAAGGCCACTTAGGCTTATAAAACGACTGCTGCGTTCCATCATTCTTTTTATATCCTGTATGGCTTCTAAAGAGGTGTTTTGTTCATTCATAAAAAGCACTTTGAAATACAAAGCAAATCATAAAATTACATTCTTCCAAATAAATTTTTGAATTTATAAAATCGCTTACTCAAAAACTTATTGTAATCAAACTTTACTGTATAACTTTATAAAACTGGAAGCGTAATTAAACATCTTTTTTACATACGCAAAAATAAAATAGGGCTATAAATATAAAAGTGAGTCCTGATTTGTAGGAATTAACATAACAAAACTATGATTGAAATAATTACTGAATTTGGCTTGATAAAAAATCTCTGTTACCTAACCAACAGTTATTTTTATAATTTAAATACCCGACAGCGGATGAAAAATATCTTTTTAAATTTCTTTTTTCTTTTTATTTGTGCAACAGGTTTTTGCCAGCAAAAAATAAATCCCGCTGCTATAGATATTGTAAGAGATAGTTTTGGCGTGCCGCATATTTTTGCCAATACAGATGCTGAAGTGGCTTATGGGCTTGCGTATGCACATGCAGAAGATGATTTTAAAACAATACAGTTAGGGTTTTTATCGGGCAAATCTATGCTAGGTTTATACAACGGAAAAGCAGGTGCACGTATAGATTATATAGCACGCCTGTTGCGCTGCCAGAGAACGGTAAAAGAAAAATACGAAACCGATATTGATGCGGATTATAAAAAGGTATTGGAAGGATATTGCGGCGGCTTTAATGCTTATGCAAAAAAACATCCTGAAGAGGTGCTGGTAAAAAAATTATTACCCCTTATGCCGCAGGACATGCTTGCCTATTCTATGTTGCAGCTTTCCATTTCATCTGGCGCAGATGGAGCCCTTACTAAAATTTATAATGGCAGCATAACAGCGCTAGATAATTTTAAAAGTGGCGGCAGTAATGCTTATGCTTTTAATTCCAACAAAACTGCTGATGGTAATACCTACCTCAACATCAATGCTCATCAACCTTTGGACGGCCCCGTAAGCTGGTACGAAGCCCATCTTTGCAGCAAAGAAGGCTGGAATATTACCGGTGCATTATTTGCCTGTGCACCTTCTATTTTACTCGGCTGCAATAAAGATCTGGCATGGGCGCATACCGTAAATTATCCTGATAAAATAGACGTGTACCAGTTGGAAATAAATCCCCAAAATAAATTGCAATATAAATTTGACGGGCAATGGCTGCAATTGGAAGAAGAAACCGTACAACTAAAAGTAAAAGTTGGATTGCTAAAAATTGGAGCAAGGCGCAAAGCTTACTGGAGTAAATATGGGCCAACCATTATTACAAAAACGGGCACATTTTCTATGCGCACCGGAGCCTTGTTTGATATTAGAGGATTAGAAGAGTGGTACCGAATGAATAAAGCCACCAGCTTTACCAGTTTTTATAAAGCATTAAAAATGGGCGCACTGCCTGGTTATAATGTGATGTATGCAGACAAAGCAGATACTATTTTTTATTTAAGCAATGGTAAAATTCCTATAAGAAATAAAAATTACAACTGGCTGGGTACCTTGCCCGGCAATACTTCCAGCACATTTTGGGAGAGTTATCATCCTATAGAAGATTTACCGCATTATATAAACCCGCCATCCGGTTATTTGTTTAACAGCAATCATTCTCCGTTTAATGCAACGGCACTATCTGATAATTTACGTAATGCAGATTTTGATAAAACAATGGGTTACGAAACAAACGAAAACAACCGAAGCACACGTTTTATGGAGTTGCTTGCACTACATCAAAAAATAGATTATGAAACATTTAAAAAAATAAAGTTTGATCGTCAGTATCCGCAGCAGTTATATTTTCCCACACATACTGATACCATGTTTTTATTAGACGAAAAAGATTATCCCGCCATTGCGGATATTATTACAGGGCTAAAAAATTGGGACAGGCAGGCGAATGCAACAAGTACAGGTGCAACAATTTTTGCAGAGTGTTATTATTTTGTGGTAGACAAAATAGCAAAAAACGATAATAGTTTTAGCAACCTTACAAAACAAAAAACTGCAGAAATGTTTGCCTTCGTAAAAGCTCATCTTTTAAAAAACTTCGGTAAAACAACTGTGCTGCTGGGCGATTATCAAAAATTAGTGAAGGGAAATAAAACGATTCCGCTACCTGGCCTGCCAGATGTTATTGCAAGTATGGAAAGCGAACCGTATAAAAATGGTATGCGCAAAGGCAGGCAGGGAGAGAGTTTCATCGAACTGGTAAAATTTACAAAAGCAGGTCCGCAAATAGAATCTATACACAGCTACGGTGCAAGTAAAAAAGAAGGCAGTAAACATTATAACGATCAAATGGAAATGTTTACTGCACAAAAATTAAAACCCGTTACGCTGGATAAGGAAACTGTTTATAAAAACGCGGAGCGGGTGTATCATCCGGGGGAGTAGCCGCTCCCCTAACCTCTTCCCCGAGGAGAGAGACTTAACTCCAAGTTCATTTTTAATGAAAGCTATCCAGCACATCAATAATTTTTCCGCAGGCTATTTTAATATCATCATCGCTCATATTTAGCGGTGGCGAAATACGCAATGCATGCGCCGCAAATAAAAACCAGTCAGTAAAAACGCCTTGCACTATTAATGCATCAATTACTTTTTTATTGGTTTTAAAACTGTCAAATTCCACGGCTATCATCAGCCCGAAACTGCTTACATTTTGTATGAGTGTATGCTGCAACAAAGAGCGAAACAATTGTTCTTTATTTTTTATGCCATCCATCATTTTTTCGTTAAGCAAAACATTAAATGCCGCCATGCCCGCAGCACAACTTACCGGGTGGCCACCAAAAGTATTTATATGGCCCAGCACAGGGTTAAAGGTAAAATGATCCATAATATTTTTGGCCGAAACAAAAGCCCCGAGCGGCATTCCGCCACCAAGCGCTTTGCCTAACAATAAAATATCCGGCACTACACCAAATTGTTCAAATGCCCAAAAAGATCCGTTGCGTCCAAAGCCACATTGTATTTCATCCAGCACCAGCAGCGTACCCATTTGTGTGCAGCGGTTGCGCAAAGCCAGTAACCATCCATCTTTTGGCACCAGCACACCCGCTTCTGCCTGCACTGTTTCCGCTACCACACATGCGGTGCGGTCTGTAATATTATGCAGATCCTCAAAATTATTATAGCGCATTTGCAACACATCTGGCAGTAACGGACGGTAAGCCTGCTGCCAGTATTCGCTGCCCATAATACTAAGCGCACCCTGTGTACTGCCGTGGTAAGAATTTTTAAAAGAAATAATCTGCGAGCGGCCAGTAAAACGTTTAGCCAGTTTCATAGCACCCTCGGTGGCTTCGCTGCCGCTGGCAGTATAAAAAACAGCATTTAAACTAGCAGGCAAATAATCTGTGAGCAGCTTTGCATACTGCACCTGCGGGTTTTCAACAAGCTCGCCGTATACCATAATATGCAGGTATTCATCCACCTGTTTTTTTATAGCCTCCACCACATTATTATGGCGGTGGCCAATATTGCATACACAAATGCCCGCAATTAAATCCAGGTATTCTTTGCCCTCAGCATCCCACATGCGGCTGCCATAAGCACGCACAATATTTAAACAAAGCGGCGCCTCAGATGTTTGCCCCACGTGCTGTAAAAAAAGTTGCCGGTTTGTCATTATATAAAAATAAAATCGTTCAATAAATAATACGCAAAAATATTGTATAAAAGTGTAAAGGCTGCCTGCGTATTTTTAATACTTGTGGGCTGTGAAGTGGGGAACATTGTTGTGCTTTTATCCGCTGCCCGCCTCCCGCTCTTTTGCCTCAAAGGCAGGCAAAAGGAGCTTTGGCTAAGCAGGCGCAGCCGTTGGGCGTAGGAATAAATATTTGGCTTTTATTGGAATATGAAATGCTTAAATGCATTTTGATATTTTATAGTTTTCAGGCATTTATTTAATAGCAAGGACAAGATGCCATGCAAAACTAATATACTACATTTTGACGTTATGAGATGGAGCTACTTTTCCACTATCAAGAATTCTCTATCCATATCATTTCCAGATAAAAATAATTTTATATCAAAAATAATTAGTAATTCCACCATCAAATAAAATTCATGTCAACTCACTTGCCTCATTTTAATACAACAGGTGAAATATATGGATAACAATAATTTTCTTTTAAATCATCTTACCAAAAAACATCCTTTTTGTATTCATTGTAAAATTTGTTTATTTTCAAAATGAAAAAAACCTGCAAAATATTTTTTACAGGCTTAGATAAAATTTAATATTGCATATCGCAGAGAGGAAGGGACTTTGCCCTATGTGTTTTCAGTATATTTTCATTATGCTGAAACCCCTATTAATACTATAATCTTATAAATTTGACTTAAAGAAAGTTGCTCTAACTATCAAAAAATTGCACCCCAAATTGCACCCCAAAATTGCACCCCAATAAAATAAAGTTGTATTTTCGCTTCAGTTAAAAGCAATACGATCGCAACTACTCGGTTTGAAATAAGCCTAGATAAGCTAAATAAGCAAGGCAAAGCACCAATAAGGATAAAGTACCAAGTAAAAGGCAAAAGGGCTTTTTTGGGTACAGGAATATCCATTACACCTATTTTTTTTGATAGTGATTTGCAGCAAGCAGTTTACATTGACAAAAAAAAGGCGGCAAAGGCAAATATTACAGAAACTATTTTTGAAAGCGAAGTAAAAAATATCAATAGCCAATTAGCAGCTTTTAAAAAAAGTATTATTGATATTGAGAAAAGGTATGAGCTAGATAATACTGCCATTGATGCCGAAATGGTAATTGGAAGTTTAAAAAAAATATTACTTCCAAAGGAGAAAAAAAGTGAGCCAAGTAAAGTGCTTTTTGATTTCATTGATAAGTATTTAGAAGTACACAGTACCATTAGAGAGAAAGGCAGTTTATCGGTTTACAGAGCAATGCGTAACCACCTTAAAGCGTTTGAAAACAATAAGCAAAAAGTTACTTTTCAAAAAATAGATTATGCTTTTTTTCAAAGGTTTCAAATATTTTTAATTGAAAGTAGAAACCTAAACAATACTACCGTCGCAAAGCAACTAAGCACTTTAAAAACATTTTTAGGGTATGCAAAAAAAAGTGGTATTGTAGTAAACGACGGTTACAGAAACTTTACCATTAAAAAAGAAACATTGGAAGTAATTACACTTACCAATAATGAATTTTTAGCCTTATACAATTACGACCTTACTCAAAATAACCGACTTGCAAAAGTGAGAGATATTTTTTGCTTTGCTTGTACTACTGGTTTACGCTACAGCGATTTAAAGCAACTAAAAAAGGAGCATATTAAAAATGATATCATTGAACTAGTAGTTAAGAAAACAAAGCATACTCTAAAAATACCGCTCAATAAATTTTCAACCGAGATACTCCAAAAATATAGTGTGCAGTTACAGCCATTACCAATGATTAGTAATGCGAAACTAAACGATTACATTAAAGAATTATGCGAACTGGCGGGTATAAATGAAGCAATAGAAATAGTACGTTATAGAGGCTCTAAACGTGAAGCTATTGTACACCCAAAGTATGATTTAATTGGAGTGCATACTGGTAGGAAAACATTTGCTACCCTAAGCCTAGAACGTGGTATGAGTACAGAGGTAGTAATGGCAACAACAGGGCATACAGATTACAAAAGTTTTAAACGCTATGTGAAAGTAACAGAGGATAGAAAAAAAATCGCAATGGCAAAAGCCTGGGCTTAGTAAAAATTCAACTAAATATTTATGCAAATAATACAAACTATACAAAACAGGATTTACGAAGTAAGAGGCAAAAGAGTAATGCTAGATAAAGATTTAGCAGCCTTGTACGAAACTGAAACTAAAGCCTTAAACTTAGCGGTAAAGAGAAATTTAAAACGGTTTCCACATGATTTTATGTTTCAACTAAGCAAAGAGGAATACGATGCTTTGAGGTTTCAAATTGAAACCTTAGAAAAGAATAAAAGCCCTTTGAGGTTGCAAATTGAAACCTCAAAAAGTAGAGGCGGAACTAGGTATTTACCTTATGCCTTTACAGAGCAGGGAGTTGCTATGTTAAGCGGTATTTTAAATAGTGATAGGGCTATTGACATGAATATTGCCATTATGAGGGCATTTGTAGAAGTGAAATCCATACTACTACAGCAAACCGACCTAGTAACACAAATAAGAGAACTAAAAGAACGTATTGGCGAACATGATACACAGCTCAACCAAATTTACGATGCAATGGAAAATTTATTAGATGAAAACGTAGCTAAACGTAAATGGGAAGATAGGGAACGAATAGGATTTAAAACCGATAAGAAATAGAAATTATGGATGCAGCAAATTACATCAATATTATACTGATTGGCTTCGCAAATAATGGTGATTATTTGATTGAATATTTTACTAGGCAGGCAAATGAAGCAAAAGAAAAAAAGATAAACTACAATGAATTTTTTAGCCTAATAAATAAGGCTTTTAATTTATTAGATGTGGAAGCCAAAAAACAACTTTATGAAGATTTACTACTTGCAGATAAATATAAAATACAAGAACAAAATCTAAAAAAATGGACTAAGAAAAAAGATACCGAACACAAGGATTTTATTGTAGAAATTAAAGCAAGGGATTACTGCATAAACTTATTTACGTTTACTAATAATACAATGATGGGGCAGCTAGCTTTATCTAATATTGAATATCTTAAAAAACAATTTTTAATTGCTCAAAAAATAATATGTTATGATAAAATTAAAGCAGTTATTGAAGTAGAAGCAAAAACAAAATTTGTACAATTGAAAGAAGACTTTGTATTTAGGAATAGTATAAATGCTGCTACTTTACAAAAAGAGTTAATGAAAATAAAAAGTGATTTAGTAGCTATTGAACCATTAGAAAATGCCTTACAAAAGTTAAAAGATAAAGGGGAATTTGGTAAAAATAAAATTTCGGATAATCAAGTGTATGAATTATTTACTGAGTACCCTGAACCATTGGAATACATAAAGTGGAGCAATAATTATTATAAGGATATGTATTTAGAAGATGCAGAAAAACTTACAAAAGCAGTTGCCAAAATACGTTATTACCAACAATGGCTTTTAAATGAATTGGAAGCGTTTGTTGAAGTGCCTAAAAAAATTAACAAAAAAAATGTAAAAAGTGAATCTTCCTATAGAACTTATTTATTAGCGTTTTACTATGAAAATAATCGAAGAATGGTAAACGATAGCGACGCAATTAACATTGCTAGGGACAAAAAAATTGATTTAAAAGAAGTAAATAAAATTAAGAATAAATTAAGAGATGAATTTTATAAACCACTATCCCACCATCACAGCATCAATGCTTATAAAAGCTCTTTTAATTTTCTTTTGAAGGAATTTGAAGAAAAAAATATTGATGCTTACAATGCTGTAAATGAAGACTTTACTAAACTCAATTAAAAATAGTTACCTAGGTAGTACCTAGTACCGTCTAAATAAAACTAAAATCTTTGCACAATGCAATAAGCAGTAAAGCAAAAATTTAGTTTATGGTTAATCCATTTGAAACAATCATTGAAAAGTTAGACAGCCTACAAAGTAGGTTTGATGCTTCAAAAGAAATTCCACCTACAGAAATTATAGATAGGGCGGAACTTTGCAAAAGATTAGATATTACCGAACCTACAGCAATACGTTGGGGTAAACGTGGTACTATTCCTTATTTTACCATTGGCAGCAACATTCTTTACAATTGGTATAAGGTTATTGAAGCCCTAGAAAAAAAGAAAGGGGGTAAAAATGGTTAAGCATCTTACCCCCAAAAATTCTTTGTTACTACAAAGCAAAGATAAACACTTCACCGCTCAATTACAAGCAACCTACAATGGCTTTTATGAAAAGCCACAAACAATGAAAGAGCTATCAGTACAAAGCTGTATTGATAGGGCAAACATTTGCAGGTATTGTAAAGTTTTTAGATTACAAAATACGCTGTATGTTATCAGTAAGAAGTATTGTAGCATTACTAAGCATTTAGCAAATGTGTACAGCACAAACAAAAAGTACAAACCACATAAGCAGCAACTAGAATTATTTACCGCTTAAACTCCTTGTAAGTGATAGATAACCTAACCTTAGTAAAGGAGTGTGAGCCTATGCCACAACTGTATAAAGCCAAAGGGAAGCCGTTTGAGTATAATGGTTTAATGTACCTGCCAAAGTATGATAGGTATGGCAAAGTTGTACGCTATGATGCCAAGTTAAAAAATATGGTACTGTTGGTATATCCTACTAGGCGGTATTTAATCAATAGCATTCATAAATATTGGCATAACCACAATTTTACAGATTTTACTTTGCAAGATGCACACAACGCAATAGAAGATATTAGCTTAAAAACTGGTGTAAATTGGTTTGATGCAAAAGTACAAAATTTAGAAATAGGGTGCAACGTATCTACAAACGCCAATAAAGCCATTAATTCGCTAGTAAGCTATAAGAGTAAGAAGTATTTGCCAATGTATGCTGGCAGTAAACAATACGGTTCAAAATGCCCTTTTGATTTATACAGCGTAAAGCTCTACGATAAAGAATTTCAATTAAAAGAAGCCGATAAACTCAATATTGGTAAACCATTAGTAAGATGGGAATTGACTATGAAAGCAAAATATTTCAATAGGTACAAGCTAGGTAAGGCAATAACTTTTGAGGATTTACTAAACCCAAACATTTACAATTTAATGGTGCAAAATGCAACCAACATATTTAGAAATACATTAAAAAAACAAATTATGAACATCACAGGATTAGATGCTACAGAAAAAAAAATAATAGCAGCTATGCAAAATGAAGCCATTAGGGAATCTATCAAACTTGAAAATAAACATAGCTATAAAAAAGATAGAGCTAGGTACAACCAATTGATGCTAGAGAGAGGTAGTTTCTTTTATGAAAATACTGGCGAATTAATAGAAGAAAAGTTTAAAGAATTGGTTAGTAAAATCAATGAAAAAAAAGGGTAGTTAAAAAATGCTACGTACCAACTTGTAATATAGTGGTATCTAGGGGTAGTATACTACCCTCTCTCTAAATTTATAAAATGGGAAAAAATGAGAAAAAATGGGAAAAAAATGGCAGAGATAAAAAGTATTGAAATTGATACTGAAAACATCGAAATTATATACTAATTTGCTTAAATAATTCCGATTATATATCTTTGAGTAACCAAACATATACTTATGTCTTACTCAATAGATCTAACAAACGAAGAAGTGGTAACATTAAAAAGACTCCGCCGTACAGAGCAAGATGGCAAA
>JANXXM010000143.1 GCA_025350645.1 Ferruginibacter sp.
TTGCCTTTTTCATTTATTTCATCTCCAATAATATCTTTTAAAACGTCAAGTATTTTTATGAAATTTGTACGGATGTTGTGCATGTTATTTTAGATAGTTTAGTCACTTACTAAGACAACTGCATTACATCTTTTGTCCCACTTTTTTAAAAAATAACTCCGCCAACGGGTTGAAATAAGTATATTTATATTCAGGTTATTTTATTTGCAGCAGCCCCATCGTAAATAACAAAATGTATACGTTAAAGCATAATAATGAAAAAAATTATACAAAAGCATCCGCTCGCCATACGCTGGCTGCATTGGATTAATTTTCCCATTCTTACCATAATGATATGGAGCGGTCTGCTTATTTACTGGGCAAACGATGTGTATAGAATAGGCTGGGGAAGTACAACTATTTTAAAATTTTTTCCGGATTCTTTTTATAAATTACTAAATGTACCTTTTAGACTTGCAGAAGGTATGAGCATGCACTTTGTGTTTATGTGGATATTTGCTTTAAACGGATTATTGTATGTTTTATACCTGCTTTTTTCAAAAGAATGGAAACTGATTCTGCCCAATAAAAAATCGTTGAAAGAAGCATGGTTAGTAGTGTTGCACGATTTGCACATAAAAAAAGGTACACCGCCACAAAAAAAATATAATGCAGCACAGCGCATAGCATATACCGGAATAATTTTTATGGGGATTGGTATGCTGCTTACCGGTATTGCCATTTATAAACCAGTACAATTTCACTGGCTTTGCGCCTTGATGGGTGGTTATGAGTGGGCACGTATAGAACATTTTACCATTACCATTTTATTTGTACTATTTTTTTTGGTACATGTGATACAGGTTATTATTGCCGGCTGGAACAACTTTAGAGGAATGATAACAGGCTTTGAAGTTATAAAAGAAAAAAAACAGATGCCCGTTATTATTGAACAAAAGAGTGCCCCAAAAATTGATAACACATTAAACACAGACAGCCATGATGTACAAGCCTGAAAAACTCATCTCTGAAAAAAATGTGCGAACCAAAACATTTGTAGGGCTATGTTTTTTTATTCTTTTTTTAGCTGGATGTTATTTAAGCTGGAATTGGCTGCAGCATCAGCCAAAAGACCAGGGCGCATTAAGGTCGCTGCGCAAAGGACTGGATATAAACGAAAGTATTTTTACCAGTTTTTTTAGTGTAGAGCGGTTATCAAAATCTTTTGGTAAAAACCTGGCAGCGCCTAAAGTAAGGGTAAACGGCGATGCAGGCCTGGAAGATAACAGTGATACCCTTAACTGGAAATTAAAAGTGGTAAAAGCACCCGGCGATACTTTACAAATATCTATGGAAGAAATAAAATCGCTTCCTAAAACCGAAGTTATTTTTGATTTTAAATGTATAGAAGGCTGGAGCCAGATTACACACTGGGGTGGGGTAAAATTTAGTGATTTTTTAAAAAAATATAATCTTACCGATAAAGAGAAATTAAAATATACAGGTTTGGTAACACCAAACGATAAATATTATGTGGGGGTAGATTTTAAAAGTATGCTCCAGCCCCAAACTATATTATGCTACGAAATGAATGGCAAACCACTGCCGCTAAACCAGGGTTACCCGCTTAGGCTTATCATTCCTGTAAAATATGGCGTAAAACATTTAAAACGCATAGGTACTATTTCATTTTCTAACGAGCGGCCAAAAGATTACTGGTACGAGCGTGGATATGATTATTACTGTGGGTTTTAAAAGCTTTTTTCTCACAGAGAAAAAAAGAAAACAAAGAAGTAAAACTTACAGTACTAAAATAATACCGGGCACATTTTTGCAAAGGTAATATTATTAGGTAGCATTTTGCAAAATATTATTTTAAAAAATACGTGTGCAATATAATATGACAAGAGAAGAAAAATTTATGCAGGAAGCCATACAGCTTTCGCAAAACGCAATAGATAATAATAATGGCGGGCCTTTTGGATCCGTGATTGTAAAAAATAATATCGTAATAGGCCGTGGCTATAACAAGGTTACATCTACCAACGACCCTACCGCCCATGCAGAAATGGTTGCTATACGGGATGCATGTAAAAATATTAATTCGTTCCAATTAGAAGATTGTGAAATTTATACTTCCTGCGAGCCCTGCCCCATGTGCCTTGGCGCTATTTACTGGGCCAGGGCAAAACATATTTATATAGGCAATACCCGGCAGGATGCTGCTGATGCAGGTTTTGATGATGCCATGATGTACGGAGAAATATGCGCCCCTATAGAAAAAAGAAAAATACCTATGGAAACTGTAGGCAGGCAAGCTGCAAACAAAGTCTTTATAAACTGGAATGACAAAGAAAAAAAAGCGAGATACTAGCGATGACAATATTCATTTAAAAGCCTATTTTATGAAATGAAGTTAATGCAAAAAAATGTGCTGGTTTGCTTCGCAAATATTCCACTAACATATTTTAGTATTGTTTTGTTTGGCTGGATATCTTATTTTTTAACAGGCGACAACCCCACTTTTTTTATACCCCTGCCTGTTTTACTTTCTATGTTTCTTTTGGCGTATTTGATGTTGCTCCTGCTGATATTAAATAGATTTAAGTTGTTTACTTTTCAAACAAAAAAGTGGCTGGTTTTAGAAAGTGCCTTCTTGTATTTTATAGTTTGGTACATAGTAAAGTAGCACATTAAAACTTTAAGACACGACTTCCGAATTTCGTTACAAGTTTTTTACCAAAATTTTCTTTACTTTTGCGCCTATTTTAAAAAATTATGATCAGTGTAAATAACGTAACCCTTGCTTATGGTAAAAGGGTACTTTTTGATGAAGTAAATATAAATTTTACAAAAGGAAACTGTTATGGTGTTATTGGTGCAAATGGTGCCGGTAAATCTACTTTTCTAAAAATAATAAGCGGAGAAATTGAGCCAAACAAAGGCATCGTAAGCATTACACCGGGCGAGCGTATGGCAGTGCTTAGCCAAAATCAGTTTGGCTTTGATGAAGAAACAGTGCTGAATACAGTGATGATGGGTCACAAAAAGATGTGGGCTATAATGCATGAAAAAGATGCATTGTATATGAAAGAAGATTTTAGTGAGGCAGATGGCATAAAAGCGGGAGAACTGGAAGAGCAGTTTGGCGAAATGGGCGGCTACACAGCAGAAAGTGATGCAGCTACTTTTTTAAGTGAGCTGGGCGTAAAAGATGAATTGCACAGTTTGCTTATGAAAGATATTGCAGCAAATTTAAAAGTGCGTGTGTTGCTTGCGCAGGCATTATTTGGCAACCCCGATATTTTATTACTGGATGAGCCTACCAATAACTTGGATGTGGAAACAATTGCCTGGCTGGAAAATTTTTTGGCAGATTATCAGAATATTGTTTTAGTAGTAAGCCACGATCGCCATTTTTTGGATGCAGTTTGTACACATGTTGCAGATGTGGATAAGGCAAAAATTAAAGTGTATACGGGTAATTATAGTTTTTGGTACGAAAGCTCGCAGCTTGCTGCAAGACAGGCCAGCGATAAAAATAAAAAAGCAGAAGATAAAAAGAAAGATCTATTGGAATTTATTGCACGCTTTTCTGCAAATGCAAGTAAGAGCAAGCAGGCTACGAGCCGTAAAAAAGCACTAGATAAACTGGTGTTTGAAGATATTACTGCAAGCAACAGAAAATACCCGGGTATAATATTTAAACCGGAAAGAGAAGCCGGTAATGATATATTAAAAGTTGAAAACTTATCAAAATCAGTAGACGGAAAAATGTTTTTTAGCAAGCTAAATTTTGATTTGCATAAAACAGACAAGATAGCCATACTTAGTAAAGACCCGATGGCACTTACCATGTTTTTTGAAATAATTAGCGGGCGGGAAAAAGCCGATACCGGAAAGTATGAATGGGGTACAACTATTACTACTGCTTATCTTCCTAATGATAATACAGAATTTTTTGAAGGTAGTAAGTTAAATTTAATGGACTGGCTGCGCCAGTATGTACCACCACAAACTAAAGATGTGGATGAAGATTTTCTTCGTGGATTTTTAGGTAAAATGCTTTTTACCGGCGATGAAATTTTAAAGAAAACTAATGTACTAAGCGGTGGCGAAAAAGTACGCTGCATGCTTAGTAAAATGATGTTGCAAAATCCAAATGTATTATCGCTAGATGAACCTACCAACCATTTGGATTTGGAAAGTATCATTGCCTTTAACGACAGCATGTTAAATTTTCCGGGTGTGGTTATTCTTACCACGCATGATCATCAGTTTATGCAAACAGTTGCTAACAGAATTATAGAAATTACTCCAAAAGGAATGATAGATAAATTAATGACTTACGATGAATATCTTGCAGATGAAAAAGTAAAAGAAACGAGGGAGCAGTTGTATAGTTAATAGTGTGGAGTACTGGGTATTGAGACATAAAATTTAAGATATAAAATTTGAGATAGGAAATTTTTTAATAATTATTAATGATTAACCATTAATTATTAAATATGAGTTCTTCGTTATTTTTTAATTTCAATGAATAAACTGCTTACTGCATATATTGATTTTTTTTATCCGCCTTTTAAAAAGCTGATGCCGCTGCAAACCTTTAGGTATGCGGCTTGCGGTGGGGGCAATACATTGCTCGGTCTCTTGCTATACTTCATTTTATTTCATTATGTTTTTAAAGAACAAAATGTACATACTTGGTTCACTGTTTTTAAACCTCACAATGCAGCATTGTTTGTAGCCGGGTGCAATACTTTTATAGTAGGTTTTTTATTAAATAAATATGTTGTTTTTACTTCTTCAGGACTAAAGGGTAGAGTACAGTTTTTTAGGTATTTTTTGTCTTTTGCCAGCAACCTTTTTATTAATTATTTTTTACTGCAGGTTTTAATAGAATATTGCCACCTAGAAGAATTTTTATCCCAGATAATTAGTACCATTGTTATCGTAATATTGAGCTACATCACCCAAAAATATTTTTCCTTTAAAGAGGTTTCAGGAAATAGTTAACCCTAAAGAATTAGTTAGTCAATTTTTTATACCGGGGCATATTTTTATATAACCCCGCGGCTTTTATAAATAAAATTATTGCCATCACCATAATTCCCCAAAAAATCAGCATAAATCCTGCGCTGTTTTTTATTGAGGTTTTGTCCCACATTATGCGTAATAAAAAATCCTCCGCTATTATAAATGTTGCCAGAAAAATCAATTTAAAGATGTCATTTCTGTCCCTTAATTCCGACTGAACATTTAAGATGATCAATCGTGTGTAATCCTCTGAAACATTTTCTTCTTTTAACTCTTTCAATATATCGATTTCTACTACATTTTTTTTCAATAATTTTTTGACTTTTATATGCAGTGTGTTTATCTCGTGTGGTATATTTTTTAAAAGATCAGCCATATTTTATGTTATCATTTTTTAAATGTAAAATACAAATAATTGTCCTCAGAGGAAAAGTCAGCCATCCCCAACTTACTAAATGTATACATTTTCAAATTACAACTGCCATTTTTTCACCTATTTTCCATTGGCACAAAGATTGACTTACAGCATTGAACAAATTAAATTTATATTATGGCAAAAATAATAGGCATTGACCTTGGCACTACCAATAGTTGTGTATCAGTAATGGAAGGCAACGAGCCCGTAGTTATTGCAAACGATGAAGGCCGCCGTACAACGCCTTCTGTCGTTGCTTTTTTAAAAAATGGCGAGCGTAAAGTGGGTGATCCTGCAAAACGTCAGGCTATTACAAATCCTCAAAATACTATTAGTTCCGTAAAGCGTTTTATGGGGCGTAATTTTGATGAGGTAACAGAGGAAAGCACACACTGGAGTTATAAAACTGTAAAAGGAGATAATAATACTGTGCGTATTGATATTGATGGCAGGATGTATACACCACAGGAAATAAGTGCAATGGTACTGCAAAAAATGAAAAAGACTGCAGAAGATTATCTTGGTACAGATGTAACAGAAGCGGTAATAACCGTACCAGCATATTTTAATGATGCACAGCGCCAGGCTACAAAAGAAGCGGGCGAAATTGCAGGATTAACCGTACGTAGAATTGTGAATGAACCTACCGCAGCTGCATTAGCTTATGGGTTAGATAAAAAAGGAAAAGACCAGAAGATAGCTGTATTTGACCTTGGTGGTGGTACTTTCGATATATCTGTACTGGAGCTGGGAGATGGTGTTTTTGAAGTAAAATCTACCAATGGCGATACTCATTTAGGCGGTGATGATTTTGATAAAGTAATTATGGACTGGCTGGCAGATGAATTTAAAGCCGATGAAGCAATAGATCTTCGCAAAGATCCTATGGCATTACAGCGTTTAAAAGAAGCTGCAGAAAAAGCTAAAGTAGAATTATCATCTGGCACAGAAACAGAAATTAACCTGCCCTATGTAACAGCAGTAGATGGTGTACCAAAACACTTAGTGAAAAAACTTACCCGTGCAAAATTTGAAGCACTGGCAGATAAGTTATTTGACCGTTGCCTGAAACCCTGCGAAGCTGCATTAAAAGATGCAGGTATGAATGTATCTCAAATTGATGAAGTTATATTGGTAGGCGGTAGCAGCCGTATTCCTAAAGTGCAGGATATTGTAGAAAAATTCTTTGGTAAAAAAGCTAACCGCAGTGTGAACCCAGATGAAGTGGTAGCCATTGGCGCAGCCATACAGGGTGCAGTTTTAAGCGGAGATATTAAAGATGTATTGTTGCTGGACGTAACACCATTAAGCCTTGGTATAGAAACCATGGGTGGGATAATGACGAGGTTGATAGATAGCAATACTACTATTCCCACAAAAAAATCGGAGAGCTTTAGTACAGCCGCAGATAACCAGCCAGGTGTACAAATACATGTATTGCAGGGAGAGCGCCCTATGAGTTCTCAAAATAAAAGTCTTGGTACTTTTAACCTTGATGGTATACCACCTGCACCAAGAGGTGTACCGCAAATTGAAGTTACTTTTGATATAGATGCAAATGGTATTCTTCATGTAAGTGCAAAAGATAAAGGCACAGGTAAAGAACAAAAAATACGCATTGAAGCGGGCAGTGGTTTAAGTAAAGAAGAAATAGAAAAGATGAAGAATGATGCCAAAGCAAACGAAAGCAGCGATAAGGCAGAAAAAGAAAAAGTAGATAAAATAAATCAGGCAGATAGTTTAATATTTCAAACAGAGAAGCAGATAAAAGAATACGGAGATAAAATACCTGCTGATAAAAAAGCACCTATTGAAGCCGCACTAGAAAAATTAAAAGAAGCACATAAATCGCAAGATGTAGCAGCAATTGATACTGCCACTACAGAAATGAATGCAGCATGGGCTACAGCAAGTGAAGATATGTATAAGGATACACAGGCAGGAGCACAAACAGGGGAGCAACCGCAGGGCGGCGAGCAGCCACAAAGTGGCAATGCTGCTGGCGAAAATGTAACAGATGCAGAGTTTGAAGAAGTGAAATAACCTAATAATAAACGGATATAAAAATGCCGCTCTTTTAAGTGAGCGGCATTTTTTATTTTATAATGATTTTACAAAACTAAAAAAGGGTATATCATGTTTAAATGAACTTTACAAAATTCATAAAAATCAAAATATTTTTTTGAGTTTTTTATTTTACCGCTACAACAAATCCATTGCCATAGCAAAAGAAGTAACTACAAAAGGAAGTATCAGGGAGCAATAACCACCACCAACTGCATAAACACCAAAAAATACTGCTATGGACAAAAAGAACAATACCCAGTATTTGCCTTTTGATTTATTTACTGTTTCCATGTATCTTAAAATTTTTTGCAAATATAAGCACACATCATAAAACCTGTCTGCTTTTTGTATAAATATTTGTTCAATCACCCTAACGTTATTATAATTACATCGTACAAAAAGAACATCGAATGGAAATATCTTTTAAAATTAAATTTTCGTCAGCAGAAGAAACAAAACTGGCTATTCGGTTTACAGAAAAAACTGGTGAAAAACAAATGGAAATTCTGCTTAAAATTGCAGATAATGATTATTGGACCGGCATATTAAAATCTGAAGAACACCCATTTCACCAATTTTTTTGCTATAGCGTAATAGTAAAAAATACCGGAATGACGGAGAGCGAGTATGAGCTAGCAAAGGGAAAAATAAACTTAAAAAAATATCCGGAATATGCAGTAATTACTCATGAGAATACCGCTGCACAGGATTTTTTAAAACCAGATAAAATTGATTTTTTTAAAAGGGTAATAAAAAAAGTACATCATTTGCCTGCCTTTAAATCATCTAAAAACCCTACACATATTTTTAGAGGAAATTTCCCCGTGCTGCAGGATGATAAATTTATTTGCATAATAGGCAGTGGCATAAAAATGAACGAATGGAATAATGAGCATCCGGTATTATTTGTACCCGGTAAAAACAGTAAATCCTCTATAAAAATAAATTTGTCGAAAGAGCATTTTCCGCTGGAGTATAAACTGGCAGTGTATGATGCAATGCAAAAAAAGATTGTTGCTTATGAAACCGGGCCAAACAGAATAATAGAAAAGCCGGCAGAAAATGAAACAATACACATCATTTATTGTCCTCACCTTTTTCAGCAATATGCATGGAAAGGGGCTGGTGTAAATGTGCAGCTTAGTTCGCTAAAGCGCAATAATGGCTGGGGTACAGGAGAGTTTACAGATTTGCATTTGCTTGCAGACTGGTGCTGTAGAACTGGTATTAAAATGATACAGCTCCTTCCAATAAATGACACCACTACCCACGCAACCGGAAACGATTCTTATCCTTATGCCGCCATATCTGCATTTGCTTTGCACCCGCAATTTTTAAATCTACAAAAACTTGCAGATGAATATTCTTACACTATAGAAAAATCTTTACTGGAAGAAGGAGAAATGCTGAATGTATTGCCAATAGTAAATCTTGCACCCGTAATAACTTTAAAATTAACAGTAATAAAAAAAATATTTGCAATAGCAAAAAAAGAATTTGTAGAAGACAGAAACTGGAATATTTTTTTTAATGAAAATAAAAACTGGCTAACGCCCTATGCTGCATTTTGCTGCCTTAGAGATACTTTTCATTCTGTAAACCATCATTACTGGAAGGATTTTTCTTTATACAATAAAGATAAAGTGGAGCAGCTTGCAATACCGGGCGGCGAATATTATGAGGGTATTTTATTTTGGTATTTTGTGCAATATCATTTGCATGTACAATTAAAGCATGCATCAAAATATGTACACAGTAAAAAAATAATTTTAAAGGCAGATTTGCCTATCGGTGTAGGCAGGCATAGTGTAGATACCTGGCAGCATCCGGAATATTTTAACCTTACAATGCAGGCTGGTGCGCCGCCCGATGCTTTTTCCGGCAAAGGACAAAACTGGGGATTTCCTACTTATAACTGGGATCAAATAGCTTTTGATAATAACGAATGGTTTAAAAAAAGACTGCAATATCCGCAGCAATATTTTGATGCCATACGAATAGACCATGTACTGGGCTTATTTAGAATATGGAGTATACCGCTATACCAGGATGAAGGATTGCTGGGAAAATTTGTGCCGGCCATACCTATGGGAGAAAGAGATTTTGAACATGCAGGATTAATTTTTGAAAAAGAAAAATATTGTATGCCATTTTGCAATGAAGAAATGCTGCAGCAAAAGTTTGGTGATGATGTAGCCGAAGTAAAAAAACTTTTTTTTGATGGAGAAAAAATGAAACCGGCATTTGACAGCCAGCAAAAAGTAAGGTTATATTTTGATAAGAATAAAGACAACCGAAAATGGCAGCAAGGCTTATTTGATATTATTACAGAAGTTATTTTACTCAAAGATGATCTACTGAAAAATGCATTTCATTTTAGAATAAACATGCAGCAAACCAATGCTTTTAGAAATTTACCAGAACTGGAAAAACCTATACTTATTGAATTGTACAATCAATATTTTAATGTGAACCAGCAGGAATTATGGAAAGAAAGTGGCAAAGTAAAATTGCAGATGTTTAAAGAAAATACAAGCATGTTATTATGTGCAGAAGATCTTGGAATGGTGCCGGATTTTACAGAAGAGTTGTTGCATAGTATGGATATATTATCCCTGCAGGTGCAGCAAATGCCCAAAAAAGACCAGTATTTCTCAGAAACTGAAAACGCAAATTACGAAACTGTGGTAATGCCGGATACGCATGACATGGCCACTATACGGGAGTGGTGGGAAACACACCGGGCAAGTGCGCAATATTTTTTTAATAATATTTTACACGAACCTGGTGATGCGCCATATTTTTGCGAGCCATGGGTATGTAAAAAAATTATAGAAATGCATTTACATTCTCCCGCTATGTGGAGTGTATTTTTACTACAAGATTTGCTGGCAGTAAGCGGAAGGCTGCGAAGAGCTAATCCTTTTGAAGAACGAATCAATAACCCATCAGACCATGGTTTTGTGTGGAATTATAAAATGCATCTTACCCTGGAAACACTTAATGAGCAACAGGATTTTGAAGAAGAAATAAAGTTAATGGTGATGGGAAATAACAGGTAAAAAATTATTTTAATTGTTCTGTATGAATTAAACATTCGTAAATAAAACTTGCTCATTTTAAAACGCTGCTTTGAGACTATATACTTGTATTTTTTTCTTAACTGCCTCTACCCCTAAATTTTTATTTTAATTGGCAGGTTATTTAATCATACAAGCAATAAAAAAATACAAAGGGAAACATGCATCTTCTGAATTTTTAATAATTATTTCAATAACTGCCCTGCAGAAATTTTTTTAAATGAAAGTGTCTTATAAAATTTTTAACCTGCCTTTTAAATATCCTTTTACCATATCTAAGGGTACAAAAACACACCAACCCGTTTTTGTAGTGGAGCTGGAATACTTTGGCCATAAAGGTTATGGCGAAGCACCAGCCATTAGTTACTATAATATTCCTGTAGAAAAAATGATAGAAGACCTGGAGGCAAAAAAAGCTTTAGTAGAAAAATTTTCTTTTTCTGATCCGGAAAGATACTGGCATTACCTACACCATTTATTTCCACAAAATTCTTTTTTAGTTTGCGCTTTAGATATGGCTGCATGGGACTTGTACGGTAAAATGAAAAAAAAACAACTCCATGAGTTATGGGGGCTAAATATAATAAATACTCCCGTTACAGATTACACTATTGGCATAGATACAGAAGGAATGATGATAAAAAAAATGCAGGAAAAACCCTGGCCTGTGTATAAAATAAAAGTAGGGTTTGATAAAGATATTGAAACCATTGCAGCATTACGAAAACATACTGACGCTGCTTTTAGGGTAGATGCAAATGCAGCCTGGACGCTGGATGAAGCATTGCTAAAAATACCATTGTTAAAAGAGCTTGGTGTAGATATGGTGGAGCAGCCTTTGGCAAAAGATAACTGGGAGGGGATGAAAATATTGTATAAAAAAAGTGTGCTTCCACTTTATGCAGATGAGGCATGCGTTGCAGAGGCAGATGTGGAAAAATGCTATAATCATTTTCATGGAATAAATATAAAACTTACCAAATGCAGTGGCATAACGCCTGCAAGAAGAATGATAACAAAAGCACGGCAACTGGATATGAAAATAATGATAGGCTGCATGAACGAGAGCAGCCTGGGAACGGCCGCTATTGCACAACTGGCGCCGCTTGCAGACCATGTAGATATGGATGGGCCTTTGTTGTTGGCGCAGGATATTGCTACTGCGGTATCATTTGAAAATGGAAAAATAATATACAGGCAGGGCTTTGGTTTGGGAGTAGACATGTATGAAACAATGGAATAGGAAGGAGTGTAAATCATTAAAAGAAAACCTATTTTGTTTAGTTAAAAATTGCGCTGTTTTTTAAAATAGTAATGTAATTTTAAAAATAGCTCTTACTATCTCATAAAAAAACTAAGTTGCACATTCAATAATATTTTAAAAAAATGCAAAAATATTTATTTATAGACAGGGACGGTACATTAATAGAAGGACCAGCATCTGGCGGACAGATTGATAGTTTTGATAAATTAAAATTTTATCCTCACGTTATCTGTAACCTTAGTAAAATAGCTGAGGAACTTGATTTTAGGCTGGTAATGGTTACGAACCAAAATGGATTAGGTACGCCTACTTTTACACAGCAAATGTTTTTACCGGTGCAAAATTTTGTTATAGATGTTTTTAAAAATGAAGGAATTCTTTTTTCTGATATTATTGTGGATGGATCTTATCCTTCGGAAAACTCTGCAATGCGAAAACCAAGAACAGGCAGAATGAAGGCTTACATGAATAATGCAGCAATAGATATGGCGCATTCCTTTGTAATTGGCGATAGAATTACCGATGTACAATTTGCAAAAAATATGGGCTGCAATGCTATATTTTTAGACCCTGAAAATATGCGTGGCGCTGCAGAAATAACAGATAGTATTGATTATTTAAAAGAACATACCGTTGCACTCGCTACTCATAATTGGCAGGATGTGTATGAATTTTTAAAAAATAAATAAACTTTTTTACTTTAAAAAAGGGATAAAAAACAGTATAGCATAAAGTGCTTTGTGTATTTGTATCCCTTTCTTTTTTAAAATAAATCTTTACCTCGCAAAATATTGTCTGCAAAAATTCAAATAGTATCAGAAAAATTATCGTGATTCTCCTAGCTTAAATTCCATAAAAAAACTTGCCCTCTTATAAAATTCAATCAGCTTTTTTATTTACCAAATATTTACCCTGAGACTATCCGGCCTGTACATTTTATCGCCGGGTTTTATACCAAAAGCTTCGTAAAACTCCGGCACATTTACAAATGGCCCATTCACCCTTTCCTTTGCAGGCGAGTGTACATCAGTCATTACAAGGTTTGCCAGCCTTTCTTTACGCTGTGTATATAGCCAACCCAGGGCATACCCTAAAAAGTAGCGCTGCATTTGTGTGAAGCCCGCAATTTTTTCATTTTTCTTGTAGGCTTCCGTTTTTTTAAATGCATCAATACCCAATAATACCCCACCGAGGTCGGCAATATTTTCGCCTTGTGTAGCATCACCGTTTACATGTAAAGTATCTACCGGGTTAAATTCGCTGAATTGTTTTATAATCATTTTCGCCCGCTTGGAAAATTCTTCACCGTCTTTTTTATTCCACCAGTCTTTTAAATTTCCCTTTTCATCATACTGCCTGCCTTGGTCATCAAAACCATGCGTTATTTCGTGGCCAATGGTAGATGCGGCAGCATAGCCATATACCAATGCATCATCCAGGTCGGCATCTTTATAACCCGGCACTGCAAAAATACCGGCTGGCATTACTATTTCATTGTTGCTGGGGTTGTAGTAAGCATTGTAGGTTTGAGGCGTCATATCCCATTGTGTTCTATCTACTGGTTTACCCAGTTTATCTAATTCATGCCTATGCCACCATCCTGCCGCTCTGTGTACATTTGATATCCATGGGCCTTCTTCAATTTGTAACATACTAAAATCTTTCCACTTATCCGGGTAGCCTACTTTTTTTGTAATACCACTCAGTTTTTGATAAGCCTTTGCTTTAGTGCTATCACTCATCCAGCTAAGTTTTGCAATGCGTTCTTTATATGCACTACGAATATTTTCTACAATACCATCATATCTTTTTTTTGCAGTTTCGCTAAAATATTCTTTAACAAAAAGCTGACCGAGTGCTTCACCAATGGCGTTTTCTTCTGCATCTAACACACGCTTCCACCTTTCTTTGGGTTGGGTAGCACCAGATAATGATTTGCTGTAAGAAAACCTGTCGTTAAACATTGCGCTATCCATGTATGGTGCAGAAGAATACAGCAACCTCAACTTTAAATAGTTTTTCCAAACCGCTACAGGAGTATTTTTTAACTCGGTACTTAATGCTGTAAAAAATTCTGGCTGGCCCACAATAACAGAATCTACTAAAAAAGATCCTGATAGTTTTGAATATGCAATCCAGTCTACACCGGGTGCTATCTTGCCAATTCCTGCATGGCTCATCTTATTGTAATTTTTATAGGGGTCACGCAGGTCTGCCAGTTTTCTACTCGCTTTTGCCAATTTTTGTTCCAGCGAAAAAACATCTTCAGTATTTGTTGAAGCAGTTGTACTGTCTAGTCTTTTAAATGTTTTGAGCATATAATTTTTATATGCTTCTTTTACTTTCAGCGTACGTTCATCCGTATTAAAATAATAATCACGGTTGGGTAAGCCTAAGCCGCCCTGGTCCATCCTTACCGTCATTACCTCGCTGTTTTTATCATCTTGTGTTACATAACTGCTAAACAAACAGTTTACCCCCATATTTTGAAAAGAAGCGCCTACATTCATTACAGTATTTGCATCTGTTATTTTATCTATCTCTTTCAGCAAAGTATTTAAGGGTGTTAAGCCTGCTTTTTCTATGCTTGCAGGGTCCATACCGCTCTTCCAAAAATCGCCAATTTTTTGTGTGATGCTGCCTGCGGTTTGTTTAGCAGTTGCAGCATCTTCATTTATCTTTTTTAATTTGTTATAAATATCATCCTGCACCATATTCCCTATTCCCCAGCCACTTTCAGATGCAGGTATGGGTGTGCGTTTTATCCAGCCGCCATTGGCGTACATAAAAAAATCATCACCGGGTTTTATGGTACTGTCAATATTGGCCGCAAGAATATCGGGTTGAACAGGAGAAGTTTTTTGGGTATTGCATGCAAATAAAAAACTGCATAACAAAGCAAGAGAAAATATTTTTATCATAATAGTTGTTTAGAAAATAAATATATGTATTTATGCCTGCACCCGAAAAATATTTTGATGAAAGGCAGTTTATACGCACATTCGCAGTATGACACCCGAAAGAACCACAAGACTGAACAATGTACTGGCAAAGCGGCAACCTGCACTTACTGTAGTGCTTGAAAACGTGAGCGATCCTCACAATATATCCGCAGTAATGCGCACCTGCGATGCAGTGGGCATACAGGATATTTACGTGCTCAACACAAATATAGAGCTGCACGAAAAGTGGGGAACCAAAAGCTCATCCAGTGCTGCAAAATGGCTTACCATAAATCAGTTTACCAATGCGGTGGAATGTTTTGCCGCTTTAAGAAAAAACTTCAATAAAATTTATACTACGCATCTGGGTACAGGTGCTGTTGGTTTATACGAGCTTGATCTTACTACATCTATTGCCCTCGTTTTTGGCAATGAACACAGTGGCTGTAGTAACGAAATTATTGCATTGGCCGATGGCAATTTTATTATACCACAAGTAGGTATTATAAAATCGCTGAACATTTCTGTAGCATGTGCAGTGAGCGTATACGAGGCATACCGGCAAAAAATACTTGCGGGGCATTATGATAAACCGCAGTTAAAAGGAGCAGCACTTAATGCACTAAAAGAGGGTTGGGGATTTTTAGAAGAATAATGGAAAAGTATTTTATGTAAAGAATGTTTGCATACCATTTTTAGAAAAATGATTTAAATAAGTAAAAAACCTATGGCACCGTTTACCAGGTATTTTATTACATTGAGCGATGCGTTGAGCGCTGCTTCCACAGCAAGTAAACCCAATCCCTGCTCTGTAAGCAATATGGTTTTTTAAAACAAAGTGGCAGCAGCAATTAAAAACAATAATCTTAAAATCGCTTCGAAATATAGATTGAATTGTTTTCAAAACAGTAGTTATGCATCAGCCATTTTATTTTGTAAGCAGCCCTTTTGTATTTGACGCATTCATTTAAATTTATACTCTTACCTTCTATTATTTCTTCGGTGTTAACTATTTATTTTTAGTATTTTAATAAAAATGAGACTGTCATAAAATTTTTAAGACAGCCTCATTCATTATTTGTTTATTTTAACAAGTTTATTTTTTGAGTATTCCAGTTTTTTCCGTCAAAAATTTCCACTATATAAATATCTGCTGGCTGGTTTGCAATATTTATAGATTGCGAATTTAGATTATTAGAATATTTTTTATTGAATATAGATGCTCCCATTTTATTTTTTACTCTTATTTCTTTTATGCTTAATAATTTATCTGTAGTATTTACTGTAATGCTAAATATACCTGTAGAGGGATTTGGAGAAATAGTAGTTTCAGTTGTGGCAGGATTTGATTGTCGGGAAATACTTGTACAATCAGTAGTAAAAGTATAATTCTTGCTTACGCTACCACATGCATTTGAAGCAGTAAAGCGAAGTATCATAAAACTACCTGGCACTTTACTTTTTGTTTCAACTATACATGTGCCATTACCAATGTTATCAAAGTGCCAAGGTAAACCTGGGCTTTTCGCAACAAGACTCCATGTGCTGTTTGTCGCAAAGCCTGCTGCGCATTGTATTGTACCTGAGTATTGATAAAAACTACCCGCACCAGGTAAAATGGAAAATGTGTTTAGTTGGTTTGGATCAGTAGCACCACAAAAATTCATATAATTGTAGGCAACAAATCCAAGTCCTACTGGTGCACCGATTATAATTTGTTTTGAAAGTTGTGTAGTTATACCAGAATTAATGATTGTAGCAGTCAGATTAATTGGGCCTGCATAACCATTTGGGAAGACTGTTATATTAGATCCAGTAGAAGGGGAAATTGTTACAAGGGTATTGCTTGTAGACCAAGATACAGATGAGTTACATTGTAAACTATTAATTTTATAAGTTCCACTATTATTATTGCAAAGTTGATCGGAACCAGATATAGCTAATGGTATGGATGGAGTTGAGCCATAGACTATATACATTTCTCTACAACAATTATTTGCAATCATATTATAAGTAACCCAAAAATATCCATTGTCTCCACCAAAAGTACCCCATTGGTTTTGCACTTTAAATTGTTGTCTTGTATCATCATAACCAACAACACAAGTTGCATGACCACCTCTGCTGGTGCCATTATTTGTAGTCCAAATTCCGTTTCCACTCCACATATTATCAAAATCTTGAGTAACATCAAAACCAATAACAACTGGGAAACCTAAGTCAATTGCCCTTTTTATTCCTAAAAAGTCATTTCTATTTAGTGCAGCCCAATTTGTAGACCTATTTGCATTTGCGTCGTTTAATTGAGTTGTGTTTGGAATTATTGTACAAGCTCCGTCTACATAGGGCATTAAATTCCATGAACAAACACCTTGGTCTCTAACTAAATTTACTGCATCACGAGGAAATGAACCTCCACCACAGCCTGTTCCAACTCTTATTTGATTGTACACATAATTTGGACTCCTTCTTGCTTCGTTCCAACAATTAAATTTGGGATAAGTCAATATACCCATGGCAGTATAACCTACTGCCCAACCTACGCAAGAACCTTCTGTTCCTTGGTTGCCAATCGGTGGATTATTTAGCATTACAACTCCTGCTGTGGCATAGGTTCCATCTGCGTTAGGAACAGCTGTTGAGTAAGATTGAATTACAGACTAATTAGGTCTAGGTAATGCTGCGTAATCCGAAGCAGACAGAAAATTAGCCCCTGTGCTATTTTGGCTAAATGAAAGATTTTGAAAGAGTGTTATAAATATTAATGTAAAAATTAATTTTACTTTTTGAATTCTTTTCATGTTAAATGTTATTTTATTTTTTGGTTTATTGTTTTATAAATCTTTTTGAACCACCAACATAGGGCATGTTATATGAAGTAAAATAATCTCTAAAACCTGGATTTATTATTAATGTATCATTATGTATTTCATACCAATCAGCATCTAAAACAGAACCGTTCTTGTAATAATTTATTTGGTCGTAAACAAATTTTGCGTTTGACGGATTTGTGTACGTTCCATGCTCCAAAATAAAAGTTCCTGAATCTGCTAAACTATTATTGTAATATCTTTTCCAATTTTTCACAAGAGAGAACTCTAGGCTTTCGGATGTATTTGTATTGCTGGGTGTATATGGGTTATTTGGACCTAATGGGCCATTAATGTAAGTAGCTATCCATATCCATTTACCTGTAACATCTTTAGGTGAAATTTCTTTCGGTTCAATTATTGGGTTCTTTTTACATGAATTTCCAAAAGAAATTAAAATAAACCCGAATAGAATTTTTGATATATACTTTTTCATATTAATTATTTAAATGGTTAAAGTGTTTTTAAATAGGCACTAACTATTAAAATTTTGTTGCATTGGTGGGGAATGAATTTGATAATAAAATTTGTTT
>JANXXM010000146.1 GCA_025350645.1 Ferruginibacter sp.
CAAAAGCGAAATAAAAGTGCGGGATAATAATCCCTTTGCGGAGGAGTTTAATTTTGTTATCTAAATAGGTTATAACACAGGCTGCAAAGAAAAAAAATTAATGAGCCTATTAAAATAAACATTATTTAAAAATATTTTAAAAATGCAAAAAAACCAACAACAAAAAGAGTTACCGAAAAAAATACCTATTTCTTCTTTTTAATAATTTTAGTTTAATAATTTAAATGCAATGACCTAACAAAAAAAAGTTACCGAAGCAAATACGTATTCCTTTTTTTCTTTTTGATACGCTTAACTAAACACAACAATCCAACCAAAAACAAAGAAAATAATTTTTATAAAATGTAAAATGAATTAAATGAAAGCAAATAATATTTTAGAAACGATTGGTAATACTCCGCATGTAAAAATAAATAAGCTCTATAGCAGCGATTATGAAGTGTGGATAAAACTGGAGAAAAATAACCCTGGCGCAAGTATAAAAGACAGAATAGGGCTGGCAATGATAGAAGATGCAGAAGCAAAAGGCTTGCTAAAAAAAGACAGCATAATTATAGAACCTACCAGTGGCAACACGGGTATAGGGCTTGCATTGGTAGCCGCTGTAAAAGGTTATAAAATTATATTGGTGATGCCGGAAAGTATGAGTGTGGAAAGAAGAAAAATAATGCAGGCTTATGGTGCAGAATTTGTACTTACACCAAGAGAGAAAGGCATGAAAGGTGCTGTTGATGCGGCTAATGAACTTGCAGAAACTACCCCCAACTCCTGGGTGCCCAGGCAATTTGATAACCCTGCAAACAGTGAAGTACACCGAAAAACAACTGCATTGGAAATATTAAGTGATTTTCCGAACGGGTTGGATTATATGATAACCGGTGTAGGAACAGGCGGGCATATAACTGGAGTAGCAGAAATTTTAAAAGAACATTTTCCAGGTTTAAAAGTGTTTGCAGTAGAGCCAGAACTATCGCCACTGCTAAGCGGGGGCTCAGCCGGGCCACACCCTTTGCAGGGGCTGGGTGCAAATTTTATTCCTTCTGTTTTAAACAGAACAATTTTAGATGGTGTAATACAAGTAGGCAAAGATGAAGCTTATGCTTATGCACTAAGATCTGCAAAAGAAGAAGGAATTTTTATTGGAGTATCATCTGGCGCATCACTTGCTGCAGTAGCAAAAAAACTGGCCGATATACCTAAAGGATCTAAAATTCTAACCTTTTGTTATGATACCGGAGAAAGATATCTAAGTGTGGAAGGATTATTTTGACACAGGTGTCTTTTAAAAAGAAACATTAAAAGAAAACAAAGCAAATCTTAGCATGCTTTGTTTTCTTTATAAATAAAACCTGTTTATACTTTTTTTAACTGCTTCATCAGTGCACGAAATTCTTTTGGCGCTTCCGCCTGCAGTTCTACTTTTATACCATTAATATCTTCAAAAATAAGTTTATAGGAGTGCAGGGCTAGGCGGCTTATCATGGGTCTTTCTTCAGCATCATGCCTGCCAGGTTTATAACTTTTTTTTATGGCAGATAGCAACACTGGTTTACCATCTCCATATAAAGCATCGCATACAAGCGGGTTGCCGGTATGTTTGCTGTGAAGCCTTATTTGATGGGTGCGACCGGTATGCAGCCTAAAACTTACCAGCGAAAAATATTTATTTTCTTCCAGTACTTCATAGCCAGTTTGCGATGGCTTACCACTGCGATGTACGGTCATCATTCCCTTTCGGGTAAGGTGGTCTGTAACGGGTGCATTTATCAGTCCTTGTTTTTCTGGCATACTTCCCAGCACAATACCGAGGTAATATTTTTCTACCCTGCGCTCTTCAAATATTTTAGAAAGATATTTATGTGTAGTTTCTGTTTTTGCAAATAATACCAGCCCGCTGGTATCTTTATCTAGCCGGTGCACGGTAAATATGCTGCCATACTTTTCAATTAAAAATTCTTTTAAAGATTTTTCGCTTTGCTCCCGGTCTGGTATGGTAAGCATACCGCTGGGTTTATCTATTGCTACAAAATCATCGTTCTCGAATATTATATTGTATCTACTTTTTGCCAATGCTGTTATTTTGATGTTTCTTTTTCTCCGAATGGGTTTTAAATTTTCTCGGCTTTGGTATTTTTATTTCTTTTTCTCTTTTCGGTTTTTCAGGTACTACTGGTGCTGTAAATTTTTTCTTTGCAGCAGGTTTTTTTTCTTTTATTATTTTCTCGCCCAGTGCTTCTGCTATTTCTTCGTTGGTATAATCCCTTCCTTTTAATTTATCTGGATTGCGTACATTTTTTTGCTCTGTAACTGGCAAAATTGCTTCTGCGTTTTTACCTGTTTTTTTCCTGGATTCATTAAGGTATTTAAGCACCCGAATTTCTTTATCACTTAGGTATCGCCATTTGCTGCGCTCTACATTTTTTTTTGTGAGTCCGGCATACATCACCCTGTCCAATCCCTTTACGTCGTAGCCAAGGCTTTCAAAAATGCGGCGCACAATCCTGTTTCTGCCACTATGAATTTCTATGCCAATTACCGATTTATCTTTTGCATCTGCATAAGCCAGGCTATCTACAAAAATTTGACCGTCTTCTAAAATTAAACCTGATAGTATTTTATCAAAATCTGATTTTGTAAGTTGCTTGTCCAGTTTTACCTCATAAATTTTTTTTATCTCATAGCTGGGGTGTGATAGCTTTTGGGTAAGGTCACCATCATTCGTAAGCAGCAGTACACCTGAGGTGTTTCTGTCTAATCTGCCTACAGGATATACTCTTTCTGCAGTTGCTCTTTGTATAAGCTGGAGTACCGTTTTTCTGCCCTGCGGGTCATCCGTTGTGGTTATATAATCTTTGGGTTTATTTAATAAAATATATACCAGGTTTTTAGTGATAAATAATTTTTTACCATTATAAATAACTTCATCTGACGGCTGCACTTTGTAGCCCGGCTCTTTGGCTATTTCCCCATTTACTTTTACAGTTCCATCTGCAATATGCGTTATAGCATCTCTGCGGGAGCATATACCACAATGCGCCAAAAATTTATTTAATGGCATGGCTATGTCAGTAGTTACAGTATTTTTATGGGTAGCGGGTGTGGCATTTTTTGCAGTAGTAATATCGTTTTTTGCAACAATGGCTTTTTCTTTTACCGGGGTGCCACGCTTGGCCATGCGGGCTTTGTATTCATCTGCTTTTATCTGGTCAAAAAAAGCACGTTTATCTTTGCGGGCCTGCTTTTTCTCCTGCCGTATTTCTTCTTTTACTACGCTGTTCTTCTTCGGGTTTATAAATTTTTTAAAAGGATCCTGTCCCATAATGTGTAAGTTTATTGCTGTTTTCCAACAGTAGATGAAGGATAAAGATAAATATTATACAGCGGTCTCTACTTGATTATATTTATAAGAATAATTTAAGTTGAAAAATGTTCCCTTACACAAGCTAGTCAAAATTCTTTTTTTATGAGCTATAGTGTGCGCTAAAAAAGATTGCAGTGGTTAGCAGGTTCAATGTTTAAGAAAGATAATTGCCTGGCTCTTAGTCAAAAAAGAAAACCGGCAAATGATGTAAACCATCTGCCAGCTTTATAACCAAAGAAATAGTAATTTTAAAAATCTAGCCCTAAAGAAAAATAGGTAACGGGTTTGCCTTTAAAGAAACCACTCATAGGCCAGCCAGCATCAAACTTTACAAAGTAACCAAATAATGTGCTTCTTGCACCAAAGCCATAGCCTCCAGCAAACGGTCCTATACCTCCTGCTTTTAATTTTACAACTACATCTTGTGACTGTGTTGCAAAAATGGTTTCTGGTCTGCGAATGCCCTTGTAGCCACCGTTCCAGGCTGTGCCAAGATCTATAAATTGTGTAATTTGAAAATTACGTATGAAGGCATTATTTATTGTTTTATCAAAAATAGTAGTAAACACCGGGAGGCGAAATTCGCTGTTTATTACCAATGCATTATTACCACTTGCAAGGTTTTGTATATAACCACGCATGTTTACTGCAAGGCTTTCAAAAGCATAATCCACATCATCAGCAGGAGGGTTATTGGTATTAAAATAGCGGTCTTTTCCGTTTTTCTTATTGCCACCAAACATAAGCCAACCATCTACACCACCTAGGTAATATACCAGTTTTTGGTTACCAAAACTAAAATCCCCTGCAGCTCTTGCTGCCCAAATAAAGTTTTTGTATATCGGGTAATAAAACCTTGCATCAAAACCAAGGTTGTAGGTAGTGGGACCATCAGCAAATTTTACACCACTTACCTGCCGGTTCCAGTCTGCATATACCTTTCCTCTAAAGCCCTCCCAGATGTTGTTTGCCGGGGAAACAGCATCATCCCACACAAACTCTGCATGGGTAATGGAATACAATGTGCGGCTGTTGTTAAACAACAAACTTTGCGGAAAATTAGCATTTACATTTAATACCGTATTATCCGATCTTATACCTGCGGAAAGCCGTACACTTTTCACCACATCTAGCGGGTACGAAATATTAGCCTGGTAAATATTGGTAAATGTTTTACCATCAAGCCCTGTGTTTCCAAAACCAACCTGCTGGCTATTTCGGTAATAGGTAAGCCCCCAGTCTATTCTGCGTTTTAGGTTTTGATAGTTCAACAGCCATTCATTATCTTTTAAATTAGTGCCAATCTTAAAGCCACCATTTATTTTTATATCTTCCATAAGATCTGATGTGCCCAGCCTTATTAGCCCGTTTAATGGTGTATTGCTGCCTAGCATTATTGGTCCTTGCCCGCCATTATAAGGCTGGTACCTGTTTACCAATACTGCATTGGAAAAAGCAGCAGAGCCATAATCTGCAGAAAACTTTTTAGGTTTATAGGGATATAATCGGGCATTCTTCAACACATCTGTTTCTTCATTGTTATCTTCCAGTTTTGTAACAGGATTTATTTTTTTTGCAGCTTTTGCACTGGTATCTTTTTCAAATTCTGTCTGAAAAAAATCATCCTGTTTTTTTGTACTATCTGCTGGTTGTAAAGGTGCAGGATTGGTTCCGTTTGTGGTTGCAGGTTTTACTGTTGTAAGTCTGCTTTCTCTGCGTAATTTTTTTTCGTATTCAGTAGGTTGTGCGGTTATATTTCTGCGATTAAGCGTATTCTCATCTATTTTTAATTTATATAAAACCTTTTCATCGCTCTGCTGTGTTACTTCGCTCATTTGATTATTATCGCCCGCTATACGGGTTTCTGCAAGAGCGCTGGGGTAGTTGGTAAGCGGAAAAGTATAAGCAGAATCTTCGGTAACGGAGACCACTGCTACTGAATCAATATCTGTTTTTTTGTACACACGCAAGGTGCTGTCTACATCCTTTTGCGAAGGATTTCTTAGTATATCATCGCCAATTAATACTAAAGTATCCAGCCCAGCTTTTTTTGTGGTAAAAAATCCTGCATAGCGGTTTTTAATGCCATTTTCATCGCTCACAAATGTAAAGTGCGTACCGTTGTATTGCATAGGAAAGCGTGCATCTCCATACTTTAAATTGGTGAGTTGTGTTATTTGATTTAGCTCCGGCTTATCACCAAAATCTGTTATTAAAAAAACATTATAACGATTGTTGCTGGGCAGCGATGTATCGCCGCCTTTTGTAAATGCATTTGGCCTGTTGCTGCTAAAGATAATGCCGGTTTTGTTGGGGAAAGCTACAAACGATGCATCCAGGTCATCATATACATCATTGGTAATTTTTTGTATTTTTTCTCTTTCTATGGCAAAAGTATAAATATCTGCATGGCCATTTTTTACAGCGGATATTAATAGCGTGCGGCTATCCAGCATATATTTTATATCCTGTATCTGGTCAAAATTTTCTGTAAGGTCAAAAGTGCTTTTCTTAAAATTAGAAAGCGCATCGTAAATAAATAATTTTAATTTTCCTTCGGTACTATATGCTACGGCAAACCTTGTGCCTTTGGGGTCCCATGCCATTATAGGATAGCTTGGGTTTATTTCGGATCCTAATGATCTTACGCCATATTTTAAAATAGTTTTGTTTTCGAAACCCTCATTTAATAGCACTCTTACTACGCCTTTTTTAAATTGTGTAACTACATAAGAGTTGTTCTTTTTATTAGGATTTACATTAAACCTGTAATAATTTAAACGCTTGCTAATGTCGTACCCGTCTATATAATTTCCTTTGGGATAAGCCTTGCGGCGGCTTATATCCTTGTAGTATTTATCATCCTGGTATTCCATAAACTCTGCCTGGAGCGCTTTAAATTTAAGCTTGGTAATTTGCCTGCTTGCTTTATCTAAATTTTTATACACCCTTGCCAGGTAAAGAAAATAAGTAACATTTTCTTTTTTGTATTTTTCTTCAATATAATACCAAAAAGCATGGCCGGCCAAAAGTGGATTTGCAAAAGCAAATTTTGAAAACTTGTTATAATTACTGCTCAGTATTTCACTTTTAAGCTGGTCGTCCAGGTCGGTACTCCAGTTTTCGCCAAGGTATTCTACATAGCCATCTGTAAGCCACTTTGGGAGGTCCAGTAAAGTCTGGTTGCCGGCAACTTCGCCAAGATCATCGCCAAATAATACGTTTTGAGTAATAACACTTCCTATGCCCTGCCGTATTTGCCTTTTTAAATTGTAATGATTGGCATCATAATAAACAACCATTTTATTGTTTACAAGCCTCGTTACATTACCAGTATTCAGCAGGTCTGTTTCCAGCCCTATGTTACTTTGCTGCTTATCTGCATATTCATTGTAAAGCACAATATTTGCCCGCCGCTGCAGGCTATACTCTGCTGCGGCTTCAATTTGCGGCAATTCTTTTTCCGCACTTTGTGCTACAAATTTTGCCAGCTCCTGTCCGCCATTATAAAAATAAACATTAAAGTTTTTTGTTTGGTAGTACTGCCATTTAAACTTTTTGTACTGTATTCTGTTTTTGCCAAATGTAACGGCATTTACCTGGGCAGTGCTTACTAATGCGGGGAGAAGGGAGATTACCGAAATGAAAAATAATTTGCTGTACTTTGCCATACTAAAATTTACTATTAAGTCTTAAAATTAATCCATTAGAGCTTACAATTAAAATCAATTTAAAATACTCCGGATGTTAAAAATAAAATCTTTCGAATTTAGTCCAATTCAAGAAAACACCTACCTGCTTTACAATGAATTTAACGACTGCATTATTATAGACCCCGGTTGTTATTTTGATGCCGAAAAGGAAGCGCTTGTCGCTTTTGTTTCTGACAATTTTTTAAAACCTGTGTTACTTTTAAATACCCATTGCCACCTGGATCATGTTTTTGGAAATAAATTCTTAGCAGAAAAATACAACCTTACACTGCATATACACGAGCAGGAAAAAATGCTACTGGATTATGCACCCACCAGCGGGCTTACTTATGGTATGCCATTTGATAATTACGCAGGTGAAATAATTTATTTGCAGCCTGGTAATAGTATTAAGATGGGAGAAGATGCGCTACAAATATTATTTACACCCGGCCATAGCCCGGGGAGCCTTAGTTTCTTTAGCCCGAAAGATGGATTTGTAATAAGCGGCGATACATTGTTTAAAAACAGTGTGGGCCGTAGCGATTTGCCGGGCGGCAACCACGATATTTTAATAAAAAGTATAAAAGAGATATTGCTTCCTTTGCCAGCAAATACCATTGTTTATAGCGGGCATGGGCCTGTAACTAACATTGGAGCTGAGGCGGGGAATAATCCGTATTTAAAATAAAAGCTGGCAACCAGAAATTACCATAAAATTAAGGGGATGAAGCAAGCAGATTTTTAAAAAATAAACATTAAGACCATTAAGAAATAAAAGTCATTAAGAAACTAAAATCATTAAGGAATGAGAACAACGGAAGGAAAATTTAATGTCATTGATTTTTCACAATCTTAATGGTAAAAAATAAGCATAATATGAAAATAAGAAAGAGCTGCATTTTCTGCAGCTCTTTCTTATTTTTATCCTAATGTGTTATGTTAATAAAAAAATATTTATTTGAATTTGTAAATAATGATTTGGCAAGTTATTGACCATTCAATTCATTATTTTACTTCTATGGCATCATTCAAATCATTATCCACCAAAATTCTGCCACAGTTTTCGCAAACCATTATCTTTTTACGAAGTTTAATTTCACTTTGCTTTTGTGGAGGAATAGCATGGAAACAACCGCCGCAGCTATCTCTTTCTACTGGTACAACAGATAAACCGTTGCGGTAGTTATTGCGAATACGATCGTAACCCACCAATAAGCGTTCTTCTACATGAGCCCTCGCTTCTTCTGCATCTTTTTTATAATGTTTCTCTTCTTTTTCAGTTTCACTTATTATTTTTTCCAGCTCATTTTTTTTACCGCTAAGATTAGCTTCTTTAGTAGCTATAGCTCTTTTGGCACTTTCTAAAGCTCTTGCTTTGTCACCAATTTCTTCATTGGCATCTTTAATATGTTTTTCAGCAAGTTTTTCTTCCAGTTGCTGCATTTCTATTTCTTTATTAATAGCATCAAACTCACGGCTGTTCTTTACATTTTCACTTTGTTTTTCATATTTGGCTATAAGCCCCTGCGCCTCAGTAATAGCGGCTTTGCGCTGATCTATAAATTCGGTAATACCATTCACTTCTTCTTCCACACGGGTAAGGCGGGCATGTAATCCTTCTACCTCATCTTCAAGGTCCTTCACTTCCATTGGCAATTCGCCCTGAAGAATTTTTATTTCGTCTAATTTGCTGTCTATCTTTTGCAAACGGATCAGAGAAGTCAATTTTTCTTCAACCGAAAATTCTTTTACTGCTGCCATAATTTATGTTGTATTTATTAATTTTTACGGGGCAAAATAATGAATAGGGTTAGTATTCACCCCCGTTTTAAAGTGTGCAAATGTAGGGAATTTATCGGTCAAAATATCAAAAAGCAGGTCAATTGTATATTGCTCACTTTCGTAATGCCCTATGTCTGCCAATAAAAGCTGGTCATCAGCATCAAAAAATTCATGATATTTCACATCTGCGGTTATGTATGCATGCGCCCCGGCGGATTTTGCATGCGATAGTAAAAAACTTCCTGCACCGCCACAAAGGGCTACTTTTTGTATGGGCTTGTTTAGCAAATGGGTGTGCCTTACAGTTTTGAGTTTAAAAACAGTAACCAGTTTTTGTAAAAACTCGGTTTCGCCCATTGCTTGGGGCAGGTAACCAACAATGCCACTGCCTACGGTTTGGTTATAGTTGTTTAATGAATAAATATCATACGCCACTTCTTCGTAAGGGTGGTTTTCTTTCATAGCTTTAATGATATTACCTTGCAACCAAGTCGGAAAAATCACTTCAATTTTCACCTCTTGCACAACTGATCTTTTATCAACTTTACCACTATAAGGTTTTGCTCCTTCCTGAGGTGTAAAACTGCCAGTACCAATTGTGCTAAAAGTACATTCACTGTAATTACCCATATTGCCTGCACCTATAGCAAATAATACATCCTTCAATTTTTCTGCATTTTCTGCAGGAACAAATACTGCTAGTTTTTGCAAAATATCTTTTTTGGGAAAGAGTATTTGTACATTTTGAAGCCCCAGCATTGCTGCAATTTTTCCATTTACACCTGCCAGTACATTATCTAAATTGGTATGAATGGCATAAATGGCAATATCATTTTTTATAGCTTTAATGATGATACGCTCTACACAATTGTTGCCATTTATTTTTTTTAAACCGCTAAAAATAATGGGGTGGTGGGCAATAATAAGGTTACATTTTTTATCAATAGCTTCCTGCACAATTGCTTCTGTACAATCCAGACTAATGAGTACGCCCGTGCATATATAACTTGCTTTACCTGTAAGCAAACCTGCATTGTCATAATCTTCTTGCAAAGAAGCCGGGGCAATGGTTTCGAGAAATTGTATAAGGTCATGTATAATCATTTATATATTTTGCGTTAATATGAAAATTAACTGAAATTCATTTGTTACCCAACGTTCGTATTTGTAAGCCTTATAAAGGCATAACACAAAAGTTTATTTAACCTGATCTTCCTAAATAAAAAACATATTATTTTAACAATTAAAGTAGCGGCTTATTTATTTTTGATGCTTATTTTTTTTATAAACTTTAGTTGCAATACACAATAGTAGTTTATTAAGGAGTATAAAAATTGTTTGTTTTTATATAATCCATTCTTTTATTTTAACTCTCGTTAAGCACATTTCTAATTTCCATTTACACAAAAATAAAAATGCCTCAATCCTTCGAGAATTATACTCAATACAAAACAACTCTTCAAAAAATAGCCGACATCAAATATGCATCTGTAGTTTTACAATGGGATCAGGAAACTTATTTGCCCAAAAATGACAACGATGCAAGAGAAGTATGCTACAAAAAAATTTACTGGAATATATTGTTCGTTTTAGGTATAGGCAAAGTAGTTTTTGTAAGAATTATACTAAGACATTAAGTTTATTTTTTTGCATTTTTGTATCTAAATTTTTAGCCCAAAAACACAATTTTTTTGTATTATTTGAGTTATAGATAAGTGGCCCAGGCCCTGTCTAATTATCCAAATCTTAAAAACAAAAAAGTTATGAGCTTTAGGCTCACAAAATTTTTTTTAATGAACTGTTGTTTTATCCTGATGGGTTTAACTTCAAAAGCCCAGCTTGCAGTAGCTTTTAACGCTACTCCAATATCCGGCTGTGCACCATTAGTTGTAAACTTTCATGACCTTTCTACCGGTAATCCTACCCAATGGCAATGGGATCTTGGCAACAATACTATTTCACCTTTACAAAACCCCAGCAATACGTATTTTAACCCAGGTTTATATAAGGTAAAACTCGTTATACAAAATGCAGCCGGCACAAAAGACTCTGTAACTAAAATAGATTACATTACTGTATATGCTTTGCCAGTAGTAAATTTTACGGCCACACCCACTTCGGGCTGCTTTCCGCTTCCGGTTCAGTTTACAGATAACAGTACACCTGGTAGTGGTAGTATTACCAGTTGGTTTTGGGATTTTGGTGATGGTATTACTTCTACCGCACCAGCGCCTGCGCACACATATACTGCAGCAGGTAATTATAATGTTACGCTCAAAATAACCAATAGCAACGGCTGCACTAAAACACGTACCAAAATCAGTTATATTTCTTTAAGCAATGGTGTACATGCAGCGTTTACAAACAATGCCCCGTCAGGTTGCTCAGCCCCACAAACCATAAACTTTCAAAATCAATCTATCGGTACAGGCTTGCTTACTTACAAATGGACTTTTGGTGATGGCGGAACTTCTTCTGTTCAAAATCCATCCTATTCTTACAATTCAGCAGGTAGTTATACTGTTCAACTTATTGTTACCAACAGTAATGGATGCAGAGATACCGCCACACACACCGCAGGAGTTATTATAGGATCTGTACTGGCAAATTTCGCAGCACCTGCAATCATTTGTACAGGCAATGCTTTTACATTTACCAATACTTCTACCCCGGCACCGGTATCATCTTCTTGGACCTTTGGGGATGCCACATCATCTACTGCATCAAGCCCGGTAAAAATTTATAATACAGCAGGAAATTATACCGTAAAATTAGTAAGCGATTTTGGTGGTTGCATAGACACAAAAATAAAAATGATAACCGTGTTGCCTAAGCCTGCAGCAGCTTTCAGCGGAACTCCACTTACAGGTTGTAGCATCCCTAAAACGGTAAATTTTACAAATACAAGTACAGGTGCAATAGCTTATGAATGGGATTTTGGTGATAATACCACATCCACACAGCAATCTCCTCAGCATACTTATACAACAGAAAATAATTACACAGTCACCCTTATAGTAACCAACGCAAATGGCTGTACAGATACGATAGTAAAAACAGATTATGTAAAAATAAAACTGCCTCATGTTGCCATAAATAATTTACCGCAGCAAGGTTGCGCACCACTTTCTTGGACGTTTACTTCTTCAGTTACTACTGCAGACCCTGTTGTGAGCTACGAATGGTTTTTTGGAGACGGAACTACATCTTCACAATCTTCGCCAAACCACACATTTTCTGCAGGTATTTATGATATTATGCTGGTAGTAACTACCGCCAGTGGTTGTACAGATACAGCCCGTGTACCAGCCGGAATAAAGTCTTCTGTAAAACCCCATGCAAACTTTGGTGCAGATCCAAGAGATGTATGTGCTTTTATACCCATTAATTTTACTGACAGCAGCACAGGTACAATAACTTCATGGCACTGGGATTTTGGCGATGGTTCCACATCCATTATACAAAATCCTACTCATGCTTATGAAGATACAGGCCTTTTTAGTATACAACTTATAGTAGGAAACAATGGCTGTTATGATACGCTCAAGTTAACTGACTATGTTCATATTAAACCGCCCATTGCTGCTTTTGATATTGGTTTTGATTGTGCCCAGCGTTTTGTACGCAATTTTACAGATCATTCCATTGGTGCAGATGAATATACCTGGAGCTATGGCGATGGAGGCACATCCACTATCCCAAGCCCTTCTCATACATACGCAGCAGCAGGCACCTATACAGTTACCCTTACAGTAAAAAATTTAATTACCGGCTGTGAACATACCAAAACTGCACAGGTAACCGTAGCAGATGAAGATGCAATATTTTCTGCGAATCTCACACAACTTTGCAAAAACAATGCTACTACTTTTACAGCAGTTACAAACGGTGGTATTGCAAATTTTGACTGGGATTTTGGAGATGGTACAACAGCAACAGGACTCAGCGTACAACATACTTACCCACTTGTAGGAAACTATACCGTAAAACTGGTTGTAACAGATGTTGTGGGTTGTGTATATACTAAAATACTGCCTTCTTACATTACTGTAAATGGACCTGTAGTAAATTTTGCAGCCACCACACCAGGGAGTTGTTTAAATACCGCTATTACTTTTAATGACCAAACGGTAACCGATGGGGTGCATCCCGTAACCCAATGGATATGGCATTATGGTGATGGTAATGGAGATACACTTACTACATCGCCATTTACTCATTCTTACGCAGGTGCGGGTATATATGATGTGCAGCTTATTGTTACAGACAGTTATGGCTGCAGCGATAGTATAACAAAAAATAGCCTGCTGGTTATTTCTACCCCAATGGCAGATTTTGTATCGCCGGATACATTATCCTGCCCCAATAAACCGATAACTTTTGTAAATAACTCCACCGGCCCGGGGCTTACGTACAACTGGGATTTTGGTGATGGCACCAACAGTACACAAGCCGCACCAATACATAGTTATACATTACCCGGAATATATACAGTGCATCTTTTTATAACAGACCAATATGGCTGTACGGCAGATTCTGTGAAGCCGCAGTATATAAAAATTCAGTATCCGTATGCATTGTTTTCTATGAGCGATTCCGTAACAACATGCCCGGAACTTACTGTACATTTTACCAATAATTCAATCAATCAAAATACATATAACTGGAACTTTGGTGATGGCACTTTTTCCAGTGTACAAAATCCAGATCATGTATACAATACTGTAGGTACATTTTATCCTTCATTATCTGTAACAGGCTATGGTGGCTGCACATCAGTTAAAACAGCTACCATCATTGTGAGAGGTCCTCAGGGAAGTTTTTATTATACCAACTTTATAGGATGCAAAACCCTTGATGTACATTTTACCGGCACCAGCCTGGATAATGTAAGTTTTATTTGGGATTTTAATGATGGTACCGTTATAGAAACACCGGATTCAATTATCAGCCACCCTTATAACCTTATTGGTAATTATTTGCCAAAGATGTTGCTAAAAGATGCAGGCGGTTGCATAGTGCCTATACTCGGTTTAGATACAGTGAGGGTAAATGGTGTAGATGCAGGGTTTATTACAGATACGCTGCTAAGATGTACAAATGGCAACGTGGTTTTTACCAATACTTCTCAAAGCAATGAGATAATAACAGGTTACAATTGGGATTTTGACGATGGTACATCATCCAATGCTGTATCGCCAATACATTTTTATGCAAGTGAAGGTATTTACCATCCAAAACTAAAAGCTTTTTCGCAAACAGGATGTATAGATTCTGTAAAGCTTGTGCTGCCTGTAAAGGTTGTAAAAACTCCGGATATTAGTATCACACAATCTCCCAATGGCTGTATACCTTTAAATATAAATTTTGCGGGCAACTTGCTTAATGCAGACACTTCCTCAATAACATGGCACTGGGGTTTTAGTGATGGAAGAACAGCAAATGGCCAAACTTTAAATACCTTACAGTTTACTACAGCAAATACTTTTACCGGCACTTTGTATGCCGCAAACAGCAGTGGTTGCAAAGATACTGCCACTACTAATTTTGATGTATATCCGCTTCCTGTAATTGATGCAGGACCCGATAAACTAATATGCCAGGGTACAGGACAAATTATTACCGCAACTGGGGCAGCATCCTACACATGGTCGCCTACGGCAGGCCTTAGTTGTACAAATTGTGCAGCACCTGTTGCAATGCCAGATTCTGTAAAAACGTATACCGTAAGAGGTGTTTCTTCTTTTGGGTGTGCAAATACGGATACTGTAAAAGTAAATGTGAAATATCCTTTCCAAATGTTGCATAGTCCAGGCGACACATTATGTATAGGGGAGTCAGCATTACTATCTGCATCTGGCGCCTTAACGTACCAGTGGTCGCCTTCTGCAGGGCTTAACAATACAACTGCTGCATCTGTAACTGCAAGGCCGGATACTACTACAAAATACATGGTTATAGGTACAGATAATGCAGGTTGTTTTAAAGATACTGCTTATTTTCCTGTAAAAGTTTATCCAATACCAACCGTAAATGCGGGGCAGGATAAAACAATAAATGTAGGGCAGTCTGCTACGTTTACCCCTGCATTATCAACAGATGTCACTAATACCATTTGGTCTCCTGCCACAGGTATTATTACAGGAAATGCAAATTCCATTACCGTAAAACCTACGCAGACTACAGATTATAAAATAACCGTAAAAAATGCAGGTGGTTGCACATCCAGCGATTTGGTAACAGTTTTTGTTTTGTGCAATGGTGCCAATGTTTTTATACCCAATACTTTTTCACCAAATGGCGATGGTGCCAATGAAGTTTTTTACCCACGTGGCACTGGATTATTTACCATTAAACTGGCAAAAGTCTTTAACCGCTGGGGAGAAGTGATGTATGAAAAAAATGATTTTAAAGCCAATGTAGAAAGCGCAGGCTGGGATGGCACTTTTAAAGGGCAGAAGTTGACGCCTGATGTATTTGTATATATTTTTGAAATAGTATGCGACAATAATACCACATTAGTATACAAAGGAAATATAGCGCTCATAAAATAAAGGAAATGTTATTAACACAGTAAAATATTAGTATAAAAAAATCGTTTAAAAATAATACCTGTTGTTGGTACAAATATCCCTTATGAAAAATTTTTTATGTTATTGTTTCTTAACTTTCTGCACATTTGCTGCAGCTAGCGTACAGGGGCAGGACATACATTTTTCGCAGATGTTTGAAACACCTTTACTTAGAAATCCGGCATTATCAGGAATATTTTCAGGGGATATTAGAGTACAATCTGTTTACCGTTCTCAATGGAATAGTCTTACAGATGCCTACCGCACTGCCGCTGCAAATGTGGAGTATAAAATACCTGTAGGGCAAACCAATGACTATATTACACTGGGCGGCCAGGTATTATACGATAAAGCAGGAACAGTCGCCCTTACATCTACTCATATTTTACCAGCTTTTAATTTCCACAAATCTTTAAGTGCAAAAAGAAATATGTATGTATCTATGGCATTGATGGGAGGATGGGTACAACGCTCTGTTGACAGATCAAAAATTACAACAAACAGCCAGTTCAATGGTTCATCTTATGATGCGGCGGCTGCCACCGGAGAAACTTTTCCAAAAGCAAATTACAGCTATTTTGACGGAAGTGCAGGGCTAAGTTTTAATTCTCAATTGGGAGAAAACGAAGACAATAACCTTATTTTGGGTATAGCTTATCACCACTTTAACAAGGCAAAAAATATTGTTTTTTACACCAGCAGCAACATAGAAAATACACCAAAATGGGTAGGTTCTGCAGCTGTGCGAATGAACATGACTGAGTATGCCTATTTTACTATAGAAGCAGATTATACAAAGCAGGGGGCGTATAATGAGATACTAGGCGGAGTGCTGTATTCTATGAAACTGGATGGTCCGGAAAATCCTAAATATCTTATTCACGCAGGATCATACATTCGCCTGAAAGATGCATTGATACCAGTGGTGAAAGTAGAATCAAAACCACTAGCTATTGCAGTAAGTTATGATGTAAATATATCAACATTAAAAAGGGCAAGTGCAGGGCGGGGAGGTTTTGAATTATCGCTTACTTATCAGGGCTTTTTAGATAAATACAATAGCAGCAAAAATGCAACCCGCTGCCCCAAATTTTAATAACCTCTTTTTGTTTTATGGATTGTTTGGATAACAATAAGGCCCTGCTTATATGCGGGGTCTTTCTTTTGGGTAATGTAACTGTTATATGAATGGTAGTATATCCAAATAGTAAATAATATTTTTTGCTAGCACCGCTGCTTTTAAAATTACACTTTATCGGCGGCACGATTAATGATTTAAGCTTAGTATGAAATATTGCAGTATCATTTTCCTTCCACTTTTTTTATTTTTAACAGGTTGCTCAACCTTAAAGCCCGAAAGTTTTGCTGGCGATACTACTGTGCTGGATCCGGTTAAATTTTTCGGCGGACATACCCATTCATCAGGTGTGCTGGAAGCGCATAGAGGAAAGCCTTCTGTGCGCATAACTACAAAAACAGCAGGTACTTTCGCCAATGGTATTTTACACATAGAACAAGATCTTTATCCCGAAAGAGGAAAACAAAACCACCGCAATTTTAATTTAAAACTTATAGATGCAAACCATGTGGAAGGCACTGGCAGCGATATATCCGGCACTGCTCACGGAAAATTATACGGCAATTATTTTACATGGAACTTTCGGTTAAAAATAGCCGAAAAAGGATTGGTTCAGTATGTAAATATGACACAATACATGTACCTTATGCCTGGTGGAAAAACACTCATTATACGCAGCATTATCCGTAAGTTTGGGATAATTGTAAAGCAAATAACAGAGCAGTTTTATAAAGAAAATTAATTTTAAGTATAACAGATTATAAAGATTTTTTCTGCATTCTTATTTGCCTTTTGTATTTTCCTTTAATGAGTGTTTAAAAAAAGCCTACTCTTAACTTCATAAATATATTAGATTTAAACCATCAATTTTTTTTGCTCAGAATTATACAAATAATCTGTCCTAAAGAAGATTAACAGAAATATTTCCCTTTTTAAATAACAAAAGTTATTTGATGATTTATTTTAGTACAGCTACTCCGATACTTTTTAAATTTTCAATAACTTTGGATACTCATTGGAAAAACATGAGCAATAAATTTTTCAAATCATATATTAATTTTTTTAGAACATGGAAAACTATCAATTACCAACCACAGAGGCGCTGGATATGAATGACGATACCAACATGCACGATGGTGTTACAATTGAAGCAGAAAGCAAATGCCCATTCATTGCTGGAGCACTTACTGAAACACCCGGTCGCGGGCCTGTAAACCGTGACTGGTGGCCGAACCAACTAAAATTAAATATCTTAAGACAGCATTCTTCATTAAGTAACCCAATGGATAAAACATTTAATTATAAAGAAGAATTTAAGAGTCTGGATTTGGATGCAGTAAAGAAAGATATTTTTGAATTAATGACTACATCGCAAGATTGGTGGCCTGCAGATTTTGGGCATTACGGTCCCTTTTTTATTCGGATGGCCTGGCATAGTGCAGGTACTTATCGTATTGCTGACGGCCGAGGGGGCAGTGGTTTTGGCACGCAACGTTTTGCACCATTAAATAGCTGGCCAGATAACGCCAATCTGGATAAAGCACGCCTGTTGCTTTGGCCAATTAAACAGAAATACGGTAAAAAATTATCGTGGGCAGATTTGATGATACTTGCAGGAAATTGTGCTTTAGAATCCGCAGGTTTTAAAACTTTTGGTTTTGCGGGTGGTAGGGAAGATGTATGGGAACCTGCAGAAGATATTTACTGGGGATCGGAAAGGAAATGGCTGGGCGACAATCGCTACACTGGTGACCGTCATTTAGAAAATCCGCTTGCCGCAGTGCAAATGGGCTTAATATATGTGAACCCAGAAGGGCCTAATGGCAATCCCGACCCACTTGCTGCTGCAAGAGATATTAGAGAAACTTTTGCCCGCATGGCGATGAACGATGAAGAAACAGTTGCATTAATTGCAGGTGGTCATACACTGGGTAAAACACACGGCGCAGCAGACCCCTCAAAATATATTGGGTCAGAGCCTGCCGGTACAGACATAGAATACCAAAGCCAGGGCTGGAAAAACAGCTATGGTCCGGGCCATGGCGCTCACACAATTACCAGCGGGCTGGAAGGTGCCTGGACAACCACACCTACAAAATGGAGTAATAACTATTTTGAAAACCTTTTCGAATATGAATGGGAATTGACAAAAAGCCCGGCAGGTGCACATCAATGGAAACCCAGAGGAGATGCTGGCGCCGGAATGATACCCGATGCATACGACCCTGCAATATATCATCAGCCATTTATGCTAACAACCGATCTTGCTTTAAGAATAGACCCTGCCTATGAAAAAATAAGCAGGCACTTTCTGGAAAACCCTGCAGCATTTAATGATGCATTTGCAAGAGCATGGTTTAAACTTACGCACAGAGATATGGGACCAAGAATTCGTTACCTGGGTAAAGAAGTACCAGCAGAAATTTTGATATGGCAGGACCCTGTACCGGAAGCAAACTATGAAATGATTAATGAAAATGACATTGCACAATTAAAAGAAAATATATTGGCTTCCGGTTTATCGGTATCGGAGTTAGTAACTACCGCATGGGCATCTGCAGCTACATTTCGTGGCTCAGACAAACGTGGTGGTGCAAATGGTGCACGCATTCGTTTAGCTCCACAAAAATACTGGGAGGTAAATAATCCTTCACAATTGCAAAAAGTGCTGGATGTTTTGGAAAGTATTCAAACAACATTTAACAATGTAAATGCTGGTAAACAAGTTTCTATTGCAGATCTTATTGTACTGGGTGGAAGTGCAGGTATAGAACTTGCAGCAAAAAATGCAGGTCATACTACTACAGTTCCATTTACTGCTGGCAGAACTGATGCTACAGCGGAGCAAACTGATATAGATTCATTTGCAGTGCTGGAGCCTTATGCCGATGGCTTCCGTAATTATGCAAAACCGAAATTTAATTTATCGGCAGAAGAAATGCTTATTGATAAAGCGCAACTAATGAACCTAACAGCGCCAGAACTTACAGTTTTAATAGGTGGTATGCGTGTACTCAAAACTAATTTTAATAATAGTAAAGCTGGTATTTTAACTGACCGCCCTGGAGTGTTAAGCAACGATTTTTTTGTAAATCTAATTGGTTTTAATACCACGTGGAAGCCAGCCTCAGCAGCTAAAGATATATTTGAAGGCAGGGACAGAAAAACCGGACAAATAAAATGGACGGGTACAAGAGTTGACCTCATTTTTGGATCAAACTCAGAACTGCGAGGCATTGCAGAAGTATATGCTTGCGCAGATGCTCAGGAAAAATTCGTAACCGACTTTATAGCTGCATGGGTAAAAGTGATGAATGCAGACAGGTACGATTTAGTATAAAAACATTAAATTTTTGAAAAAGTCGGCTATAAAGAAAGCCGGCTTTTTTTGTTTATACCTCATAGCACTATTTATGCCTTATCTAAGCCTTCCATGGTTTAGGTTAATAAAAATTATTACCATTAAGGATTTGTTTGTACAAAAAATCACCGTCTTATAAAGGCGGTGATTTAATAAAATAATTTTCATAACAGGTTTATTGAACAATAACCTTTTGGATATTTACTGTATCATTTGTAACGGTTTTAATAAAATAAATTCCTTTACTGTACCTGGATATATTAATTTGTTTTTGTTGCTCACCGGTAATAAAATGTTCTATTATTTTGCCATTAGCATCAGATACAACGATGGTTGTTTTCTCTAGTGCTTTTTTAGAAATATAAATATTTACAAAAGTTGATGCAGGATTTGGTGTAATACGCACTTCCATATTTTTAGAAAACAAAACACTTTTAACTGCAGTGTATACAAACCTGTTATCCCTGTCTACCTGCTTTAGACGATAATAATTTATTCCTTTAAATGGAGCATTATCATAAAAAGTATAGTTAGTTATAGTATTGCTGTTGCCTGCTGCATTTACTTTACCTATATCTTTCCAGCTTCTTCCGTCAAAAGATTTTTCTATCATAAAATGACTGCTGTTACCTTCCTGGTTTGTAGTCCATTTTAGCAGTACAACATCTTCTTCTTTTTGTGCGTTAAAATAACTTAGTGTTACAGGCAGTGCTGCACTCCCGTCATTTCTGGTATACCATATTGGGGAGGTTATAATCCTGCTGGTACCATTGGTAATATCAATATAATAATACCCGGTTGCAAGATTGGTAAGGTTATTATCTGCATATTTTAAAGTGTTCCCAATAGCAGAATCTATTTTAACAGCAGCTATACCACTACCGGGTATGCCAAACATTACCCGTATAACTGCTGTGGATACCGGCGTTGTGGCATCAGTAAGTGTTACATAAATATTGGGACTAAAGCGATCAGAAAAAATTGTACCCATTTGCCTTGTATTTATAGAAAAATCTACTTTGCTGTCACAATCTTCAGTGGCATAAAAATGCATGTTACGCATACCACTAATAAGAGCCGTTTTGCTAAGTGCGGGTGCTACAATAGCAGTACGTGCGTATGTTGTTCTTCCAAAAGTTGTTTTATGGTTATCATGATCTATGGTGGCTCCAAGGTGATAACCCTTTGCCAGCATAGTTTGATAATAGGGCAAATAAGACATAGATGCGCCCGGGTTAGAATAAGTAGTACTGGTAGAGGTAGAAGGCCCACTTTCCACAGCAGTTCCTACAATGGCGCTATCTGCCACTATATCATAAGCAGCTGTACTTCCCACATTATTATAATCGTTCTGGCTGGGGTGTGCAAGGGTTGCAAAGGTATTGGTAGCAATATTATTATTTACTGTTTTAAATAGCCCCGTACTGCCGGTGTAAACACTTTTAGGAACGTAAATATCATAATTGTTCGAAGCACCCCACACACCACTGCCCGTTTCCCAGCCAAATAAATTATCCATTCCATCGCCATAAATAATAACATGCCCGCCATTAGAAATTACCCCCCATTCCATTCCATATAATGCAATGAAATTTGGATGCGTATTATTAAAAGTATTTGCCTGGGCAGTACCCAAGTGGTAGTTATCAACAGTGTTTCCCGGATTATCGAGTGTAGAAAAATGGTTATGTTCAGATATCCCGAGGTAATCCATGCATTGAGAAGACAGCGCATAATTATAATCATCTGCAGGTGTGGCACCGGGCATATCCTGGTTGCCATCAGAGTAATCTGAATGGGCATGCAGGTTACCGAAATAATAATTATTAGCGGCAATATTACTGGTGGCAATGTTACCCGTAAGCGGGGTTGTACGAAAGTATTTCGTACCACCAGAGCAGTTTTTATTTGCTGCAAAAATGAAGAAATAATATGCTGTATTTGTAGTAAGACCGGTAACTAAAAAATGAGTAGCATTACTATTGGATACTACTGTTCCGTTTCCAAAAACATCTCCAGCGTTATAGTCCGCAATATCTGCAGGCGCAGTATTTAATACAGGGGATGTGCTGCTTATAACCAGGTAATCATCTGCGCCGGATGCGGCGGTAAAAGTTGCAGCAATTGCGTTATTAACGGCTGTGAATGCAAGCACAGTTGGCTGCGCAGCTGGTGTGCCACATGGCGGCAATGGGATGGTAGATTGCACGCCGGCTAATGGAGATGTAATATTATATGCAGGTCCGTTTATACAAGCTTGTGTATTTGCAGCAAATATAAAAAAGTAATAGGGTGTATTGGGTTGCAAACCGGTGGCGATAAATATTATTGCACTACCTCTTTGTATTACTGTGGCATTCCCAAACATATCGCCTGCATTATAGGCTTGCCCGTTTGCCGGGTTATTGGTGAGTGTGGAGGATGTACTTCTTACAACCAAATATTCATCTGCAGTAGTGCCTGTAAAAGATCCTTGTATGCTGTTGGTGCCTATTGTACCAAAAACCAGGCTGGATGGCTGGCTTACAGGTGCCACGCAGGCAGGCAGGCCAGCAACAGTGGTAGCAGAGCCATTTAATACTGTACTGGTATAATACAGAGGCCCGCCAGTGCAAATACTATTTAATGGAAAAATAAAGAAATAGTAGGTGCTCAGGGCTGTTAAACCAGTTGCAGTAAAAGATGTACTGCTATTTTTAGCAATCACCGTACCATCACCAATATTATCACCAATATTATAAATTTGTCCGTTTAAAGGGTTACCTGTTAAGCTGCTGTTACTGCTCATTACAATTAAATAATTATCTGTGCCCGGGCTTGCTGCGGTAAAACTTCCTTGTATAGAAACATCTGTTATACTCGCAAAAGTTAAATTGGTGGCAGGTGCCATAGGGGTAGCACATGGAGTAGTTGCCAAACCATTTACTGTAAGGTTATCAATACTTATTTTTGGCCTGGAACCGGATCCTGTATTGCCACTGCCATTGTGATAATAAAAACGAAGGCGGGCAGTGCTACTATTATTAAATATTGCTGGCAAAGCAATATTTGTTTTAGAACCGGTTATAGGAACATTGTTTGTAAAATCTAAAATACTTGCGAAAGTAAGTTCAGTAAAATTAGCTCCGTCTACAGTAGCATAAACTCTCAAAGAACCATTTCTATTGCCAGTGGAATTATTTATCGTTGCATAATCAAAACTAAATGTGCCTGCATTGAGCCCGGTAAAATCCATATAAAAATCCAGTGCTGCTGCGGTAGTATTGTCCGGCGAACCGGTAGATAAAAAAATGATAGATTGTACTGGTGTTACGGAATCTATATAGCGATGTATGCCGCCAGATGAAGTAAAAGTATTGCCATTAAAGTTAGAAGTAGAGGCTGTGGTTCGTATTCCATCAGGTATAGTACCACTAGCGTTTGCAGAAAGTCCGCCAAAATGGTTTGCTCCGTTGCCAGAGGTAAAAAAGCTGCCCCATGTATTTACATCGGCAAAAGTTTGAGTATAGCTTAAGCCAGGCTCTGCAGAAATAAGTACGGGTAATGGAGTGTTTGTAAACGCATTTTGCACACCATAAGTTGTGCCTATGCTATTAGTTGCAAAGGCTTTATAATAATACCTGGTATTGGGTAATAGTCCACTAATAGCTGCACTATAATTACCAGCAGCAAGATTTGATGAAGATACTAATGTGCCAGTACCATTAGGAAACCCAGTAGCAGTGCTATATTCAAAGCCATAGGTAGTAACTGATGCACAACCTGGTGAAGATACATTTCCATTTAAAGTTGCTGTTGTAGCTGAAATAGCAGTTGCTGCTGCCGTTAATATAAAGGGTGTACTGTTTACGCCAGATCCTTTTGCAGCTACAGGGTAATTACTCACTCCACCGCCGCTTAAAATAATATCGCCATCATAAGTTTGTATTGCAGCCGGGGTAAATTTTACGTAAATAATTTTGTTGGTAAATGCATTGCCGGAATATGAAAATGAAAGGGTTGAAGTGAAAGTACCTCCTGCAGTTTCGGAATAAGTAAAACCAGTTAATGCAGCAATGTTTATTGTGGTACCATCCAAATTATTTCCATCAAGGGAAAATGAATTGGGGCCTGCAATAGTGTTTATACATACATTACCAAAATCTGCAAGGGGGCTATTTAAAGTAAATGTTGCGCCTGCCACAGTATTTATTGTAAATGTTTGCGTATTGGAAACCGCAGCTGCACCCGTAGTTGTTACGCCGACAGTTGCTGTACCGGCAGCGCCAAGATCTGCTGCTGTAATGCTTGCAGTAAGTTGTGTGCTATTTACAAAACTGGTCACTCTATTGCTACTATTCCATGTAACAACAGATCCATTAATAAAATTTGTTCCGTTTACGGTGAGGGTTAAACCAGGCGTACCTGCATTTGCATTAATAGGAGTTATTGCATTTGTTGATGGTATACTCACCGGTGTTACAGATGCCCATGTGGTTCCTACTCTTACGCCATCAATTATTTGAGCAGAGGCAGATCCTGCAGTTCCTTGTCTCAAAGCTATCCTGTCAATTATACCTGCATCTGCTGCACCGCCACTTGTTGTAGCTGCAATAGTAGTCGCAGGTTCTGGCGAGCCTAAAACCGGGTTTACGTAAAGGCTAACAACATCATCCAGCGCTATAGGATTAAATGTATATTTTAAAACTGCTAAATAGGTAGTTGAAAAACTTCGCACAGTACTTTCATAACTAACGGTATTACTATTTTTAGATATTCCAAAAACAAAACCTGCGCCGCTACTTTTTATCCATATTCTTCCTTTAAATCCTCCGTCGTATAATGCGAAAAAATAATCTCCTGCAGCCTGCGCTGATGTTGTATTGATAAAGAAAGAAGCATAAGCATCGCCGGATGTTATAGCAGGTGCAAAAACTTTTGAAACATCTTCCCCATTTGTTGTCATAGTAATGGCATTTCCTATACCCGATGATGGTGAACCTGCCGGGGTTAAACCAGGTGAGGTAACTGTAATATTATTTGTGCCAGTGCCACTAAAACTACTGTAACCATTTGCGGAGAGCAAAGTGCCTGTAGTATAATTAAAATCTTCTGTAAGCACTTGCCCAAATGAACGGGATGCAGACAGTAATAAAAACAAGGCTACACATAGGTATTTTAGTGTAAATATTCTTCTCATGCTAATTTTTTTTGAACAACCAAAACTACTGTCATTATTCAGTTTAATACTATTTTTATTGTAAAGAATTTATTAACAAATTGCCATCATGTCAGCAAAGTTGTTATTGGCATTTACTTTGACTATGTTGAAGGAAATAATAATTTTAGATAATATGCAAAAAGGTAACATCAGGGTACAAACGGAAAATATTTTTCCTATCATAAAAAAATTCTTATATAGCGAGCATGATATTTTTATAAGAGAATTGGTGAGTAATGCGGTAGATGCCACGCAAAAATTGAAAACATTATCAAGCATTGGAGAAGCAAAAGGCGATATTGGGGAATTGAGAATTGATATTTTGCTGGATGCGGAAAAGAAAACCATTACCATTAGCGACCGTGGTGTAGGTATGACGGAAGAAGAAGTAGATAAATATCTTAACCAGGTTGCTTTTAGTGGTGCAGAAGAATTTTTAGAAAAATATAAAGGGCAGAATGAAAATAATATCATAGGTCATTTTGGTTTGGGTTTTTACTCCTCTTTTATGGTGAGCGAAAAAGTAGAAGTAGTTACAAAAAGCTTTAAAGAAGGTGTACAAGCGGTTCGTTGGGAATGCGATGGCAGTCCGGAATTTACTTTGGAACCAGCAGAAAAAATACAGAGAGGAACAGACATTATTCTGCATATAAATGAGGAGAGCAAAGAATTTTTAGATGTTTATAAAGTTAAAAGCACATTAGAAAAGTTTTGTAAATTTTTACCCGTGGCTATTTATTTTAAAGACGTGAATGAAAAAGTAGAAGAGCCAGTTGCAGAAGTTAAGGAAAGAGAAGAAAAGGAAGATCCAAAAGAAATTGTTACAGAAAAACCATTAAACAATACAAATCCTGCATGGACAAAAAAACCAAGCGAACTTACCAAAGAGGACTACGAAAATTTTTACAGGGAGCTTTATCCATATAATGAAACACCCTTATTTTGGATTCATCTAAATGTTGACTATCCTTTTAACCTTACGGGCATTTTGTATTTCCCCAAAATAAAACAGAGCCACGAAATACAAAAAGATAAAATACAGTTATATAGCAACCAGGTTTTTGTAACGGATGAAGTAAAAGATATTGTACCGGAGTTTTTAATGTTGCTGCAAGGTGTGCTGGATAGTCCGGACATTCCCCTCAATGTGAGCAGAAGTTATTTGCAGGGCGACCCTAACGTAAAAAAAATAAATGCGCACATTACCAAAAAAGTTGCTGATAAATTAGAAGAAATATTTAAGAACGACAGAACTGCATTTCAGGAAAAATGGGAAAGTCTCGGGTTGTTTGTAAAATATGGTATGATGACGGACGATAAGTTTTTGGAAAAAGCAAACAGCTTTTTTATAATGGAGGATACTACTGGAAAATTTACTACCAAAGAAGAATATGTTGCCGCTACCCCTACCCAAAAAAACAAAGATGGCAAGCAGGTTATTTTGTATACTACTAACCCGGTGCAGCAGGATTTGTATATACAGCAGGCTGTAGCAAAAGGATACAGCGTAGTAAAAATGGAAACCCTCGTAGATGCAGCATTCATTAATACTGTAGAGATGAAGTGGAATGACTTTATTTTTACAAGGGTGGATGCAGATATTGCTGATAATTTAATTGACAAAGCAGAAAACGTTGATAGCATATTAAGCAAAGAAGATGCAGAAAAACTGAAGAAATTATTTGAACAGCCGCAGGAAGGTTTACACGTAACAGTTGAAGTAAAAGGATTGAATAATGATGCACCGCCTGTAACTGCAACAAGACCGGAGCAAATGCGCCGTATGAAAGATATGGCCACAATGGGGGGAGGAATGGCAGCATTTTACGCACAGATGCCGGATGAAGTATTACTTACGGTAAATGGCAATCATTCTATCTACAAAAATATACTTGCAGAAACTGAAACGGGGCAGCAGGAAAAATTAGTAAAAAATCTTGCAGATCTTGCACTGCTTTCTCAGGGGTTATTAACCGGCAAAAACCTTACACAATTCATAAGCCGTAGTGTGGAGCTGATGGAAAAATAAAAGTTTGGATAGCATGTAAGATATTAGAAATAAGAAACAAAATATTAGGCATAAGGCATGAGATAATAGACATAAGACAGAAGATAAAAGACAAAGCCTTTCGAACTTCGAAAGGTTTTGTCTTTTATCTTTTTGCAAAGGAAAAATTATCCTTTTCAAAAACAGATACTTCCAGGTAATGCATTTTTTGAAAATGATAAACCTGCTTATAATTATTTTCTGTAAACAAATGTTTTTCTAAAGGGTTTACATAAATGATGATTATTTTACGGGGATGCTGTTCTAAACTTATTTCGATATTTTCTATAACGCCGCTCATAATGGTATCATCAAAAGGGTTGAATAAAAAAATGCAATCTGCATCAGCATCTATATCAAAATAAAAAGCATCGTTATTATACACTTTATAGTTTAGTGCAGTCTTATTTTTTTGTATTAAAGCAAGATTTTTTTTGGCTTCTTCACAAAATTTCTTTGACAAATCTATTCCTGTAACTTTTTTTGCTCCAAGGCTTGCCGCAACGCTTAAAACCCTGCCTTTGCCACAACCAATATCTACAAAATGATTAAAAGTTGCGGGTTTATACTTTGTAAAAACATTTTCCAGTACATCGTAGGATGCAGGCATGTAAATGGTTGCATGAGAAATATCTATACCCATGCGCTGCAGGTTTTGCAGCTCATCTGCACCGGTAGTTTTTACACCATACTTTTTTTCGCCTTTTATTTCGTTGCGCAAAATATGCAGGGCTATTCTAAAATTCCAGTTGCCTGCTATATAAAAAAAGTATCTTATTAGTTGTAGGGATTGCATTTTTGCTTAATAAAAATAGAAAAAATAAAAGAGCGCCTCACCATGGCGGTACAAATATGCCTATAGCTATTGTATGTTTCCCGGATAAAACTGTTGCTGTTACTCATTCTAAACCTAACGATGTATTTGCAAAAACGTTGGAAATAGTGACGGATAATCTTATATCTACAATTCTTAATTGCAAATTCTTATTTCCATTCCATTCGTTTTCATCTAACGTAAAAACAATATCTACAGCATCCGTAAGCAACGAAAATAAGTGCGCCATATTAAAACCAATTCCGTTTAAAATAATACCTTCCTGTTTAAGTACAACTTTTAAATGTACTTCCTTTAAAATTTTGGAATATCCAAAGTCTTTACAATTTTTTGCAATAAAAGTAGGTCGCATATTTTCTGGGCCAAAGGGTTCCATACGGCAAATGATATTGTAAAAATTTTCTGTTATTTCTTTAAAATTTATTTCGGCATCTACAACAATTTCCGGTATCAGTAAATGATCGGGAATAGATGCTGCTACAACTTCTTCAAATTTTTTTGTAAAGGGCAAAATATTTTCCGGAAGCATGGTAAGGCCAGCAGCTGCAAAGTGGCCGCCATAAGCTGTTAACAGATCCCTGCATTCGTAAATGGCTTCGTATAAATTAAACCCAACCACACTTCTTGCACTGCCTGCTACAAAATCTCCGCTTTTTGTAAGCACAATGGTAGGCCGGTAATAGGTTTCTATTAACCTGCTTGCTACAATTCCTACAACACCTTTGTGCCAGTGTTCGCTGTAAACTACGCAGCTTTTTTTTGCTGCAAGTAGATTATCTTCTCCTATCATTTGCAATGCATCTTCTGTAATACTGCTGTCTGCTTCTTTTCTGTCTTTGTTATCAATATGTAATAATGCTGCAAATGCAGTTGCTTTTACCGGGTCAGTTTCTATAAAAAGCTGTACTGCTTTTTTTGCATCATCCATACGGCCTGCCGCATTTACCCTTGGTGCAATTATGAACACTACATTTGTAATTGTCATTATTTTTTTTGCGGCAGCAAGGTCTATCAAAGCCTTTATACCGGGCAGGGGATCGTTATTTATTTTTTGTAATCCAAAGTAGGCAAACACCCGGTTTTCTCCAGTCATCGGTACTATATCTGCGGCAATAGCTGTTGCTACAAGGTCAAGGTATTTATATAAATTTTCTTCTGGCAAATTATAATGCTGTGTAAGTGCAGTCAACAACTTAAAACCAACTCCGCAACCGCACAGTTCTTTATAAGGATAATTACAATCTATTTGTTTGGGGTTTAAAACTGCAATGGCATCAGGTATTTTTTCTCCTGGAAGATGGTGATCGCAAATAATAAAATGAATGCCCAGCGTATTTGCATAATCAATAAGTTCAACAGATTTTATACCACAATCCAGGCAAATGACAAGTGAAAAATTATTTATTGCTGCATAATCTATACCAGCCTTGCTTACGCCATAACCTTCCCTGTAACGATGCGGAATATAAAAGTCTATATTTTCTGTGTTATACATGCCGCATAAAAAGCTATACATACTGGCAACGGCTGTAATACCATCTACATCATAATCCCCAAAAACCAATATTTTTTCGTTTGTAAGGATGGCCTGGTTTACTCTTGCAACAGCCTTATCCATATCTTTCATTAACCATGGGCTGTGCTGCATACTTAAAGCGGGCACAAAGAAATTTTTAGCCTCCTCAAAGTTTTCAATACCTCTTTGCACAAGAATATTGCAAATTGTTTTACTCACTTTTAAATGCTCGTATAAGTGCTCTGTCTTTTGGTCATGGTAAGGCAGTATGTTCCATCTTTTTTTCAAGAATTAAAATTTTCTGTCGGTGGTATATCGTACAAGTTCTTCTAATGCTTTTCTTGTATCAGTTGCAGGGTATTGGTATAATATTTCCAGTGCCTCGTCTCTGTATTGCATCATTTTTTTAGTGGCATATTTTATTCCCCCTGTTTGCTGCACGGTTGCTATTACCCAATCTACTTTTTGTTTATTTGTGTTATTGTTTTTTACAATATAAATAATTTCTTTTCTCGTTTTTATATCTACATTATTAAGAGTATAAATAAGCGGCAAAGTCATTTTTTTTTCTTTGATGTCGTTGCCTGTAGGTTTGCCAATATCATCTTTACCATAATCAAAAAGGTCATCTTTTATTTGAAAAGCAATACCAGTTTTTTCTCCAAACAGTTTCATTTGGTTCGCAATATCCATATTTGCGGCGGTACTATATGCACCCGCTGCGCAAGCAGATGAAAGAAGAGAAGCAGTTTTATTTTTTATGATTTCAAAATATACCGCCTCATCTATATTAAGCTTTCGTGTTTTTTCTATTTGCAACAGTTCTCCTTCACTCATCTGCCGCACAGCATCGGATAAGAAACGTAATTGTTCAAAATCATTATTCTCTGTAGAAAGTAACAAACCTTTGGAAAGAAGGTAATCTCCCACTAATACAGCAATCTTATTCTTCCAAATGGCGTTAATAGAAAAAAAACCTCTGCGTTCCATAGATTCATCTACCACATCATCATGCACAAGTGTGGCGGTATGCAGCATTTCTACCAAAGCAGCTGCCCTGTAAGTACTTTCATTTATCTGCCCGTGTAGTTTCGCACTCAAAAAAACAAACATAGGTCGCAATTGCTTCCCTTTTCTTTTTATGATATACTTCATTACCGTATCCAGCAGTGGTGTACGGCTTTTTACGGCTTCTGAAAACTTAGCTTCAAAAACTTTTAGCTCCTCACTTATAATATCCGTTACAAATTTCATTGACAAAAAAGAAGCAATATAACCCAGTTTGAAGTAAATGATTGTTTGCAAAGGTTCTTATTTAAAAATTATTTATAAAATAGCAGATGCAACTTTTTTGCAATTAAGTTAGTCTTCCTCCTTGAAACGCAGGGTATAAATCCATATATAGAAACAAAATATTAACTTTTTTAATATTAATTTATAAAGAAATGATAAAAAAAGTTTGAATATTAACATTGGTTATATAAATTTGCACTCAATCAACTAGTATATTTTAGATAATCTAACAATCATTAAGTCATGGTAAGCAAAAAGTTAAAAGTATTATTCGCCCTGTGTATGTTCCTCTCAGCTGGTGCATTTGCACAAACAGGGAGCAACAGCACCTATATGAATGGCGGGTACAATGTGTACGATTCATCTGTAATTCCAAATAAAAAGATGGGTCAGCAAAATGAATTTTGGAACAACAATTATAGTTTTCCTGCAAAACCCCGCAATATGTGGGAAGTAGGTGTTTCTACAGGTATATTTACTGTTAGTGGAGATGTATCTGCAATACCTTTTACTGCACCTAATTTTGGTGTTACTGTGAGAAAAGCATTCGGTTACATTTTTTCTTTAAGGGCTCAATATATTAATACTGTTGGTAAAGGTCAAAACTGGAAAGCAGCAGAAAATTATGGAAAAAACGTTGCATATAATACTACAGGATATGTTTATCCGGTAAGGTCAAATGCAGGGCCATTGGTCCCTTTTAGAAATGGTTCTCAGGTTGCTGCAGGTACACCAACAAATCTTGTATATTATAATTATAAAGCTAAAGTACAGGATTTAGGACTGCAGGGTATTTTCACTATAAATAATATACGCTTTCACAAACAAAAAACCGGTATTGTAATTTACGGTGGTGGTGGTATAGGTATTACTGCATTTGAAACTAAAATAAATGCACTCGATGCTAATGGCAATTCTTATGCAGCTCAATATGCTACTATTTTTGCTAATTCACAAGGAACACCGGGTGGTGGTGCTGCGTTATATAAAAACCGTAAAGATATATTGAAGCAATTGAAAAATGTACAGGATAATACTTACGAAACCAGTGCGGATAGTGAAATTGGAGCTTTAACTACAAGACCAAAATTAGGTAAAAATACCTTAAAGCCATCTGGTACAGTATTAGCTGGTGTGGCTTTTAAGTTAGGCAAAAGAGTAAATCTTGCTATAGAAGATCGTTGGTCTTTCATTAAAACAGATTTGTTAGATGGTCAAAGATGGCAGGAAAACCCAATTGGTGATGCTGCTTTAACCAGAGATTTTGATTCATACAATTATGCATCTATCGGGCTTAATTTTAATTTAGGTGCAAAGTCAGTAGAACCATTGTGGTGGTTAAATCCTTTGGATTATGCATACAGCGAATTGAATACCCCCAAGCACATGAAATTACCAAAACCAACATTTGATGATGCAGATGGTGACGGTGTAATAGATCAGCTAGATAGAGAGCCAAACACACCTGCAGGTTGCCCTGTAGATACACATGGTGTTACTAAAGATACAGATGGTGATGGTGTACCGGATTGCAAGGATAAGCAATTGATTACCCCTACGGAATGCCAGCCTGTAAATGCTGATGGTGTGGGTAAATGCCCAGATCCGGAATGCTGTAAGAATATAGTTGGTGGTGGTGTAGTTGCTTGTCCCTCAGATTATCCAAGTCTTTCTTTTAAAGGCAATGTACAGTCTCTTGGATCAGATGCTAAAGCAATGCTTGCAACAGTAGCTTCTAAAATGAAAGCTAACCCTACTTGCAATATTAATGTAAACGGTTATCCTGAGGCTTCTAAAGCATCACAGGCAGTTTGCCAGAAAAGAGTAGACGCCATTAAAGCATATTTGGTAGAAAAAGAAAGTATCAGTGCAGACCGTATTACTACAAACTGTACAGTGGGTGGTGGCGAGAAGAACACTATTGATATTAAATCAAACTAATAAAAAATTAATTAATTTTTTTATAGAATAATAAACCCTCCTAAATGGAGGGTTTATTATTATTAGCTTTTTGGTTATTCAGTCGGCAAATGATTTTTTTCGAAAGTAAAGAAAAAAGGATACTACCTCAGCATACTTTGAAGGCTTCATTTTATGTAATAGGCTTACAGAAAACACCTGTAAAGTTTTAAGGTTTATAATATCATTAACGCACCTGTTTTGGAGATTAAATTTTAAAGGGTGATTTTTGATTGAAATAAACTAATTTCGCATTCTCTATGAGATTAATAAAAAATTTCACTGTACTTTTTTTTACTATTGTTTCTTTTACCGCATGTAGTAAATTTAGCAAGGTAGAAAAAAGCAATGACTCGGATTACAAACTTGTAAAGGCTGATGAATATTTTGCCAAGAAGAAATATCATAATGCGCAGGTATTGTATGAAAGTCTTTTTCCCGTTTTTAAAGGAACACAAAAATTTGAAGATCTTTATTATAAGTGGGCTTATTGTTTTTATTACCAGCATCAATATAAAGAAGCAGAGAGTTATTTTAAAGGATACCTGGAAACTTTCCCCAATAGCATTAAGGCAGAAGAGGTAGATTATTTCAGGGCATTTTCATATTACAAGCAAAGCCCGAAATTAGAATTAGAACAGGTAAATACCGTAAAGGCAATGAATATGATGCAAACGTTTATAAACACGCATCCTAATTCGCCGAGAATAAAAGATGCTAATGCAATAATAGATGAAAGCAGGGCCAAGCTGGAAAAGAAGGAAGCAAGGGCTGCACAATTGTATTATAACCTTGGGCAATTTAGAGCTGCTGGTATAGCTTTTGATAAACTTATAAATAATTATCCGGAATCTTTAAAAGGGGATGAATATAAATTAATGGTGGTAAAATCTTATTACCGGTTTGCTAAGCTAAGTATACCCGAAAAGCAAATGGAACGCTTTGAAAAGGTAACCATAGAATATTTAGATTTTATAGACCGTTATCCTGATAGTAAATTTTTGAAGGATGCAGAAAGTTATAGTAACTTAAGTAAAAACAATATAAAAGAACTCAAAAATGAGCAAACTCCGCCGGCAACTTAATACTGGTACAAGCAGTAACGTAGAGCCTAAAAAATTAATAGACCTTAAAAACAAAACAGGCAATTTATATGAGTCTATTGCCATAATAGCAAAAAGGGCTAATCAAATAAATATTACTATTAAAGAAGAATTGCATAGTAAGCTCGAAGAATTTGCAAGCCATACTGATAGCTTGGAGGAAATTCATGAAAACAAAGAGCAGATAGAAATTTCCAGAGCGTATGAGCGCATGCCCAATGCACCTTTACTTGCCACTACAGAATTTTTAGAAGATAAAGTATACTTTCGTAGAAATGACGAGGACCTTTTTAGCTAATCCTCTTTGTTTTTAAAACAATATTTAATTTATAATCAATAATTTTAACGACGGTATTACCGTCGTTTTTTATTATGCTACAAGCGAAAAAAATATTGCTGGCTGTTACAGGAAGTATTGCGGCGTATAAAGCAGCTACACTGGTGCGCCTGCTCGTAAAAGAAAGAGCAGAAGTAAAAGTAATAATGACAAAAGCAGCCACCGATTTTATTCCGGCTCTTACAATGGCCACGCTTAGTAAAAATAAAGTGCTTACAGACCTTTACGAGGAAGATACATGGGCAAACCATGTAGTGCTGGGCAGATGGGCAGATGTAATGCTGATAGCGCCTGCAAGTTGTAACAGCATTGCTAAAATGGCTAATGGTTTATGCGATAATTTATTGATGGCTGTTTATCTTTCTGCCACAAGCCCAGTAATAATAGCACCCGCAATGGATGAGGATATGTGGCATCATCCCTCCTGTAAAAAAAATATTGAAACGCTTGCAGGTTATGGTAATATTATTTTGCCTGTGGAAAATGGCGAACTAGCCAGCGGGCTACAAGGAGAAGGAAGAATGCAGGAACCTGAAAATATTATTGAGTATTTAAAATCTTATTTCCAAATAAAAAATGATTTGCAGGGAAAGCATGTGCTCATATCTGCTGGGCCTACACAAGAAGCCCTGGACCCTGTGCGATACCTCACCAACCATAGTACCGGAAAAATGGGAATAGCTTTGGCAAAAGAATGTTACAGCAGGGGCGCTATTGTAACGATGGTGCTGGGGCCTGTAAATGAAAAAGTGCCAGAACATATTAACATAATACCCGTAGTAAGTGCAGCACAAATGTATGAAGCTTGTATAGCGCATTTTGCAAAAACAGATATAGCCATAATGTGTGCAGCAGTGGCGGATTATACGCCCGTAGAAACTGCCAGCGAAAAAATAAAAAAGAAAGAAAATATTTTTACCATAGAGTGTGTAAAAACAAAAGATATTTTAAAAAAGCTGGGGGAAATGAAAACCGCTAAGCAGGTACTTGCAGGATTTGCTTTGGAAACTGAAAATGAAACAGCAAATGCTATAAAAAAACTGGATAATAAAAACGCAGATTTTATAATTCTCAATTCTTTAAGAGATGAAGGAGCAGGTTTTGGCAGTAGCACAAACAAAATCAGTATTTTTGGGAAGGGTAATCAGTCTTTTTCTTTTGAAAAAAAAATGAAGGAAGCCGCAGCAACTGATATCATAAACATCATTACAAAAAAATAGAAATGTACAGATCTTTTCTTTTTATAATTTTTTACATAACAGTTTTTGCAGCAAAGGCGCAGGAACTAAATGCCCGGGTAACCGTAGCGGCAAAACAAGTAGGCAGCAACGTAAATAAAAATACTTTTCTTACCCTGCAAACCGCACTTAACAATTTTATGAATAACAGAAAGTGGACAAAAGACCCTTACGCTGCTAATGAAAAAATAGACTGTACTTTTTTTCTTAACCTGGAAGCTACGGATGATGCTAATGTTTACTCAGGTTCGTTAACCATACAGGCTGCCAGGCCAGTGTTTAACAGCTCTTATCTTTCCCCTATAATAAATTTTAAAGATGATGATATCATTTTTAAATACATAGAATTTCAACAACTGGATTTTAATGATAGCAGGGTAAGCGGTACAGACGGACTGGTATCTAACCTAACCGCAATATTTGCATATTACGCCAATATGATTATAGGTTTTGACAATGCATCTTTTGCATTAAGAGGTGGAGAAGCCTCTTTTTTAAAAGCACAAAATATTGTAAACAATGCACCGGATGGCAGAGGAATAAAAGGCTGGAAAGCATTTGACGGTATAAGAAACCGCTACTGGCTGGCAGATAATGTTTTGAACAGCAAGTACGCAGTAATTAATGATATCTATTATAATTATTACAGGCTGGGCCTGGATAAATTTTATGACGATGAAAACACCGCAAGACTGGAAGTATTAAATGTATTAAACCAATTAACGGTTTTTAATAATGATAATCCCAATACAATGATAAACCAGTTTTTTTTTCAGGGAAAATCTACAGAGCTTATAAAAATGTTTGCAAAGGCACAACCTCAGGATAAAGCCAAAGCAGCCGAATTATTACCTCGGCTGGATATAACAAATGCAAATACCTATAAAGAAGTTTTAAAATAATGAAAATATTTTTTTTTCTATTACTTAGCTTATTGCTTTTTTCCTGCAGCAAAAATAAAAGACCCGCTGCAATATTATCGCCAGAAAAAATGCAACTTGTTTTGTGGGATTATATTTCTGCAGATATCTATGCAAATAATTATCTGCCGAAGGATTCTTCTGTAAACATTCAAAACACAAAGTTTGAATTGCAGGAAAAAGTTTTTCAAAAAAATAAAACGACTAAAAATGTTTTTAATGAAAGCTATGCATGGTACCAGCAGCATGGAGATGCAATGCGGGTAATGCTAGACTCTATGATAATAAAGAAAACAAGAAATATGGAAAAGGAAAGAATAGAATCCTATAAAGCAAAAAGCTTATAAATTTGAAATATGAACAAAATATGTAGCAATGCAACTGAAGCTATCAGAGATATTGAAGACGGACAAACATTGATGCTGGGTGGCTTCGGGCTTTGTGGGATACCAGAAAATTGTATAGCTGCTTTAGTAAAAAAAGGAATAAAAAATCTTACCTGTATATCTAACAATGCAGGTGTAGATGATTTTGGAATAGGATTAATGCTGCAGCAAAAGCAGGTAAAAAAGATGATAGCTTCTTATGTGGGGGAGAATGCAGAATTTGAAAGACAATTACTTTCTGGAGAGCTGGAAGTAGAATTAATACCACAGGGTACACTGGCTACAAGGTGCATGGCGGCTGGTTATGGTATGCCTGCAATATTTACACCTGCAGGCGTAGGCACAGAAGTAGCAACAGGAAAAGAAACCAGAAATTTTAACGGAAAAGAATATTTAATGGAGCTTGCCCTTACTGCAGATTTTGCCATAGTAAAAGCATGGAAAGGCGATAGCCAAGGAAATTTAATTTATAAAGATACCGCAAGAAATTTTAACCCGCTAATGGCTATGGCAGCAAAGATTACCATTGCAGAAGTAGAAGAACTTGTAGCAGATGGCGAACTGGATCCCAACTTTATTCATACACCAGGTGTATATGTACACAGAATTTTTGAAGGAATTAATTATGAAAAAAGAATAGAGCAAAGAACGGTGAGGAAGGCCCCCTAAATCTCCCGAAGGTGGACTTGTGAAATCTGTAAATATCAAAATATTTTTTTTTGCAGTATCATAAAACGTAACGCCCCTGGATTTGCATAATTGCATATTTTCTCATTTTCATATTTTTTTTTGATGGCACTTAATAAATTTCAAATAGCACAGCGTATTGCAAAAGAATTAAAAGATGGTTTTTATGTAAACCTGGGTATTGGTATTCCTACATTGGTGGCTAATTATATTCCTGCTGGTATGGATGTGGTGCTGCAAAGTGAAAATGGTTTACTAGGCATGGGACCTTTTCCATTAGACGGCGAAGAAGATGCAGATCTTATAAATGCAGGCAAACAAACCATAACTACTTTGCCCGGCTCTTCTATTTTTGATAGTGCGCTAAGTTTTGGAATGATACGTTCCGGTAAAATAAATTTAACGGTATTGGGCGCCATGGAAGTAAGCGAAAACGGAGATATTGCCAACTGGAAAATACCCGGCAAAATGGTAAAAGGAATGGGTGGTGCAATGGACCTTGTGGCTAGCGCAAAAAATATAATTGTGGCAATGATGCATACCAACCCTTCGGGAGAAAGTAAATTATTAAAAAAATGTACGCTGCCGCTTACAGGCACCCGTTGTGTAAAAAAAATTGTTACAGATATTGCCGTAATAAAAATTACCGCTGATGGGTTTAAATTACTGGAACGGGCACCAGGGGTATCCGTAGAAGAAATTGTTTCTAAAACAGCCGCACCACTTATTGTAGATGGGGAAATTGCTGAAATGCAGTTGTAATTTTACCTCAGAGAAAATTCTACAGCCGCATTTGCATGAATAAATGTAGTATCGAACAGAGGCAGGTTAAAATCTGTTTGTTTAATGAGCAAAGGTATTTCTGTACATCCCAGTATTATTCCCTCTGCACCTTTTTCTTTTAGTTTTTTCATTATTTGCAGGTATGTATTTTTGCTTGCTTCGGTAATTATTCCCAAAGCCAGCTCTTTGTAAATAATATCATTTACAATAATAATTTCTTCTTCATCCGGCACTATTGTTTCAATTTGCTGGTCCGATAATTTATCTTTAAAAAAATCCATTTGCATAGTGTATTTAGTACCCAGCAAGGCTACTTTTTTTAAACCTTTTTTTAAAATTTCTTTTCCCGTTTCTGTAGCAATATGTATAAAAGGAATTTTTATTGCCTGCTGCACAACCGGTGCAATATTATGCATCGTATTTGCGCCTAACAAAATACAGCCTGCCCCTGCATTTTCTAAAGTAACTGCTGCTTTAGTAATAATTTGCGCAATATCCTGCCACTTGCCAGCGGCTGTGAGCCTTGCTATTGCTGGATAATTTACGGAGTTTATTATCACTTCTGCAGTACTGCTACCATTTGTATTTTTATAAACTAGTTCATTAAAATACCTATAATAATCCAATGTAGATACCCAGCCTGTGCCACCCACTAAACCAATTGTTTTCATAAAAAAAGTTTTGCTAATGTAGAAATAGTGCTTTGCTTAAAATTTGTATTCAATGTAACTTTATCTCCGATAATCAAAATGTACCTTTCATTAAGTCATATATTTTTTAAATGTTGAATTTTAAATCATCGTTTTATAACCTCGTTTGTAATTGTACTACCATTTCTTTTTTCCAGCCAGCAAATGTACCTGCTAAAATTTGTGTACGGGCTTCTTTTACCAGCCATAAATAAAAGGCAAGATTATGAACACTGGCAATGGTGAGGCCGAGATATTCCTTTGATTTCATAAGGTGGCGTAAATAGGCTTTGCTGTAATAATTGCTGGTTGCACAGTCTATTCCATCATCAATTACGGAAAAATCTTTTTCCCATTTTTTGTTATCAATATTTATTACCCCTTTAGTGGTAAAGAGCATAGCATTGCGCCCGTTGCGTGTGGGCATTACGCAATCAAACATATCTACACCCAGTGCAATGTTTTCTAAAATATTCCAGGGAGTGCCCACACCCATAAGATAACGTGGTTTTTGTGCCGGCAAAATATCGCAGCACAATTCTGCAAACTCATACATCACCTCTGTAGGTTCGCCTACACTAAGCCCGCCAATTGCATTGCCTGTGGCATTTTTTGCTGCAATATATTCTGCCGATGCAATGCGAAGTTCTTTATAGGTACTGCCTTGCACTATCGGAAAAAGATTTTGTGTAAAGCCATATTTATCCGGCGTGTTATTAAAATGAGTAATGCACCTATCTAGCCACCGGTGTGTAAGTTCCATACTTGTTTTTGCATACTTTTCGTCGCTTGGGTAAGGAGGACATTCATCAAAAGCCATAATAATATCACCACCGATAATGCGCTGCGTATCCATTACACTTTCCGGAGAAAATAAATGTTTGCTGCCGTCTATATGCGATTGAAAAATTACCCCTTCTTCTTTTATTTTACGATTGTTGGCAAGTGAAAAAACCTGGTACCCCCCGCTGTCTGTAAGTATTGGCCTGTTCCAGCCATTAAATTTATGAAGGCCACCTGCGGCTTCCAATACTTCCAAACCCGGCCGCAGGTACAAATGGTAAGTATTACCCAAAATTATTTGTGCCTGTACTTCTTCTTTTAATTGCAGTTGTGTAACTGCTTTTACTGTGCCGGCGGTACCAACGGGCATAAAAATGGGCGTTTTTATTTCTCCATGATCTGTAGTAATTGTTCCTGCTCTTGCTTTTGTAAGTGTATCTGTTTTTTTCAGGTTAAATGCTAATGCCGCCATGCGGCAAAAATAACTGATGCTGTTCAATTTTAAATTATGAATGATGAGCTTTTCTGCAAAAAAATTTAATCTTAAATAATTTATCTACTTACTGCCTTATCCATTAAACAATCAATATTTTTGCGCAGATGAATTTTACCAAAATTATGCTGCACTTACCAGCGTTTGTTTTTATTATTTTTTGTATTCTTACGACTGTACGCCTGTTTTATTTTTCTTTCTTTTTTGCAAGGCTGGCATTTTATAAAGCCAGGCAAAAAGCTACTTCGCAAACGCATGCTGTGAGTGTTATTATTTGCGCAAGAGATGAAGCAGCCAATATTGTTAAAAATCTGCCTGGCGCACTGGTACAGGATTACAGCACTACTCACGAAGTAATTGTAGTAAATGATAATTCTTTTGATGAAACAAAATATTTACTGGAAGAAATAAAAAAAGAATTTAAGCAACTGCATGTAGTAGAGCTTACGCAGGAAGCCAAGATGATACCCGGCAAAAAATTTCCGCTTAGTATTGGTATTAAAACAGCAAAGTATGAAATAGTATTGCTTACTGATGCGGATTGCGTGCCTGCCAGCGAGCACTGGATAAACAGTATGCAGGCTGTTTATGATGATGAAACAGAAATAGTGCTGGGCTATGGAGCATTCCATAAAAAAAATACACTTCTCAATGCGCTTATACGCTGGGAAACTTTTCAAAGCGGTATGCAGTACATGAGTTATGCCCTTGCAGGCATTCCTTACATGGGGGTAGGCAGAAATTTATCCTACAAAAAAGCAATTTTCTTTCGGCACAAAGGTTTTAGTGCACATAATAATATACCTGGCGGCGATGATGATCTTTTTATAAAAACTGCAGCTACAAAAACCAATACAAAAATAAATATTGATAAAAATAGTTTTACGCTAAGCGAACCTGCAGCTACCTGGCAACAATGGAAAAAACAAAAGAGCCGCCATTACACAACTGCAAAATATTATAAACCACTGCATAAATTTTTGCTGTCATTGTATGCAATGTCACAGTTTTTATTTTACCCCGCTACTGTAGCCAGCATAATTTTTTATAGCTGGAAATTAAGTATTATTATTTGGAGTGTACAATTTATATGGCAGGCAATAGTGTATGGAAAAGTTTTGAAAAAACTGGATGAAAAAACATTATTTCCTTTCTTCCTTTTACTGGAAATATGGATGTTCTTCTATTATCTTTTATTTGCACCAGCACTCATAAAAAAGCCAAAGCCTGCATGGAAATAATAGTTGAAGGTTTATAAATTATGAAAATATAATCTTAAACATTTTTAATTATAAATTATTCAATTATTAATTTGAATTTTAAATATGCAACTTATAAAAAAATATTTTTCTGAATTTACACCGGCGCAGGAAAGGCAATTGTTTTTACTAAAAGATTTATATGTTGAATGGAATGAAAAAATAAATGTTATTAGTCGTAAGGATATAGATAATTTTTATTTGCATCACGTATTGCATTCACTGGCTATTGCCACAAGATTTAACTTTAAACCCGGTATGAATGTGATGGACCTCGGCGCTGGCGGTGGTTTCCCGGGAGTGCCGCTGGCTATTTTTTTTCCTGAAGCCAATTTTCACCTGGTAGACAGTATCAACAAAAAACTTAAAGTGGTAACCGAAATAGCATCTGCAGCAGGCATAAAAAATATAACCACACAACATATAAGGGCAGAAGAAATAAAGAACAGGCAATTTGATACTGTGGTATCCCGTGCAGTGGCACCGCTAAAAGATTTGTGGTACTGGAGCAAACCACTAATACGTAAAACGGCAAAGGCTGAAAAAGGGGTGCCAAACGGGCTCATTTGTCTCAAAGGTGGCGACCTTGCAAATGAAATTTTTGAAAGTGGCTGTAAACCATTTGTGTTTGATATTGAAACCATATTTGCCGAACCATTTTTTGCTGAAAAATATATGCTTTATCAACCCATAAAATAACTACCACAATAGGGTATTGACTTTTCATACAAATTGTACAACTTTTACACCATGAATAAAATTACTGTAGGTATTGTAGAAGATAATAATGATATAAGGCATGCGCTGGAGCTAATTATACAAATGGATGGCAACTACGAGTTGATTTGCTCTTGTGTAAATGGTGAAGATGCGCTGGGGAAACTGGCGGTGTATTTACCCGATGTGGTATTGATGGATATTGACCTTGGGGGCATAACAGGTATTGAGGTGGTGCGCCAGTTAAAGGCAGAGTTTCCGGCAATGCTCTTTATGATGTGTACAGTATACGATGATGATGAAAAAATATTTGAAGCGCTGCGTGCCGGCGCAAGTGGTTATGTTATGAAAAAAACTACTCCTGTAAAAATGCTGGAAGCCTTAAAAGAACTATACGAAGGCGGTGCACCTATGAGCAGTCAGATAGCATTAAAAGTGGTATCTGCATTTAAAGGAATGATAACACCGCTTGCACCGGAGGATGATTTGCTGAAAACATTATCTAAAAGAGAAATGGAAATTTTAAACCTGCTGAGCACCGGGCTTATTTACAAAGAAATTGCAGATAAACTTACCATAAGCAGCGAAACGGTTCGCAAACACGTGTACAGTATTTACGATAAACTTCATGTAAATAACCGGGTAGAAGCTGTAAATAAGTTTTTCGGAAGATAAAAAAATAATCCCTATTCAACTAAAAGAGTCCGTTTATTAAGCGGGCTTTTTTAGTAGGTTATATTAAACATCTTCCGGTATATTTATAAAAAGTTTTTATGAAAATATTTTTTTTACTCTTTAGTATTATAATTTTTTTTAAAGCAAATGCACAAGATATTTCTTATAATAGAAAAATAGTAGATACCCTTACCAGTACTGCATTTTGGGGGCGTGGCTATACAAAAGATGGTATGAAAAAAGCTGCCGATTTTTTATCAGACCAATTTAAGATACAGGGCCTAAAACCATTAGATGGAAAAAACTTTCATCAGCATTTTTCGTACAATGTAAATACATTCCCCGGTAAAATGGAGGTTACCATAAACAATAAAAAACTTGTGCCGGGTATAGATTTTATTGTATGGGCCGGTAGCAAAACGATTAAAACTAAAGGCAAATTGGAAAAAAACGATAGCACTTCTTACATCAGCGATGATAGAAAAGTTTTGGTTTCATTAAAATCAAAACTTACGTGGGATGTAGCAAGTGAACAAAATGAATTTGCCGCAATTGATCTGGATAAAAACCGTTTTATCGAAATACCCAAAAATATTAAAATAAATATAGAAGCAATACTTATTGAAAATTTTGATGCAGCAAATATTTGTGCAATGGTAAAAGGAAATGAAAAACCAGATTCTTTTATTTTCATTACAGCACATTACGACCACCTTGGCGGCATGGGTAACGAAACTTATTTTCCTGGTGCAAATGATAATGCAAGTGGTGTGGCTTTATTGCTGAGTCTTTCAAAATATTACACTGCTCATCCACAAAAATATTCTATTGGTTTTATCCTGTTTGCAGGAGAAGAAATCGGACTACTGGGGTCAAAATATTATACCGAACATCCGCTTGTTCCATTAAAAAATATTCGTTTTCTTACTAATACAGATCTTGCTGGTACAGGTATAGACGGAATTACCGTTGTAAACGCTACGGAGTTTCCCAAAGAATTTGCCTTGATGAATAGAATTAATGATGAGCAAAAATACGTGTCAGTTATAAGTGCCAGAGGAAAAGCTGCAAACAGCGACCACTACTGGTTTACGGAGAAAGCTGTTCCATCATTTTTCTTTTATACAAAAGGCGGTATTGCTGCATACCATGATGTGTTTGATAAAGCTGTAACACTACCTTTAAATGAACAGGCAGATTTGCAGCAACTGGTTATAAAATTTAATGAGGGACTTCAATATTTAAAAGCACCATTGTATCCTGATCATTAAATACTTTGGTATAATAAAAAATTGATGAAGCGGCTTATGAAATGTATAGTATTTTTAAGAGTAGTCTAATTCATCATTTCCTTTGCATTTTCCAGGGCGGCTGCAGTTGGTTTTTCTCCGCTTAGCATCTTTGCGATGGTGAGCATTCTTTCATCTTCATTTAATAATCGGATAGAGGTTTGAACAGCATCATTTTCCATAGATTTATATACAAAATAATGAGCGGTAGCTTTTGCCGCAATTTGCGGCTGGTGGGTAATAGCAATTACCTGATGCGAAGAAGCAAGTGCTTTCATAATAATACCTACCTGCCTAGCTGCTTCGCCGCTTATGCCAGTATCTATCTCATCAAATATTAATACAGGAAGCGCTAATTTTTTCGCTACTAAAGATTTTACAGAGAGCATAAGTCTACTCAATTCTCCCCCACTGGCTACTTTATACAAGGGCTCAAAACGATTACTTTTATTTGCATCAAACAAAAAAGTAATTTCATCGCTGCCTTTAGCAGATAATATTGCTGGTTTTATATCTATTTTAATTTGGGCGTTGGGCATGCCTATTTGGGTAAGCAGTTTTTTTACATTTTGTTCAAATGGAATAATTTGTGCTATTCTATTTTTATTTATTTTGCCGGAAAGTTTACTTGCTTCTTCAAAATATTTATTACATTCTTTTTCGGCTTTTTCTATTGCAGCAGTAATATTAAAAACAGCATCTAGTTTTTGCTGCAATGATTTCTGTATTTGCAACAGCTGGGTTGTTGTACCCACTCCATGTTTTTTTAATAATTTATACCCTGCAGATAATCGTTCATTTACTATGTTTATTTTTTCTGAATCATATAATATTCCTTCATCTATTTTTTCCAATTCATCTGCTATATCTTGTATTTCCAACTGTGCACTTATCAATCTTTTTTGGAGATCCTCAATATCTTTATGATATTCTTTTAATGATAATAATTTTTGCGAAAAAACTTTTAATGTTTGTGAAACGGGTTCTTCGCCATTTTTTATGTGACCATAAATATTTTCCAACTGCTGTTTTACCGCTTCCGCATTTGTTAATAATTTTAATGCTGCATCCAGTTGTTCCAGCTCGTTTTCCTTGAGGTTTAAATCTGTAAATTCTTCCAGCAAAAAAGTATTATAATCTGCTTCTTTATTTGCATTAGCCTGTTGCATACGCAGCTCTTCCAGTTCTTTTTTAACCGTACTGTATTGTAAAAAAATTGTTTTTAACTGCAGTAGCAGGTCACCGTTTTCGCCCAGTGCATCTATAACTTTTCGTTGAAAATTTTCATTACCAATTTCTAATGTATCAAATTGGCGGTGAAGATCCACCAGGCTGCCAGTAAGTTCTTTTAGTTGTGTAAGATTTACAGGAGTATCATTTATAAAACTACGGCTCTTACCATTTACGGCTATCTCTCTTCTAATTAAAACTTCCTCTTCAATATCCAGATCATTATCTGCAAAAAAAGATTTTACTTCTTCGTTATTGGTAATATTAAAAAACCCTTCTACAATACATTTTTTTTCTTTATTTTTTAAAATTCCGGTGTCTGCTCTTTTCCCCAATATAAGATCCAGCGCACCCATAAGAATACTTTTTCCTGCGCCTGTTTCCCCGGTTATAATATTCAGTTTTTTAGAAAAACTGATCGTCAGTTCATCTATAATAGCATAGTTCTGGATTTTTAATTTTTGTAGCATAATCTGTGTAAAGCAAATTAAAAAAAGAAAACGGAAATGAGTAAATTCATTTTTCTTTTATAAAAGTAGTAAATAAAATGCCCTGCAAAGTTTACAGGGCATTACTTATAATTTGGTATTTTTTTTAACTAAACATTTCTCTTACTTTATCAAAAAATGATTTGTCATTTTTCTCCGGGCTGGGTATAAAGTTTTTTGATTCACTCATTTTTTCGAGCATTGCTTTTTCTTCTGTGCTTACATGCTGGGGAGTCCATATATTTACCTGTATAAGTTGATCTCCTTTTTCATACCCATTTACCTGCGGAAACCCTTTTCCTTTAAGTCTGAAAATTTTGCCACTCTGCGTTCCAGGTGGTACTTTTATTTTTGCCCTTCCATCTATTGTTGGTACTTCTATCTGTGTACCAAAAACGGCGTCTGGTATAGAAATATGCAAGTCGAAACCAACGTTTAAACCCTCTCTTGTAAGTTGCGGGTGCAGTTCTTCTTCTATAAGTACAATAAGATCTCCTGCACTGCCGCCACGTTCTCCGGCATTACCCTTGCCCGATACGCTTAGCTGCATCCCTTCCTGCACACCTGCAGGTATATCTACGGTTACTGTTTCTTCTCCATAAACTCTTCCTTCTCCTTTACATGCAGCACACTTGGCTGTAATAGTTGTTCCGTCGCCACTACAAGCAGGGCAGGTAGTTACTGTTTGCATCTGACCCAAAAAAGTATTTTGAACTTTTCTTACCTGCCCGCTGCCGCCACAAGTACCGCAGGTTTGCACACTATTTTTATCTTTAGCACCACTGCCGCTACAGGTGGTACATTTTACATGTTTTTTTACCTTAATAGTTTTGGTAACGCCGTTTGCTATTTCTTCAAAATTAAGTTTAAGTTTTACCCTTAGATTACTGCCGCGGGTGCCACGGCTGTTTCCGCCACGACTTCTGCCACCGCCAAAAAAACTACCAAAGCCTTCGTCTCCGCCACCACTAAATATATCTCCAAACTGGCTAAAAATATCATCCATATTCATACCGCCAAAACCCTGGCTGCCACCGCCCCTGCCACCTGCAAATGCATTATGGCCAAAACGATCGTACTGCGATTTTTTATCATCGTCATTCAATATTTCATAAGCCTCTGCAGCTTCTTTAAATTTATCTTCCGATGTTTTATCGCCGGGGTTACGATCCGGATGGTGCTGCATAGCTACCTTTCTATAAGCTTTTTTAATTTCTTCTTTTGATGCGCCTTTTTGCACCCCTAAAATTTCGTAATAATCTCTCTTCATAATGCTTCGTAATATGCCTATTATTTTTTATTTACCAACCACCACTTTTGCAAATCGAATTAACTTTTCGTTCATGTAATATCCTTTTTGTAATTCATCTACCACTTTTCCTGCCCGTTCTTCTCCTGCGGCTATTTCCGTAACTGCCTCATGTTTTTCCACATCAAAATCGGTGTCCATACTTTGCATGGCTACAATACCTTTTTGCTGCAATACAGATCTAAGTTTATTAAAAACCAATTGTACACCTTCCTTCACTTGCTGTATATCGGCAGATTGCGCTATTTGTTTTTCTGCCCTGTCCATATCATCTGCCACATCCAGCAAGGCTACTGCCATATCTTTTGCTGCTGTTTGCATAAGGTCTATCCTTTCCCTTGCGGTGCGGCGTTTATAATTATCAAATTCTGCAAAGAGTCTTAGGTATTTATCTTTTTGCTCTTGTATCTCAGCTTCAAGTTTGTCTGTTTCTATTTCCACGTCTGCATCAGGATTACTTAAATGAGTATTACCGGGTACATCTGCATCTGCATTAATGTTCATAGGTTCTTCGTTTGTATTTACTTGCTCTTTGCTTATGGGTATATTGTTATCCTGCATAGTATATTCCTTTTAAAATGTGTGCAAATGTACAACAGTCAAACATTTTGCCAATGCAGGTTATCAGTCAAATTGACACCAAAAAAGTTATATTAATTAATTACCAGGAATTTGCCGGATTCTACAACTATCCCGTTTTTATCAACCAACTGATAAATGTAGATACCTCTGTAAAATTTTTCATTCTTAATATCTATTGTAAGAATAGAGGGGAGATTTTTTGCTTCATATACGCTTTTACCAATCGAATTGAGTATTTGCATAGAATAAAGCCTGCTGTTGGGTTTTTGAAATTCAAAATTTACCACAGCATTTGCGGGATTGGGATAGGATCTTATAAACTTAGCTTGTACACCTGCATTATCAGCGGCAGACTTGTTTTGAGCAAAAGATGTAAAAGTTATTCCAATTAAAACTATTAGTATAAAAAAATGTTTTTTCAACTATGTAAAAGTAGCAATTTGATTTAAAAATACGTAAAAAAATACGTTATAATTTATGTAACAATAACCTGATATTTTAAAAAATATTTTCCTTCTATTTAAGCGAATCAAGTATGCTGATAACAGCACTGAAATTGGGAATATCTCCCGCATTCTCTAAAACTTCTTTATACCTGATTATACCTTCTTTATCAATCACAAAAGCTGCTCTCTTGCTCACACCTTTCATATTCATACCTGTAAAACTTTCATAAATGCAATCATAAGCGGCAGAAACTTCTTTATTAAAATCGCTGAGCAAAGGAAAATTATACTGTTGTTCTTCTTTATATTTTTCTAAAGTGAAAACAGAATCTACAGAAATGCCCAGTACTTGTGCATTGGCATCGTTATAACGGGCAATATCATCTCTTATGCTACAAAGCTCTACTGTACACGTGCCTGTAAATGCCATAGGAAAAAACAACAGCAATACATTTTTATTTCCTTTAAAACTGGCGAGTTGTACGGGTGTTTTTTCTGAGTTAAATAATGTAAAGTCCGGAGCCTGTTCAGATAAATTTATAGCCATTGCAAATATTTTTTGTAAAGATAGCTGGTAATATACCATTGTATACTAAACGGTAAGCAGATATTATTGTTGTATTATCATCATATTAATTTTCCACTATTTCCACATCATCAGGGTGAACAGCGGGCATATTTTTAAATCTTAGAATAATATTTGCAGTGGTGACTACATCCTTTTGGCAATAAACTGCTATTCTCTTAATATTTATTTTTCGCTGTTCTGGGTTGCCTGTCCAAAATAGTTCTCCTACCATGCTTCCATCAATATCATCTTTTGGCGAAGGAATACCCATTGTGGCAGCCAGCAGTTTTAGTGAGGTGTAATTTTTATAATCGCCAAAACGCCAGTATTGAAAGGTATCTACAATGTTTGTTTCCCAGGGCTTCATGTTTTGAAAATCCAGGTAAGCAGGAACACGGATGCCATTTACCACCAGCCTTCTGCAGATAAAGGGAATATCAAACTCTTTTATATTATGCCCTGCAAAACACCAATTTTTATTAAAACTTTCTATTTTTGTTATGGTGGCTAAAAAATCGGTGAGAATAATATTTTCATCATCACCGTAAAAAGATTTTACTCTTATTTTTAGATGTTGTTCTCTTATAAAATAACCTACACTTATGCAAACTACTTTAGAAAACTCGGCCATTACCCCCGCTCTTAAAGGATAAAATTCCGCTGCGCTACTGTCGGCTGGTCTTACTTTAGCAGTTTTTTCATCCCATAAATGCTGCCATTCTTCATTCATATTTTCAAAAGAAGGATGTTCAGCAGCAGTTTCTATATCAATAATGATGAGATCGTCTGTACGAAGATGGTGCATAGTTATTTAATTACAAATACAATATACTGCAAATATAAAAGCCAGCTAAAAATATAGCTGGCTTTGTTGCGTGAAACAAAAAATTAAAAAGTAATACCGGCTGATATTTGGATAGCCTGATTCCGCCATTTTTGCCTGTTATCAATATCATTTATCTGCGATAAACCAATTTTATACCTTGCACTTAAATTTATAAAAGGGAGTTGAATCCATAAACCTCCTATGCCGCTAAACTCTCCGTTCTTAAAAATATTTGCATTTGTTTTAAGGCTATCTACTGTTTGTTTAAGCAAGCCGCCATAAGCAGGGCCGAGTTGTAATTTTACTTTTTGTGACTGGCCAATATTTATATTAAGCAACAAGGGAATTTCAAGATAATCCAGTTTTGCTTTATGCTGTGTACCTCCGCCAAAAAGGTCATCATAAATATTATTTGGATCATCAGTAAATTCTGATTGGGTTTGTACAAAACTTACTTCTGGCTGTATACCTATTTTTCTGCTGATATTAAACTGCGCGAAAACGCCTCCCTGAAAATTGTAATTAAAACCATCTTTATAAGAAGTGCCATTTATTTTATTAATGTTTACACCAGCCTTGGCACCAAAACGAAAAAAATTTTCTTTGTCTTCAACATTTTTTTGCTGGGCAAAAGAGTAAGTTGTGGCTAGCAGCATTAATAAAAGCAATTGTAATTTTTTCATAGATTATTTTTAGGGTGAAAAATTTTGCAACCATTTTTTTTGACTGCATTATTTTTAGAATACAACCTATAACAAATAAATAACCAAAAAATTTGCAATTGTAATTTTTAGATTTTCTGTAACAAAAATATTCCTGCTGAATATTTAACCGGGATTAATATTTTCTTTGAATAAAGGACTTTTTCTGTGTTTGGTTGCTTGCTCATAAGCATAAGCTATTTCAATAATTATTTGCTCCTGGTAAGCACCGGACATAAAAGAAATGCCTACAGGCAAATCATTTACCTGCCCCATAGGAACAGTAATATGCGGATAACCAGAAATTGCTGCCGGAGTAGAGAAGGAAAAGCCTGTATCATAATCTCCGTTTACAAGATCTATACAACAGGCAGGGCCATTGGTTACAGCAACTATAACATCTAATTTATTTTGTTGCATAAGGTCATCAATAATTTTTCTGGAAGATAAAATATTTGCCAGTGCATCTGTATACTCTTTAGTTTGCAGGTTTCCTTTTGCTTCACTTTTTTCCAGAATTTCCTGTTTAAAAAAAGGCATTGCAGTGCGCTCATTTTTTTTATTAAAAGTAATTACTTCAGCAAGCGTTTTTACAGGTGCTTTGGCAGAGGCTAAATATTTATTTAGTCCATCTTTAAATTCATACAACAAAACATCATACTCTCCTTTAATAGTGGTTAGGTTTTTTATAAGATCTGTATCTATCAAAATTGCACCTTGTTTTTTTAAAACGTCTATTGCATTTTTATATAATGCTACAACAGCTTCGTGCCCTCTTAAAAAAGATTGCTCAATACCAATACGTTTGCCTTGCAAACCATTTTTGGAAAGTGTGGCAGTATAGTCTTTTACTATTTTATTTTTACTACTTGTTGTGGCTTCATCGGCAGCATCTGCACCTGCAAGCACAGCTAAAAAAATAGCTGCATCTTTTACCGTTCTTGCCATTGGGCCAGCGGTATCCTGCGTGGCAGATATGGGGATGATACCCGTTCTGCTTAATAAACCAACCGTAGGTTTTATACCCACCAATCCGTTTACAGATGAGGGAGAAACGATGGAGCCGTTAGTTTCTGTACCTATGCCTGCTGCACAAAGGCTGGCAGCAACAGCAGCACCTGTGCCTGCACTGGAGCCTGATGTATTTCTGTTTAAAACGTATGGACATTTTGTTTGCCCGCCACGGCTGCTCCAGCCACTTACAGATCTTTCTGATCTAAAATTTGCCCATTCGCTAAGGTTTGTTTTGCCCAGCAAAACCGCACCAGCAGCCCTTAGTTGTTTTACTATAAAAGCATCTGCTGCAGCATAATTTCCTGCCATAGCTGCGGCTCCTGCAGTAGTCATCATTTTATCTCCGGTGTCAATATTATCTTTTATAAGTATGGGTATTCCATGCATCGGGCCACGTGTTTTTCCGGCCTTTCGTTCTGCATCCATTTCTTCTGCTATGGCTATTGCATCAGGGTTTACCTCTATCACTGCATTTAATTTTATTCCCTTTTGATCAATGGTTTTTATGCGTTTGAGATACAGTTCTGTAATTTTTTTTGCCGTAATTTTTCCCAGAGTCATTTGCTGCTGAAGTTGATCTATGGTTATTTCATTCAGTTCAAAATCATCAGCAAATTTTTGAGTTTTATCATCAATAATATCTATTGCTTTTTGATGATTTTGAAAATTGAAAATATTTCCTGCTGCCAGCCCGGCAAGAGAACCATTACGTAAAAAATTTCTTCTGTTCATGCAAAAATGTTTAGTGATCTCAATTTAAAGCAGATTGTTGGATTATGAAATTTAAATATTGCGCTGTTAATGTATAAACTGGTAGTACCGCAAATGATTACAGGAGGTTAAATTTCTTAAAACGCAGAAATTAAAACAAAAAGAATTATAGATTAAGGATATAAAAAATGAATATCAATTACAGTAATTCTTTTTTTATACAAGATCCTTTTTAATCCCTTTTTAAAGTAGAATAATTTATTTGTACAAAATAACACATCCCCTAAAAAGGGTAGTTGTATTTATTATAAATAGTTTTACATTTGATTTATACAAATTCAATCCTGCAAAATATCTGCCCTGCTTACTCCTAGCCTTAGGTCACTATCGTATTTTAATTTAGGTTACCATGGTATTATTACTAACGTAGTTTTTTCCTATTAGCCAATACGCTGCTGATTTTTAGCTCCTCCAGCCACTCCGCTTTGTATTTAAAAATGCCGTAAAAAGGTATGCCTTGTTTTAGATTTATTTATAATAGTATACAAGATTATAGCAACAATTCTCCGGTGTATTTGAAGAAATTTTTACATTAAAACAACAAAAAATATGTATGAAAATTAAACTGCTTACCTGTATTTTTTTAATATTGTTTTTGCTATTTGAATCCTGCAATAATGCTGAAATAGCACCGGATCAAAATACGACTCTTGCAACAGATTCATCTGGTAAAAGTGCTGGGCCGCCGCCAGCTCCGCCGCCTGTAATATCTCCCGATGACACGAATGTAGATACCATTCATACTTCTCGTAAGCCAGCGCCTGGCGAAACTTCTTCGCATCATACAATACAATCTATACGCACTTTAATAGATACAAGCGGTATAAGAAAAATTATTGTACATGATAGTACTGCAAAGAGCATAATAAAAGTTGCGGAAGATACTGTGCCTGTAATAAATATAGCTCAGCTAAACAAAGCAGGTATAGTAATATGGCAATTGCCAGAAAACATGAAAACCCTTGAAGAGTCTTTTGTGCAGGTACGTATTGCCACCAATACAAACGAACAAATTGCGAAAAGTGAAATGGATACTGCTAAAAAAAGTTTCGGTATGGCTCATATAGATGTAATGGAAAAAATGAAAGTAAACCTGGTTGCAGGAAAAGAAGGAGATTTTATTATTGTTGCAAAAGACAGTATACACAGCATTCCATCAAAAAAATATGCAGAGTGGTTTTGGATAGTAACGCCATTAAAATCCGGCACCCGTTATCTCATTTTAAAAGTATCGCAGGTAAGCATAACCAATGGTAAAGAAACGCTGCTGGAAGAAAATGCTGTTTTTTCAAGGAAATTTAAAGTACAAATTTCCGCATCTTTTGTATTTGCTCAAATATGGGATTTTGTAAAATCAAACTGGGCTATCATAACGGCTATCATTACTTTTTTTGCTGGCCTTTTTGTAAGAAAAAAAATAAAAGATGCCCAAAAAACGGATACCTGAAAATAGTAAAACAGCATTGCTGAAACCATATAACAACTTTAACCAATAAAATTTATTACGATGAAAACAATTACTACGTGTGCTGCCTGTAAACCCACCCAAAAATGCTTCCTTAAATATTGTAGCGGTGCGAAAAATATACAGTAAATCTCTACTCATTCACTACATAGACAAAGTGAAAGTAGAAGATGCCGGCCGCACTTACTGGCTGGCACGGGGAGAAGTGATTGATCTCATACTATTTAATAACAATCGTTTTTTTGTAAATGGTGATGACGGTACCAGAAGCGAAGTAATGATAGAGCGGCACTACATTAGAACCCGGCCAGACTGGAGTAAAAGAGATAATCTTTTATCCCTGCCATCGTTTAAAAAACAGTATCGTTTTAAAAAAGATTATGAATAAAATAAAATTTTATGTCACGCAAAACAATAATTACTACCGCCGCTGCAGAAAACGGCGTAAAAGAATCTCCCGCAAATTCTAATAAAACAAAGTATGGTGAATGGTACGGACTAAACGGAGAAAAATGGTGTGCTATTTTTGTGAGCTGGGTATATAACAACGCCGGTAACCCTTTAGAAAAAATTGACAGCGCAAACGGGTACCAGTCTTGCCAGTCAGGATATAATTTTTGGAAGAGTAAAAATCGGCTCACAAAAAACCCGCAGCCGGGGGATATTGTTTTGTATGACTGGACGGGTGATGGCCACTGCGATCATACAGGAATATTTGCAGCCTGGCTGGATGCCGCCAAGACAAAATTTAGTGCATGGGAAGGAAATACGGCACAGGGAAACGACAGCGATGGCGGGCAGGTAATGCTGCGGCAAAGAAGCGCTGCATTGGTAAAAGCTTTTGCCGTACCGCTTGCGCTGGATGCAAATAGTGTAGCCAATATAACTAACGATGACGTTATAAAAAAGGGCGACTCGGGGGCTGATGTTACCAGCATACAAAAACTATTTTACGATCTTCATTTTAATATTGTTGTGGATGGTATTTTTAGTACAGCTACAGAAAATATTGTAAAAGAATTTCAGCAAAAACACAGTCTTGACCAAACCGGTATTGTAACCCCTGTAGTTTTGGGAATGATGGAAGAAGAAACTTCATTATCCCCGGTACCGGTAAAACGCTTTACCAGCGGCTCTTTCATAAAAAAGGGGGATAGCGGTGCAGCAGTATTGCTTATACAAAAAGCACTTAATGGTAAGGCTGCAAAAAAAACAGTTGCAGAAGATGGTGTATTTGGCAGCGGTACTTTTAATGTCATAAAAAAATTTCAAGCAAAAAAGAGGCTGACAGCAGACGGGGTGGTAGGCCCCGAAACATTTGCAGCTTTGGGTATAAAAGATGTTTAAATGGCGCAGCATAATTATTTTTTTAAAGCACATTTTTTAGAGGTATAAGAATTATTTTTTTGAATCATTATTTTAAAAGACAATATTATTATTTAAAAAATTTTAACCAAACAACATGGCAAAATTAAATGGCGTTGGCATGAATGCTGCAAGAAAACAAGCTTTTGAAAAACTACATATAGACCTGGAAAGGCGGCTCATTCTATGCTTGGATGGCGGAGGTATGCGGGGTATACTTACTATACAGTTGTTAAAAAAGTTGGAAGAAACAGCAGGTATTCCCTGTTACCAATTGTTTGATATGGTAGCTGGCACATCTACAGGTGGTATTATTGCAGGGCTTATTACCACAGGTTATACCGCCACCGAAATAGAAAAAATGTACATAGACCTTGTAACAGAAGTTTTTGATGTACGGTTTTTGGGGCAGCGTTTTATAAACCCGCCCGCCTTTTCAAAACATAAATACAGAACGCTTTTAAAAAAAGTAGTAAGCAATATCAGCATAGAAAAAGCATGTACCCTGCAGGATATAGATTTGCTCATAACTGCACAGGATATTTCTGCAGCAGAAGAAACCTTTTTCACCTGTTTTAAACAGGATGATGATACCTATTATGGCACGTATAAAGATGTGCTGCTACGCTCTGTAATGGAAGCTACCATGAGTGCACCTACTTATTTTTACCCATTGGAAAGATTTGTAGATGGTGGTACTACGACGTATAATAATCCATCTCTTGCAGCTTTTATGGAAGCTGTTTCGTATAGCCGCAAAGATAAAGATGCCACACTATCTGCCTATAAACTTACGGAGCTTACCCTGTTTAGTTTTGGTACGGGTATTTCTCGCCAGTTTATAAAACCCACACAAACGCTAAACCCTCATGGTATAGATATTGTATTCTGGCTTAACTGGCTCATGACGCAAACCGGGCAGGATGCAAGTGCCATGCAAGTAAATACCTTTCGGTCTCCTATGGTAAGCAAAACAATTGATTTCCGACGGTTTCAGATTTCGCTGGATCCCGATGCAATAAAAAAACTACCCAACACAGATGTACTCGATCCAAATAAATACAACTCCAAATGGTTGCACGATTTGGATGAGGAAGTACTTGGAAATATTGATATGGCAGATGTAACCAAGTTTGACCTCATGAAAATTATTGGCGAACAAATGGCAGAATATATTGTGCAAAGCGGCAATAACTTTCAAAAAGACCTTGCCGATAACCGCTGTAATGATTTACTGGTAACCACTTCCGGAGATATTGTACGCATACAAAAACAAATGAGCAACCCGGACTGGCTGGATAATATTACAGCCTAAAAGAAAAATATTAAAAATTTGATTTGCTATTTAGGGGTTCAAACAATTATCAATAATGTTTTTTTAACATTGCTATTTAATGTGAAGCATCTGAGCGATCAAATTATTTATCAATGAAAAATACTTTACTGATTTAAACTTTATTTATGAATGGCGATAGCAATTAGTAAAATGTTTTGCTGAGATGGATTACATTAAATCTTGTGCTTGTGATGCTAATATTAAATCCTCTTTTAATTTTTGTAGTAGATAAATCAGCAAAAGATATCTTTTTTTTGCCCTATAAAGGAGTATAGAACCTTGCCCAATAAAATTAAAATAAATCCTATTTTTATTTTAATGCAGCCGTAAAACAAATAGTATTTAAGTGCTGGCCTGCACAATGTTTACATGAACGGCTGATGCCATTGCATCTTTTTGAATTAACTTTACTGAATGTCAAAAGCATTAAGTATTATGAGCAATTCTCTGCGGCTCACACTGCAGGAATTAAAAGTAAATAAAGTAAGAACAGCGCTCAGTCTTACTGGTGTGGCTTTTGGTATTCTTTGTATTATTGGGGTATTGGTGGCAGTAAATAGCCTGGAACAAAATATACAAAATGAGGTAAGCAGCTTGGGCAGCAATACTATTTACATAGATAAATGGGATTATAGCGGTGGGCCGGATAAACCTTTTTGGAAACTACGTGCAAGACCTGTAATGAAATATGAAGAAGCTGCAATGATAAAAGAAAGATCTGAACTTACACAGGATATTACTTTTTTGATGCAAACAGGCGGTAATGTAGCACATGGTAGCGATGTATTGCAAAATGCTATTGTATATGGTATTAACGAAGCACAAACCGATATACAGCCCATTACTTTTGAAAGTGGAAGATATTTTTCCAGTTCGGAATTTAATAGCGGTACAAATATTTGTATAATAGGTTTTGATAACGCAGAAAATCTTTTTGGAACAGCAGAGCGGGCAATGGGAAAACAGGTAGATCTTAAAGGAAGAAAAATAACCATTGTAGGTATCATAAAAAAAGTAGGTAAAAATAATATTGGGTGGGATTATGATAATTGTATTATGATACCTTATAAATATTGCCGTACTATTTTTGATGAAAAAAATAGCAACCCTATTTTAATAGCAAAGGGAAAACCCAACGTGAGCACTGATGCGCTGTACCAGGAACTGCGTGGCATAATGAGGCAGGTAAGAAAATTAAGTCCTACACAGGAAGATAATTTTTCATTAAACAGTGTAGAAGCATTCAGCAAAGCCATCTCCGGATTTTTTGTAACCTTTAGGGTTATTGGTGCATTTATAGGGGGCATCAGTTTAATAGTAGGTTTATTTGGTATTGCAAACATTATGTTTGTAACAGTAAAAGAAAGAACATCTGTAATCGGCTTAAAAAAAGCAATAGGTGCAAAAAGTTCTTCTATACTTTTTGAATTTTTAATGGAAGCGGTATTTATGTGTATAGTAGGTGGTGCTATAGGATTATTTTTGGTGTGGGTAGGCACCATCATCAGTTCTAAAGTTTTGGACTTTCCTATTTTTATTTCCATATCTCAACTTATTGCTACGGTAATAATATGTGTGGTGGTAGGCGTTTTAGCAGGTTTAATACCTGCAAGAAGAGCTGCGAAAATGGACCCTGTAGTAGCGATAAGAAGTTAATTTAAAAATTCTTTTAAAAAAAAATAGAATTTAAAGGACCTCATAAAAATCGTATAAAAATTTCACAAAAAATTTCACTAGTGTTAGATGTTTCTAATTTAAAATCTTCTGTAACGATACTCGCCATAGAATCATCCTGCGATGAAACGGCTGCCGCTGTTTGCAGGGATGGAAAAATTTTAAGTAATATTATTGCTACACAAAAAATACATGAGCAATATGGCGGAGTAGTGCCAGAGCTTGCTAGCAGGGCACACATGGAAAATATTGTACCTGTAGTAGATGCTGCATTAAAAAAAGCAAGTTGCAGTATGAATGAGGTGGATGGTATTGCTTTTACACAGGCACCAGGGCTTATAGGTGCTTTACTTGTGGGGGCGCAATTTGCAAAATCATTAGCCATTGCACTGGATAAGCCTTTAATAGCAGTACATCACATGCAGGCACATGTACTGGCAAATCTTATTGGTGATGATATTCCGCAATTTCCTTTTTTGTGTTTAACTGTAAGTGGCGGTCATACACAAATAGTGCAATGTACAAGCCCAACGCAAATGAAAGTTATTGGAGAAACTATTGATGATGCAGCCGGTGAAGCCTTTGACAAAACTGCAAAGTTGCTTGGACTCCCTTACCCGGGCGGGCCACTCATAGATAAATATGCACAACAGGGGCAAGCCATATATTCTTTTCCTGAACCAAGGATTGAAGGATTGAATTTTAGCTTTTCTGGTCTTAAAACAGCTATACTTTATTTTTTAGGAAATGCAGGTACAGCTAATGTTTATAAACAAGAACTAACGGTAACTACAGAACAAAGGCAAAAATTTATTGAAGAAAATCTTGCAGATATTTGCGCATCTGTACAGGACCGTATCGTAAGTATTTTAATAAATAAATTAAAAAAAGCAGTGTTTCAAACGGGGATAATAAATGTGTGCATTGCCGGTGGTGTAAGTGCAAACAGTGGGCTGCGTAAGGCTTTGCTAAAAGAAGGGCTGCATAGCGGATGGAAAACATTTATTCCTGCATTTGAATATTGTACAGATAATGCGGCTATGATTGCTATTACCGCTTACTATAAATTTTTAGAGAATCAGTTTTCTACAATAGATGTAGTACCAAGCGCAAAGGCTTCTTTTTAAACATACATTTTTACATAAATGCGCTCTTTTTGAATACATGGTTTCAATTTAAACAGTTTATTATCCACCAAGATAAATGTGCCATGAAAGTATGTACAGATGCTTGCATACTGGGTGCATGGGTTGCAGAAAAAATACAAAGCAAAAAAAATATTCCCCAAAATATTTTAGATATTGGCTGTGGTACAGGATTGCTCTGTTTAATGCTCGCTCAAAAAACAAGAGCAGCTATAGATGCAGTAGAAATAAATGAAGCTGCTTTTTTACAGGCCAGCTATAATTTTTCTTTATCTCCCTGGAAAAATAATATTCATATTCACCATACCAGCATAAATAGTTTTAGGGCGCCAGATAAATACGATCTTATTATTTGCAACCCGCCATTTTATACGCATGATTTAAAAACCAGAGATGAAGATAAAAATATAGCTATGCATGCCACAGAACTTAGTTATGAGCAACTTGCCCTGGCACTCAAAAATAATATACAGCATGCTGGTAAAGCCGCAGTGTTACTACCGTACAGCCGTATAGAAGTATTTAAAAAAATAATACAAAATACTGGTTTGTTTGTAGAAGAACAATTAAATATTGCCCATTCATTTGCTCATCCTTTTTTTAGAGTAATATTTTTTATAGGTAAACAAGAATCAATTACTATACAAACAAACCTATTTATTAACAATAATGCAAATGAATACTCAGCAGCTTTTAAAGAATTGATGGCAGATTATTATTTAAAATTATAGCCATCGTGTAAATATTGAAGCGTAACATTTTTATTTTTTCAGAAAAAAAAACTGGCATAATTTTTTTAGCTTTTTATAAAAAAATAGTATGAAAGAAAAACAAGTTCCTGTAAAATCTGATAAAAATTCAAAAGAAAAAATAGCCGACCTTAAAAAGCAAACGGTAAATGATGATGCAGTGAAGAAAGGGTATAATGAAAAAAATCCTACACAACCACAGGGTGCTTTTCCACCCGATAATAAATAATATTTATTTTTTTACCCTCGGCAGCCAGGGTACTTCTGGCACATGGAGTAAATGCCCAATGTACCTGCTTAGTACAAAAAGATAATCGCTAAGCCGGTTGAGGTATTTAATAACGAGTGGATCTACAAAAATATTTTCCTCCTGCATGTGCACGCATAATCTCTCTGCACGCCTGCATACACACCTTGCTATGTGTAGGGTAGAAATTGTACTGTGCCCACCGGGTAAAATAAACGATTTCATAGCAGGTAATATTTCCATCATCCTGTCTATCTCAGTTTCCAATAATACAACATCATCTTCTTTAAGATCTGGGATTTTCATTAATGGCTCTTTATCCGGATCCACAGCAAGGGATGAGCCTACGGTGAAAAGCCTGTCCTGTATTTCTTTTAATAACAAGTTGGTATCGCTGTCCGTTACCATGTCATTACACAATCCAATGTAAGAATTTAATTCATCTACAGTGCCATAACTTTCTATTCGGATATTACTCTTATATACTTTGGTACCACCAATGAGGCTTGTTTTGCCCAGATCGCCGGTTTTGGTATAAATTTTAAAAGCCATATTTTAGTATTAATGTGCAATAATTTTTTCCATATTTTGTTTATCGGATGCTATTAATCCATCTTTGAGGCGTATAACTCTTTTTGCAAAACCGGCAATATCTTCCTCATGTGTTACCAATACAATCGTATTTCCATCCGCATGCAGCTTACCGAGAATATCCATAATTTCATAGCTTGTTTTAGAATCCAGGTTACCGGTAGGTTCATCTGCAAGTATAATAGAAGGGTCATTTATTAAAGCTCTGGCAATAGCCACACGCTGGCATTGGCCGCCGCTAAGTTCATTGGGTTTGTGGTGCATTCTATCCTCCAGCTTTACTTTTGTTAATACCATTTCTGCTCTTTCAATTCTTTCATTTTTACTTATGCCTGCATATATTAATGGCAGCGCTACGTTTTCCGCAGCCGTAAGCCTGGGCAATAAATTAAATTGCTGAAACACAAATCCTATTTCTTTGTTTCTTACTTCTGCAAGCTCATCATCAGCCATACGGCTCACATCTTTTCCATTTAAAACATATCTTCCTGCAGTAGGAGAATCCAGGCAACCCAATATATTCATTAAGGTAGATTTGCCGCTGCCACTGGGGCCCATTAATGCTACATAATCGTTTGTAGAAATATTGAGTGTAATTCCTTTTAGTACCGGCAATGGTTCCTTTCCAAGAAAGTAACTCTTCTCAATTTTTTCCAGTTGTAAAATAATATTATCCATTGCGGGCAGTTAAAGTTTTATATGATAGCTTTTTCAAAAAATATATTAAGCCGGTAAAATCTAAGGTAACGCACCTTCATTATTTTTTTATAACCTTAGGTACAATGAAAAATGGAGCCTCTTTTACAGCAGCATTTTTTAGCGCATCTTCATTACTTATATTGCCTTTTATTTCATCTTCTCTAAAAATATTTTCATTGTCCGTCATGTGCAGCATCGGTGCTACGCCATCGGTATTCAATTCATTCATTTTATCTATCATTGTAAGCATATTCTGCAGGTCTTTTTTTATGGTTTGTTTTTCATCCTCGTTAAATCGCAGTTTGCTAAGGTGAGCAAGTTTATCTACAAGTGCATCATTTACTTCCATAATACAAAAATATGGGTTTAGCCTAATGCAATGGCTAAATTTATATATCTGGCAAATATCAAGTTTTAATGCAGCAGACTGGCTGTAAAAGTTTTTGTACACTTTATATTTTGTATTTTAAAGGATGATATCATTAAAGAGATTTTTCATTTTAAAATTAATTTGCCTCCTTATTTTTTAAAGTTTGTGTTGTAACAAGATTGAGCGAATATGCAATTTCTTATCTTCGCCAACTATTTTAGCAAGTATGAACAATACAATACCAGCTACGGCTATCACAAAAAAAATAGTGATGAGTGGCATTAGACCAACAGGTTTTTTACACCTGGGAAATTATTTTGGTGCTATACGCAACTATATAAAAATGCAGGAGGAGTTCGAATGTTATTTTATGGTGGCAGATCTTCATTCGCTTACTACACACCCGGACACCAAACAGTTAAAACAGAATGTGTATAGGGTAATTGCAGAAAATATTGCCTGCGGTTTAGATTCTGATAAGGCCGCATTCTATTGCCAGAGCCACGTAAGAGAAACGTCAGAATTATATCTTTACCTCAACATGCTGGCGTATAAAGGAGAACTGGAAAAAACAGTAACTTTTAAAGATAAGGCTCGTCAAAATCCGGATAATATAAATGCCGGGTTGCTTACCTACCCTGTGTTGCAGGCGGCAGATATTTTAATACACCGGGCAAGTTATGTACCTGTGGGTAAAGATCAGGAACAACATTTGGAAATGGCCCGAACATTTGCCAATCGTTTTAATCATCGCTATGGCAATGTTTTCCCCGAGCCGCACGCATTTAATTATAATGACGATCTGGTAAAAGTACCTTCGCTGGATAATACAGGCAAAATGAGCAAAAGCGAAAACCAGGCAGCTACTCTTTATCTCGCAGATGATGATGTAACCATTCGCAAAAAAATAATGAAAGCAATTACAGATAATGGGCCGGTTGAAAAAAACAGCACAAAGCCAGACTATATTGATAATATTTTTTCTTTAATGAAACTCGTGAGTACAAAGGAAAAAACAGATAAATACGAAAGTGATTTTAATAATGCCAGCATACGATATGGCGATATGAAAAAAGACCTTGCGGAAGATATGGTGAACTTTATTACACCAATAAGAGAAAAGGCATTCGCAATAATAAACAACGAAGAAGAAATAAAAAAAATAATGAAAAGGGGAGCAGAAAAAGCAAATGAAAGTGCATTAACAACCATGAAGATGGTAAGAGAAGGAATGGGATTAAATTATTAAAATAATAATCACATTAACCCGTTGGCGGAGTTATTTTTTAAAAAAGGTGGGACAAAAGATGTAATGCAGTTGTCTTAGTAAGTGACTAAACTATCTAAAATAACATGCACAACATCCGTACAAATTTCATAAAAATACTTGACGTTTTAAAAGATATTATTGGAGATGAAATAAATGAAAAAGGCAA